>JBGQDL010000142.1:0-11130 GCA_041495865.1 Thermoanaerobaculia bacterium | reverse complement strand
CCCGAAGCCTCTCTTCACCTCCGCCGAGAGCGCCACGGCGAGGTCGTCGAGGCTCGTCGCCCCGCGCGCCCGGTCGCCCACGGCCGACACGATCCGGTCGGCGTCCGGCGGGGACGACTCCAGCCACCCTTCTACCCGCCGCTGGAACGACTCGCGCCACGCGAGACCGAGCACGGTCCCGATCGTCGCGGCGCCGATGGTGAAGGGATGCGCCAACAGGACGGCCGAGAGAGGCTCGTCCCGGTGGCGCCAGAGGTGGAAGGCGAGAAGGACGAGCGGTGCGAAGCACGCGGCCCGCACCGTGCGCCGCGCGAGGAGGAAGACCGCGGCGCGCCGCACGAGCAGTTTCGCCGGCGCGGCCTCGGGCGACAGGCTCAGAAAGACGACGACCGCCGGCACGATGACCAGAGGGGCGAAGGCCAGCGACATCACGACGTTCGGGAGCACGAGGCGGTTCGTCAGAAGCCGACCGATCGCCTGGACCGATACGACGACGACGCTCGGCGCCGCCCCGGCAAGGAGCGCCCATCCGGCGAGCTGAGTCCGCCCTCGTTCAGCGGGACGGAGGCCCGCGCGCTTGTAGAGCTGCCATTGCCCGGCAATGAGAGCGACGATCGACAAGCCGCAGATCAGCGTCACGCCGAATCGAAGCAGCGACTGCGCCGCGAGCCAGCGGGCTTGCGCCGGTTGCGCGAACCGGAATTCGAGGAAGCCCGGGATCTCGCCCGTGAGCGTGACGGCGGAACACGCGAGACCCAATACGAGAAGCGCCCTTCCGGCCCAGCCGTGCCACGAGGCCTTTGGGAGTGCACCGGGAAAGAGCTCGAGCATCCAGAAAAGCAGGAAGTACGTCAGGTCGAACGGAAACGTCCGCGAAAGAAGGATGAGCGCCTCCTTCATGGAGGCGCTCCCCAGCTCCACGAGCGTCGATTCGAGAAAACCCAGCCCGACGACATAGGCCGTGCCGGCTATCGCCGCCGCCGCGACGAGCGAGCGGAGGCCCGTGGCGCCCACCGCGAGGACGAGCGCGCCCACCGCGAGCCCCCCCGCGACGAGGATCCACGCCAGCCGGTTCAAGACTCCGAGGGCGGTCGCCGGCCGCTCGCCCACGGCCCCCTCGGCCTCACCAGTCGACCCGTCGGCGCGTTTGTACCGGTAGGCCACCGGCGTCCCCACCGGCAATCCGCTCCGCTCACGGATGCTGTCCAGCCGGGTCGCCGGCCGCCACGCGCCATCGCGGTAACGCACTTCTGTAACGACGACGGGAACGGGCCCCGAAAAGGTCGGCAGGCTGGCCTTCGCGCTCCCGTCAGCCGTCGCGCCAAGGGGAAGAGCGAGCGGGTGCTCCACCACCCGACCCGCCGACACCAGCGCCATCGGCAGAGCGGCCAGCGTCATCACCGCGCCGACCACGGCAAACGCCCGAAGCAACCGCTCGCGGTACTTCATTCCTCACTTGACCGTGTGATGAACCAGGAAGAGAGTTTAATGCACCAAACACACCGAGAAGAGGAGGACTGCCATGCGTAAGAGCAGGAGATGGTTACTCGCGTCCCTAGGGGCTTCGGCGGTCGCCCGGGTTGCTCGAGCTCAGGCGCCGCCGTCGGCTCCGAAGCCTCAGCCGTTCGTCTCTCCGTGCGAATCCACGGCCGTGCCGGTTCCAGAGTTATCAGGCTACATCGGAGTGGTTCCGGGCTCAGTGGCCGACGCAAAAACCGCTCTCCTCGAGGTCTTTGCTGCGGGCCTTCATTATGGAGGTCACGAAGACTTAGATAACTCGCGCTTCGAGGAACATCTGAGAAGAGCTTATGACGATTCCACCCTGGCTGACTTCCAGAGGAGTTGGTGTCTCCTCGTCATTCAAGCTCATGTTCTCGGCCAACTTACACAGTATTCATGGCGCCGGCGCACTGCTTCGCCAAAGCCGGACAGTCTTCGATTTCGTCATCTGGGAGAGGCATGGGCCCTCTTCCATCGAGCATTGTCAGCCGCGGAATGTGACCAATTCATTCAGAAGAAGTTCTACGTGCTTCCTCAAGTCCCAGCTCTCGACGTTTGTAAGAACCTGGTGGGCCTCGACGGAAGAGTTCGTCAGATCGGTCAGCCTTGTGCTCTCTGCACCTAGCCCGAAGCGATAGCACGAATGCGCCTCGACGCCGTTCGCCGCCTCTGGCAGCGTCTCGTCGAGAGGGGCCCGGTCGCCCTCGACGAGCCGGGCTCCTTCACGGACAGCGAACGTGAGGCGGGGCGCATGGTGCTTCCCCTCCTTCAGGACCTCCACGCCGCCCGGCAGGCCATCGACGACGTCGCGCGCCGCGCGCACGCCCTGGAGACCGCCCTCGATCACCTGCCGGTCGCCGCCATCGTCGTCGACGAGGCCTCGCACTACCTCACGGGCAACGCCGCGGCGAACCGCCTCTTCGGCGGCCCGGCCGTGCCCCAGTCCTTCCTCACGGCGGCCGCCCAGGCCGTCGGCGTTGAAGAGCCTCCGCTCACGGCCCTCCCGGGTGGCCGTGCGGTGCGGGTCGTCGTCGGCTCGGAGCCTCACGAGGGCGGCGCGCCGGAGCGCCCCGCATCTCACATCCTGTTCCTGATTCCCGCAGACGGCAGCTTCGAGCTCGACACGCAGCACCTCCAGGGCCGCTTCGGCCTCACGCCGATGCAGAGCCGCGTCGTCGGGCTGACGGCTCAGGGCCTCACCAACAAAGAGATCGCCGCCCGCCTCTCGATCTCCTCGGAGACCGTGCACAAGCACCTCGCGGCGACGTTCCAGAAGACCGGCGTCTCGACGCGCGCCGGCGTCGTGGCGCTCGCTTTTGGAGCGCGCTTCGGCATCGACCTTTCGCCGTAGAGAGCCAATCCGCGGGGTACGTGCATACCCGAGGGTATTTCCGCGACCTCGGGCGCATCGTGCAGACGGCGGCAGGGCGGTGAGGCCCTGCCGCTCAGTTCACCGTCTCGTCCGGGGGCTCCTCCGCATTTGCCCCCGCCTCCCCCTCCTCCGCCTCTTCCTCCAGCTCCACCCTTCTCCGCCGCTTCCTCATCGCCGCGACGATCGCGAGGACGGAGATCCCGAACCACAGCGCGGCCCCGCTCGTGAGGATCGGGATCCAGCGCTTCAGCGACGCCTGCCGCGAGTAGAACGCCTCGCCGATGTCGAGGAGGGTCGCGCCCGTCGCGCCGCGCATCGCCTCGTCGAACGTGTCTCCGCGCGCGACGCGCGCGAGGACGAGGCGCGGCACCGCCGGGCCGTACCGGTCGAGGAGGTCGTGCACGAGCGTGCCCGACAGCGCGTATCCGTGCTCCACCTCGCGCCTTTCTCCGCGGAACAGGTCGTCCAGCTTCCAGAGCGGCACGCGCGGGCCCGACAGCACCCCCAGCGCCAGCTCGGTCTCGTCGCGCAGCCGCCACGAGCGCGCCGCGAGCATCGCGAGGCCCTCGTCGAACCACCGAGGCACGGGCCGGCCGCCGCTCGCCCGGTGGATGAGGACGTGCGCGACCTCGTGCGCGAGCACCTCCTCGAGACCGCCGTCCGGGTACGACGGCGTGCGCTCGGCCAGGAGGACCACGACGTTCGAGACCCCGTCCGTGTACCCCGACACCCACGCCGGCATCGCGCGCGCGAGCGGCGACGTCTCCGGCGCGAGGACGACGCGGACGTCCGGCCCCGGCTCGTCGAGGCCCACCAGCTCCATCACGCTCGCGACCCACGGGTGCGGCCCGGCGGCGAGGCGGTTCGCGGAGGGCGGGAGGCCGGGCTGGGGCTCGAGGACCAGACGAGTGGGCTCAGCCGCCGCAAGCGGTGAAGCGGCAAGAACGGCGGCGAGGAGCAGGGACTTCCAGATGACCGATTCTCCCGCACGGCGGTTGACCGCCTCTCGTCGCCGAGCCTAACGTGCGCGCATGGAGAAACTGCCACGGCGCGTCCTTGCCGCGCGGATCATCGCCGTCGTCGCCGACGCCGTTCAGCTCGGCCTCCTGCCGCTCTTCGCCGGCGGCGCGCCCACGGGCTTCGACGCCGTGCTCGACATCGCGGTCGGGGCTGCGATGGTCGCGCTCCTCGGTTGGCACTGGGCCTTCCTCCCGGCTTTCGCCGTCGAGCTCGTTCCGGTCGTCGACCTCGCACCGACGTGGACGATCGCGGTCTTCCTCGCCACCCGGCGAAGGGGTCCGGGCGGCTCTTCCCCGGCGAGCGTCTCGATCGAGCCCCCGCTCCTCCCTCCGGCTTCGCGGGGCGGCGCGCTGATGGTGCCCGGGAGCTGAAGCCCGGAGACGGAGACAACGTGAGCCAGCACGGGGTGGAGGCGCATGGGGAGTGAGCCCTAATGACCGTTGCTCTTCGGATTCCTGACTGCGGGTGTCGCCGTAGGCTCGACGACGCGCAGAACGCCTGACGGCCTCGAGGTTTCGTCAGAGATGGCCTCCACGAGGAATAGTAGTCTCCCTTTGGGTCAACAATGAAAGGGGGCCTATATGCTGCCCGGTAAACAGGGCGTAACGGACGCTTTCCACGCTTCTGTACTCACGGTAGGCATGCTCGTTGTCGCCGCTGGCCTCTCTGCGGCGCAAGTGCCAGCACCCATTCAGCAGGCGATACTCAGCGAGCCGAACCAGCGCACGACAGAGGTGTCCACGGATGAGCTGAGGCAGATCCTTGCCGCAGGCAGCGCCATCATTTTCGACGCTCGCCCCCGCCGTGAGTTTGCCGTCAGCCATATTCCTGGCGCGCGGAACGTCGCAGCCAAGCCAGGCGCGCCGATGTCCGAATACGTGTCCGATGTCGCGGAAATCGGACGGGCCGTCGGCGGCGATAAGAAGGCTCCGATGATTCTCTACTGTAACGGCCCGTACTGTGGGAAGAGCAAGCGGCTGGCCGAGGAACTTCTCGCGGCTGGTTACACGAACGTGCGCCGTTACCAGCTCGGCATTCCCGTCTGGCGGGCGCTGGGTGGGGTATGCCAGATCGAGGCGGAAGGGCTGCGCTACGTTCTGCAGCAAGACCGGACGGCTTTCGTGATCGACGCGCGAGAGTCCGAACAATTCCGCGCGGGAACGCTACCCGGCGCGCGAAACCTACCGAGGAGCCTCGTTCTCGAGGGCAAGGACGTAGGAGAGATCAAGCGTGCGAAGGATGATGGGCGACTGCCGATGGAGGATCACAACACGCGGCTCATCGTGGTCGGAAGCGAGGCAGCCGCGGCGCGCTACGTGGCCCAGGCGATCGCCCACGAGGCCTTCCACAATGTGGCTTACTTCGCGGGTAGCTTCGCTGAAGCCAGCGCGATGGTTCGGCCATAGCCAGGGAGCGATCGGACAGCCGTCATCGAAGCCCCGCAAGGGCGCGCAGCCGTTCGTGAATTCTCACCATGGCAAGCGTGTCGCGCTCGCAATACCGGAGAAGGTCGCTCCGAAGCGCCAGCCGTTCCGTGGCGCTGAAAGCGTCCGCGTCGAGGAGCAGCGCCTCGAGGGCCGTCGAGGCGGAATTGCCGTCCTGGATCTCCAGGTCGTCGTAGCCGAGCCCGGAAACGAGAGCCGGCAAGACGTCCTTGAGGCTGAAGCTGCCGCCGAAGTCCGGGTGGTAGACGTTTTCGCGCACGATCGGAAGCAGATCCCGGATCCGCTCGGACAGCGCCGCCAGGTCCGCCCGAAGATGCGGAAGGGAATCCGCGAGAGCGTCGATGCACCCCCGCTCGAGCGGCGCGTGGTACACGAGCACCGTCCTGGCCTCCGCGCAGGCTCTGAGAACCGCGCCGGCGAACTCCACCCGCGGGTCGTAAGGTCCCTCCGCCAGCCACGCGCGGTGCTCCAGCCCGCTGCGTTTCAGGAGGTGGCAACTGAACTGCACCGGGACCTGCCCGTGCGGGCGGCATCCTGGCCACACCGGAATCGCGGGACTGACGGTCTCGAAGTCGAGGTAGGCGATCGGCGGTCTGAGCGCGGCAAGCTCCGGCCGGAGGCCGGGCTCGACGATGACCTTGCTCGCCTTGATGCTTCGGATTTGCCGATCCACGGGCCCCGAGGCGGCGAAGCCGAGCGGGAGATCGTGGAGAGTCTCGATGCCCTCCGCCAGGAGCTTGACGACCTTGTTCACGCGAATCCTGTAGAGAGTGCTCACATGGTGATCGGGGAGCGGCGGCCAGCATCGCCCGAGGAACGGACAGGCATAGGGGGCGTTGCAACGGGGCCCCGTGGGAACGTCGGGCAGCGGGCCAGCCAGCGTCGCCAGCAGCGAAGCGACCCGCTTCGGCACGGCGCGAAGCGCGGGCCGCACGAGCGACGTCACGTTCTCGCGCACGAACAGGTTCGAGAGGTCCGGGTAGCGGCACTCGCGGTTGAGGTGCATGACCTCCGCGCGCTTCACCGCGAGCCCGGCACGGCGGACGACGTGCATCTGGACCGCGACGTCCGGCAGGTGCTGCTCCTTCACGCCGAGCGTGGACTTGACCTCGACCAAACCGAACCCGTCGCGCCGCCGCTCGAGGATGTCGACGGCCACGAAAACACCGTCTTCCAGAAAGCTCGCTTCATAGACGACGGGCGCTCCGTCGGCGAGAGCCCGGGCGGTCGCGGCGACCCGGCCCTCGAGATCCTGATACGGAAGATCGATGAGAACGCCGCCGGGGACCTGCGCGCGCGCAAGCACACCGATCCGCTGGCCTCTCGCGAGAATCGCCCGCAGCCGATCGTCGGCGGCGAGCTCCGGCGCATCGGGCTCGTGCACCCTCCACCAGAGCATCTTCGGGCACTGCAAACCGGACACGTACCGGGACTTGGAGAGCCGCCGAGCGTCGGGCTCCGTTCCCGGAGGCCGCGCGCTCAGGGCCGCAACTTCTTCCACGCCCTCGCAGGTTGCTCGTAAGGCAAGTCTCCCGCAATGATGCAAACGGACCCGTCAGAGCCCGAGGTCAGGGCTTCGCGCCTCCCACCCACAGGCTCTTGGGCAGCAGGCAGTGGACGCTCTTTTTCGCGTCGGACATGTCGCCGAGGCGGCAGTCCATCGCGAGGCTCGCGAGGCCGTAGGCGTCGAGGCGCGAGAGGCCCTTCTTCTCCTGCAGGAGGCCGATCATCGCCATCGAGGCCGTGTCCATCGCCTTGTTGAGGTCGGGGTCGGTTCCCGTCGTCACGAATTCGGCAGGCGTCTCGGCGGTGGGGCGCGGCGGCAGGCTCTTCTGCTTGCCCGGGTCCGCGACCATGCAGTAGACGCCCTTCAGGATGTTGACGACCTCCGAGACGCGGCAGTCGGCGAGCGTCGCCACCGCGGCGGGCGCCTTGTCGGGCGTCGCGCGTTTCTCCTCGACGAGGAACTTCACCGTCTCGGCCTTGAGGATCTCGAGCGCCTTGTTGAGGTCCTTGTCGTTGCCCATCGTGATCCACGCGTCCTTCATCCGGATGCGCGGCCACTCCAGCGGCTTCCCCTTCACGACGTCGAGCGTGATGTTGAACTCCTTGAACGCGGTCTCGAGCGCCGTGAGGTTCACCTCGCCGTTCCCCTGCGCGGCGTGCGAGTCGCCCGACCAGAGAAGCGCGCCCGGGACGAAGACGGGCACGTAGAGCGTCGTGCCCTCGGTCAGCTCGCGGATGTCCATGTTCCCCGCGTACGGGCCGGGCGGCACCGTGCTGTACTTGCCCGGCTCGGCGCGCGCCACACCGATCGTGCCCGGGAAGGGGCGCAGCGGGATCTCGATGCCCGGCGCGAACTCGGCCACCTTGCGGTCCCAGTCGAGGTAGAAATACTTGACCTGCCCGTCCGCGAAGTCCTTCGGGAACTCGCCGAACATCCCCGGGACGTTGAAGTTCGTGCCGTACGAGCGCGGCACGATCTTGTTGATCTTCACGGAGAGGACGTCGCCGGGCGCGGCGCCCTCCACGTAGATCGGTCCCGTCAGGGTGTGCGGCCCGCGGCCCGGGTTGTCGGTCCGGAGCCTCTTGATCTCCTCGATCGTCGTGCCGGGGACGATCTGGTTGTGCGAGTGCATCATCGTTTCCATGACGACCGTGTCGCCGGGGCTGACGCGGAGGACCGGTGGCTGCGCGTTGTCGAACCACCCCCACTGCGTGGTCTCCAGCGTCGCCGGGAGGAGGTGGACTTTCCCCGGCAGGCGCGTGGCCGGCACGATGCGAAGCTGCTCCTGAGGCGTGTACTGGAGGGCGGCCGAGACCGCCAGCGCGAGACCTACGGCAGCGGCGAGGAGGAAGAGCGGGCGAACCGCGGGAGAACGCTTCATCGGAACCTCCTTATGGCCCGAGCCTACAACAATGCCGGAGAACTGGTCTCATTCGAGACGGCGCGGATGAGACGCTTCAGCCCCGATCCGTGCGTGTACGATTCCTCCCATGACCCGCGCCCCCAAGTCCGCATTCGACCTCGCGATGGAACGGCTCCGCGCCTCCGACCCCGCCGGAGCCGGAGAGAAACCGTTGACCACCGCGCAGAAGGAAGAGATCGCCGAGGCACGGCGCGATGCCGCCGCGCGGCTCGCGGAGAGCGAAATACTATTCAAGGACGCCATGAGGAAGAACCTCGAGCCTGCCGAGCGGGAGAAGGCCGAGGGCGAATACCAGGTCGACCGTCAGCGGATCAACGACGACCGCGACCGGGCGATCGAAGTCATAAAGCGTCGAACCCGAAAAGCCAGCCGCCCCTGATGCGCGAGCCTCGAGTTTGACGGCCTCATCGCCGGCCCGCTCGGCTCCGCCGTAGTCCTACTGGTTTTCCTTCGAGTACTGCCAGAGCGCCCTGTCGAGCGTGCGCATCGAGACTTCAGCGTCCCTCGCGACGCCGCGCAGGAACTCCGTGTACTCCATCCAGAGGCGAAATCCCACCCGTGGAGCAGCGACCCCCAGGGACCACAGTGCTCTGACATCGAGGATCGGATACCGGCCCCGGTCGCAGAAGTGGAGGATGACCGACGCGGTCGGCCACTCGACGCCGTCGAGGAGCCGAAGCACCTCGATCTTGAATCGCTCATCCTTCGAGCTCAGCGCAGCGCGGGTCACTTCTCTCACGTAGGCGTCGTCGTTCTCGAGGCAACGGGACCTGGAGCGGGCTGTCTTCCATTCCGCAATCGCCAGAAACTGCCCGCGTGTCAGGAACCCCTGCCGGCGCGCGGCCGGAGCGACGACATTCTCGATCTCGGCGTCCACTGGGTCCGAGTACTGGCCCGCCCATTTCTCGATGGCGGATCGAGGGAAGCGGAGCTTGAACTTCATCTGGCGTAGCTTACGGCCCGCTCGATCCTCGACGCGCACGCCGGAGGGACCCGCGAACGGCCAGCGGAACCGGGCGATCCCCCGCCGTTCGCGAGCCCCTTCGACTCGATGGTTACCGCTTCAAGGCTTTCCGGATGGCTGCGAGATGGTGCCAGGAGTGCCTGACCGCGTGATCCTCCAGCATGAACTGGCAGGTGAGCGGGGCATCTGCGTACATCGAGATCGGCGCGAACCGGGAAAGCTCCTCGTCGCTCAGCGCGCGGATCGCCGCCGCGGCCGCCGCGCTGCTCTTCTCGAGCAGCTCCATCGCTTCCTCCTTCGTGACCGCGTCGAACTCCTTCGCGTGCGCGGCATTCATCGCGTGGACGTCCTCCCAGGTCACGCCCGTCACCGGATCGCCCCCGGCGAGGGTCTGCGCCAGCTTGATCTCGAGCGGGTACATGGTGGCGACGTGATGCACCACGACGCCGAGCCTGCGCTCGTCCCTGGGGCCCCTCATCCGCCATTCCGAACTCGAGAGACCGCTCGCGAACGAGGCGAGCGCGCGCGCCCCCTGCTCCAGGACATCGGCAAGGGCATCCGCACGTTTGGACGGGTTGAACCTCGAGACACGCGAAACGACACTCGACATGGGCTTATCCTCTTTTCCGCCGGCGCGTCATCGCTCCGGCAAGGCCCAAACTAGGGCCGGCCTCGCGCGAAAACCATGAGCCAGCGTCCGATCTCTCTAGCCGCCCGTCCGAATCTGAGGGCCGACGTCCTCTCCGACGTCCTTCGCGCCGTGCGCCTCACCGGCGCGCTGTACTTCGACCTCGACCTGAGCGTTCCGTGGGTCGCGGAATCGCCGCCGTCACGGGAAATCGCCGGAATCGTGATGCCCGGCGCCCAGCGCGTCATGGAATATCACCTCATCGCGCGGGGCACGGCCTGGGGGCACGCGGTGGGCCAGGAACCCGTCCGTCTCGGAGAGGGAGACCTCATCGTGTTCCCGCAGGGCGATGCGCACGTCCTGTCGAGCGCTCGCGGAATGCGGGGGACTTCCGACCTGTCGCTGTTCGCCCGCCCGTCCACGCCGCTGCCGCTCTTCTACGAATTCGGCGGCGGCGGAAAAGAGCGCGCGCGCCTCGTCTGCTGCTTCCTGGGCTGCGACGAACGGCCGTACAACCCCCTGCTCGGCGCCCTGCCGCGGATGATCCACCTTCCGGCGGCAAGCCCCGACGCGAAAGCGGGATGGCTCGGAACGCTGATGAGCATGGCCGCGGCGGAATCCGGCAGCGAGCGTCCGGGCGCCGAGAACGTCCGCGAACGCCTCTCGGAGCTGATGTTCGTCGAGACGATCCGCCGCTACATCGAGACGCTCGCGCCGGCCGAGACGGGTTGGCTCGCGGGTTTGCGCGACCCCGTCGTCGGGCAGGCGCTGGCCGCGCTCCACGGCGCGCCGAGGGACGCCTGGACCGTCGAGGGGCTGGCGCGGAACGTCGGAGTCTCGCGCTCCGTGCTCGCCGAGCGCTTCACGGCGATGGTCGGCCAACCCCCCATGCAGTACCTCGCGCTGTGGCGCATGCAGCTCGCTTCCCGCCTGCTCATCGAAGGTGGCCAGGTGGCCGCCGTGTCTGCCGCCGCCGGCTACGGATCGGAAGCGGCGTTCAGCCGCGCGTTCAAGAAGCTCGTGGGCCAGGCTCCGGCGGCGTGGCGGCGAGGCGCGCGGATGGAGCCGGGCAGCGGAAGTTAGAGCGATCCGCCCCTTCGCGCCGACATCGCCTCCCAGCGTTCGCGCTCCCGCGACATGGCTTCGACGGAGCGGAACTTCCGGACTCCCGGAACACGCCGAAGGGGAGCGAGCAGCTCGAGACTCGACAGCTCGCATGCGATGCGCAGGTTCTCCGGGTCGAGCGGTCGAAGCGGCGGCGGCCCCGGCAT
>JBGQDL010000141.1:0-11244 GCA_041495865.1 Thermoanaerobaculia bacterium | reverse complement strand
GCCGTCCCCGAAGCCGCTCCTCAGGTACTCGCCGCGGCGGATCCCGCCCGGCCCCCAGGCCGTCACCGCCGCCGCGACGACGAGCGCCGTGACGGAGGCCGCGGCCACGACCGGGACGCGGCCGCGTCCCCGGCTCAGCCGCGGGATCGCGGCGGCCGAGACGAGCGGGAGGACGAGGAGGAAGAAGCGCAATTGCCCTCCCCACGGCTGCGCGGAGAGCAGGAACGCGACGGACCACCCGACGGCCATGAGCACGAGGCACGCCTCCACGAGGTGTGCCGGATCCCGCACTTTCCAGAAGTCTCGCAGCGCGAGCGCGAGGACGACCGGCGAGACGAGGACCGCGAGAAAGCCGACCGGGCCGAAGCCGGACAGCTCCTCGTGGGGCATCCATCTGCCGTGCAGGAAAGAGGAGCGCATCTCGGCGACTCCGGCGTCTCGCCCGAGGAGCCGGGCGAGGGCCGAGAAGAACGCGTCCTGGGCCCGGACCGGAAGGCTCCCGTCCCTCGTGACGAACCCGGGCCAATCGAGCGTCTGCTCGAGGTAGCGCAGCGCGTTGGACGGCTGGTCGAGCTGCCAGGGAGCGCCCGCGCCGAGGAGCTCCCACGCCCGGTGTGAACCCGCGGGCCTCCCGAACGCGGCGACGTTGAGGGCGTAGTTGTACGCGCCGAACGCGGCGAGGCCGAGCGCGGCCGCGGCGCCGGCGCGCATCAAAGGCTCGAGCCTTCGCTGAGAGGCTGCCAGGACGCAAAGGGCGGCCGCCAGGGCTGGAAGGAGCAGAAGGAACGTGAGCTTCGTTCCGGCGGCGAGCCCGAGCGCGAGGCCGAAGTACGCGAGATCCCCGGGACTCTCCCCGCGCGAGGAGAGCATCGCGCGGAGGCCGAAGAAGACCGCGCATGCGCTCGCCGCAGAGACCAGGAGGTCGGTCTGCGAGGAGCCCATCTGGAGAATCGCCAGCGGCCAGGTCAGGGCGAGGACTCCCGTGAAGGCCGCGGCCGCGCGGCCCGCCCCCGCGAGCCGCGCAAGCGCCGCCGTCGCCGCCGCGAGCGCGAGTCCCGCCGTCCACTGCGGCACGTGAAGTCCCGAGAAACCGCCGGAAAGCGCGAGGATCCAGGCGAAGGCGAACGATGCGTTCGGCGGCATCTCGTTCATGCGGACGTCGACCGTCGGAAAGTGCCGCGCGCACCCGAGCTGGATCCAGTAGTAGGCGCGCGGGAGGTGATAGGCGTTCGCGTCGCCGTTGAGCGGCGGGTAGAGAAAGGGGAAGCCCAGGTTGGCCGCCGCGAGAAGACCGGCCGCCGCCGCGAAGAGCGCGATGCCGGGTGACTCACGGAGAAACGCCCGCAGCGCCTCGCGTGCGCCGTCCGGCCACGGAGCAAGACGCTTGCGACCCGCGCGCACGAAGACGATCAGGGCCGCGCCGAACAGGAGGACGTGCCCCGCCAGCAGTCCCGTGCTCCCCAGCGCATGCAGCTCCGAGAGGATCTCGGAGATCAGGACGATCTGACCGAAGAAGAGGAGCCAGATCGACAGCAGGGACGCGAAGATCCCCCGGGTCGGGAGAACGGAGCGCAGGAGGAGGCTCGTGGCGAGAGCGAGAGCTCCCGCGGCCCCTACGGCGAACGCGCCCGACACGGAGAGCAGCTTAAGACAGCGCAGCCCCTCTTGAACGCGCCATGTGGAAAGATCGACTGACCTAAAGGGAGGAATCTGCATGAAGGTCGCTCTCGCGGTCCTCCTCGCGATCCTGACGGCGGGCCCGGCCCTCGCGGCGGGGCGGCCTTCCCTGAACGCCTACTTCCAGAGCAACCTGACGGACGCCGCTTACCAGAAGAAGACTTTCGACAGGGTCGCGAAGGCGTGGAAGACGCCGGCGACGTCGCAGGTTCCGGATGTTGGGAAGAAGACCGTCGTGCAGGCGGTCATCGCCAAGGACGGCAAGCTCGTCTCAGCGGTCGTCTCGATGAAATCCGGAAAGAAGGGCTGGGACGACGCGGCGCTCAAGGCCGTGAAGTCGGCTTCTCCGTTCGATCCGCTGCCCGCCGGATTCAAGCCGCCGTCCGTGGAAGTGCATTTTCACGTCAGCGTCGTGCCGTAAGGTCAGCCTTCGCTCTAGAGCAGGCGCGACCACGCGCGTCTGCCGTGAAGCACCCGATAGACCCAAACGCGGCGTCCGGAGACCTTGAAGAAAATCAAGTAGGACTGCCGGACGAGGAATCGAAATCCTCGGCGGCGGAGATGTTCGTCCCGCGGGCGCGCGCCGCGCTCGGGCCAGCGGGCGAGGCTCTCGATGGCGTCGAGCAGCTCGCCGACGACCGTGCCGGCGGACTTCGGTGCCTCGCGGCCGAGGTAGGAGCCCAGCTCGACGAGGTCGCGCTCCGCCCGCTTCAGCACGCGGACCCGATGGACCTTCAACCGCGAAGTCGTCGACGGAGGACCGCCGGAGACGTCCCGGTGTCCCCGGCCCGCCGGTCCTGTTCGGCCTCGTCCAGAAGGGCATAGAGCTCCGTGCGAGCCTTCTCTCGCTCCCAGGCGGCGGCGCTGAGGACCACGAGGTCCTCGACACCATGCCTCGTGATGAAGACCGGCTCTCCGGTACGGTGACAGAGCCGTGAGATCTCGTGTGACTTGTTGCGGAGGTCGGAGATCGATCGGATGGACGGCATGGAAGGATCTTATCAAAATCGTGATAGCCGCCGGCAATCGTCACATGACTTCACACCCCCGCCGGGAGAACCGTCTCCGACCGGATCGGCGCGACCTCGCCTTCCACGGATCGCGCGGCGAGACGGCGGCGGAACTTCAGGTGGCGTTTCCGCGTCGCTTCCACGAGAGGCCCCCAGACCGCGTGCACGAGGCCGTGCCGGATCAGGAAGTGCCAGAGCGCGTTCGAGCGCTTGTAGAGCCACGACATGGCCAGGTAGGGAAGCACCGCCCGCGCGTCTTCGGGCCGGCGGCGCCAGATGGAGGCGGCCGAGAAGAGACGCTCGTAGAGCCACGCGTATCCGCGCTCGAGCTCGTCGGGCGTCATGTGCCGCGGCCGGAAGACCGCGTGAGCCGTGTCGTAGAGGTCCCAATTCCTGTGCAGGAGCCGTCCGTCCGCCTCCATCGCCCGGAAAAGGGGCGTGCCGGGATACGGCGTCAGGATGTGAAACGTCGCGCACTCGAGCCAGTTCTCCTCGATCCACGCCGCGGTCCTCGCGAAGACGTCGCGCCGGTCCTCGTCGAAGCCGAGCACGAAGCTGCCGTTAACCTGGATGCCGTTTGCGTGCAGAAGGGCCACGCGCCGCGCGTAGTCGTCCGCGCGCGGCGTCTTCTTTCGAGCCTCCGCCAGGTTTTCGTCCGTCAGGGACTCGAAGCCGATGAAGACGCCGGTGCATCCGGCGAGGGCCATCTCGCGGACGAGCGAGGGGTCGTCCGTGACATCGAGCGTCACGGCCGCGCTCCAGATGCGCTCGAGCGGGCGAAGCCCCCGACACAGGGATCTCAGGTAGTCCGGGCGCGCGCCGAGGTTGTTGTCGACGAAGACGGCGTACGGCTGGCCGGCGTCCTCGAACTCGCGCACGACCTGCTCGACGTCCCTCACGTCGAACGGCAGGCGCAGGCCCCGCGTCGAGAGATAGCAGAAGCCACACCGGTTGTGGCAGCCGCGCGTGGCGACCAGGCTCGTCGAGGTGAGGAAGCTCCCGCGCGGCACGAGGTCGCGCCGCGGAGCGGGGTCTTCGCGGTAGGGGCGCTCGCAGTCCGCGTCGTAGCGCGGCTCGAGGCGGCCCTTCTCGACGTCTTCGAGGATGAGGGGCCAGAGAGCGACCCCGTCGCCGACCGCGAGAGCGTCGGCGTGCGGGGCGGCCTCGTCGGGGCAGGAGAGGACGTGAAGCCCGCCGAGGACGACCGTGGATCCGCGCGCCCGATACCAGTCCGCGAGGGCATATGCGCGCCGCGCGAACGTGAGGTGGACGGTGATCCCGACGACTTCCGGAAGCGGATCCCACGGAGGTCGGCCTTTCAGGAGGTTCTCGTCCCATACGGCCACCCGCCAGCCGGGCGGAGTCGCGGCGGCGACGCTCGTGAGGGCCAGCGTGGGCGTCAGGACGTGCTTGCCGAAGCTCGCGTGCGGGTCCTTCGGATAGAACGGATTCACGAGGAGTGCGTGACGCCGCTCGAGGCGTGGGGGCGGAAGGCTCGCGTCGAGAGGAGGGGCCACGGCCATGTCCCTGGGAACGCGGAGTCGGCGAGGCATCACACCACCGCGAACTCCTTGCCGACCGCGATGAACGCCTCGACCGCCTCGTCGAGGTCGGCCTCCGTGTGGATCGCGGAGACCTGGCAGCGCAGCCGGGCGTGCCCCTGCGGCACGACGGGGAAGCCGAAGCCGGAGACGTAGACGCCCCTCTTGAAGAGCGCCTCCGACATCGCGAGGGCTTTCGCCGTGTCGCCGACGATCACCGGGACGATCGGGTGGATCCCCTCGGGAATCCGGAAGCCGGCCGCCTTCATGCGCGCGCGGAACGTGAGCGCGTTCTGCTGGACGCGGTGGGCGGGCGACGGGTCCTCCATGAGCATGCGGAACGCCTCGAGGGAGGACGCCGCGACCGAAGGCGGCAGCGCGTTCGAGAAGAGCGACGTCCGCGAGCGCTGCCTGAGAAGATCCACGACGGGCGCGGGCCCGGTCGTGAACCCACCCGCCGCCGAGCCCATCGCCTTCCCGAGCGTGGACGTGAAGATCGGGACGCGCTTCATGACGCCCAGCTCCTCGGCCGAGCCGCGGCCGGTCTTCCCGAGGACGCCCGTCGCATGGGAGTCGTCCACGACGAACGTCGTGTCGTACTGCTCGCAGAGGTCCGCGAACGCCTTCAGCGGCCCGATCTCGCCTTCCATCGAGAAGACGCCGTCGGTGATGAAGAGGCGGCGCCTCAGGTACAACGCTTCCTTCAACGCCTTCTCGAGGGCCGCGAGGTCGCTGTGCGGCGTCACGATCCGCTTCGCCTTGCACAGGCGAGCGCCGTCGATGATCGAGGCGTGGTTGAGGGCGTCCGTGAGGAGGCCGTCCTCTTCGGACAAGAGCGGCGCGAAGAGCCCCTCGTTCGCGTTCCAGCACGACGTGTAGAGGATCGTGTCCTCGGTTCCGAAGAAGAGCGAAATGGCGGCCTCGAGCTCCTTGTGGAGCGCCTGCGTGCCGCAGATGAAGCGCACCGAGCCGAGGCCGTTGCCCCACTTCTCGAGCGCCTTCTTCGCGGCCTGAACGATGCGCGGGTGGTTCGCGAAGCCGAGGTAGTTGTTCGAGGTGAGCATGAGGACGTCCCGCCCGTCCACGCGCACGCGCGCTCCGGTGGGACCTTCGAGGACGCGCTCCTTCTTCCAGGTCTTCGCGTCCTTGAGCGCGGCGATCTCCGCGCGGCAGAAGTCGGTGAGGCTGGTGCTCATGCGAGCGAGGTTATCCGAAAAAGGGGCGCTTACCTCTTCCGGATCTCGCTTGCGACGAACTCCCTGGCGAAGATGGTCCCGCCCGCCCCCGGCATGAAGACGAAGCCGCCCTTCACGTGGACGGCCGTGCCGACGAGGATTCCGGAGTCGAGCCTCGTGAGCCCGTTCACGACCACGTCGCGCGAGGAGATCTTCCAGTGGCCGAGCGGCACGCCGTTCGTCTCCGCCGGCATCGACTCGACGGTGCCGTCGAACGCGATCGAGCGGTCAACCGGGCCGGGGAGGATGACGGGCGCCTTGCTGATCGAGATCGCGACGAGAAAGGAAGGGCCCAGGGTGCCCGGCGGCGGGTTCTGGACGCGCGCGAGGACGTCGACCGTGTCGCCGACCTGCGGATCCCCGACGATCTTCGTGTTTGGATCGACGCGGACGCCTCGGCCTGCGATCGTCCACGCCGCCTCCGTGATCGTCTCGACGGGGCCGCGGAACGCGATCAGCTCGGGGGGCCTCACGAAGCCGAAGGCCTCGACCGACGTGGCGAGGAGACCGCCGGAGCTCACGACGGAGACCGTCGCGAACATTCCCGCCGCGAGGTCGTCGATCGCTTTGACGGGCCCGTTCGGCCCTTCGCCGAACCACTTCGTGGCCGCGTTCGTCGACACGCTGCGGAAAAGGAGCGTGAACTTCCCGCCGGCGGCGTCCACGGACTGGATCGTGCCTGCGAGCTGACCCGCGCGCGTCTGGAACACGACGACGCTCGTCGCGGCGAGAGGGGGCGGCGGGAACACCGCGATGATCACGTCCGGCACGGTCACCTGCGCGACGACCCGGGCGCCCACGAGGATCCCGGACGACGGAAGAGGATTCGCCTCGCGGTCGTCCGCGCCCGTGATGGTCGCCTTCGAGACGTCGATCTGGATCTGCCCCTCGATCAGGTCGAGGACCGTTCCCGTGACCTTTGAAACCGTCCCCTCCACGGTGGAGGCCCTCGCCAGCGAAACCGGAGCGAGCGACATCCCGTCGTCCGCCGATGCGCTCCGAACCGCGCCGGGAAGGAGAAGAAGAGGGAGAGCCACGACGAGAGCGGAGGAGGTTCTGTACGGAAGAAGACGATGGAGGACTCGCATGAGAGGAGTACGGGTCGTCATCGTGGCTCTCCCTCCGGGTAACCGGGAGTGTCCACAGCGGGATACATCCCACGCGGTGATCCGAGGGCTAGACTCAGCTCGTGCCACGGCTCGGTGCTCTGGCCCTCATGACCGGGGGAGCCCTTCTCCTCTGCAATTGCGCCGGCTCCGGGCACCCGGTGCCGCTCTACACCCCGGCGGCTGCGGCGGTGAAGGCGGAGGCTCCGACACGCGAAGCCGCGATCGGGCTCGTCTTGACGGGTGGCGGCGTTTTCGGCGCCTGGGAAGTCGGAGCTTTGCAGGCTTTTTTCGACTACTGGAAAGCTCGATACGGAGAGGAGCCGCCCATTCGCGTCGTGGCGGGCACGAGCACGGGTGCGTTGATCGCGCCCTTCGCATTCGTTGGGCGCCGCCCGGATGCGGATGCGATCGACGAGCTCGTGCATTGGTACACCAGCGTGAAACAGAGCGACATTCTGGAACCGCGGGTGGGCGCGCTGCTCCCATTCCCGCTCTTCGCGATCACGACGTCCTCGGTCTATGGAGTCGGCTACTCCGCAGATGACTCAGCGAAGGCGACTCGCCTCTACGGCCGTCTGTTGGAGGCGGTGCCGGACCGCCGCCTGGAGCAAATCGCGGCTGAGTGGCCGCGCCGCCGAATGGCGGCAACGACGCTCGATTTCAAAACAGGTCGTCCGGACGTCTACACGAACGACCCTCGTAGGATCCAATGCCTGCGCAAGGGGATTCTGGCCTCGGCCATGGCTCCGCTCGCGCTCCCCCCGATCCCCCTGGCATCCGATGAGTGTGACGCGACGAAAGGGACGCTCGACGCTCACTTAGACGGCGGGATCTACGCGGTCGCTCCGTTCAGCGCGCTTTTCGACCTCGCCGCGACGGAGCCCGCCATTCGGCTGACTCACATCGTGGTGATCTCGGCTTTCCCGAAATTCCCCGGAGGGGAAACGGATCCGGTTCAAGCGCATCGCTTCCCCGATCGTCCGAAGTTCAGGGCCATCGGGGATCGGATGAACGCCCTTCTGTCCGAATCCGCCGCGACGACCGAGATCGAGTTGGCCCGCGCGGCCATCGCGCTCCGATGCATGCGCGTCGGCGCCGCCGACGTCGCGGACTTGACGGGTCTGACGATCCCGGACGCGCCGCGGGAGCTGATCGAGCTTGCGCCAAAGGGGCGGCTCGGCTGGGAAGCCTTCGACTTCAATCGAGACGACATGCGGCGCATGCACCGACGCGGCTACGAGGAGGCGATGGAGGCGTTGAGGAGCCGTCAGCACCTACTTCTGTTTGGTGCTGCTGGGTGCCCCCAGAAGATCGAAAAGGGTCCGTATGTCGATGTTGAAAAGAAGGGTGATCTTGATCTCTCCGGCCCGTAAGAGCTTGTCGTCGACTTTGTCGTCGACTGGACAAGGAGTTGCGACCGACCCATAGCAGCCGTCATTCAGGGAGGCCCCGGGCAGACGACGGTCGATCTGCAACCTCGCCCCTAGGCGGACTGTCCCTGGTTCACTGAACGGGAGAAACGCGTCCACCTTGAGACGCGAGGTCTTCTGGTAGACGAAGCGATTGGACTGGCCGATCCCGATCTCGGTGTACGCACCGGCGAAATGCCCGTTCTCGTTCTCGATCCTCGCGCCGAACGAATCGCTGTACGGCATGGGCTCGACCGCCGGGAAGTTCTTGTTTGTGGGCACTTCGGCCTCGGGAAGCGAAGCGATGCCGATACGAACCAATGGAAACATGACGCTGAACTTCCAGGTGTCGTGTTCATGATCCTTGCTTGCGACATGAAAGGACCGGCCGAGCCCGATGCCGAACGACCCGTCGAACGCCCGGGCGCCGTCGAAAGAGGTACTGGAAAGTTCAGCATTCGTGAGAGCGGTCGTTCCGGTGAGGCCGAGATCGCCGTAAAGACGAACGTTGTCGACGCCCCAAGGCCTGGTGAACTTGTAGCGCTGATATTTTGGCTTCTCGCGGCCGCCTTTCTTCGAGTCCTTGTTCGGCGTGCAGTCTTCGGGCGTTGGAACCTGTCTGCAGTACTCCTCGCGCTGGTCCCGGTCGAAGACTCGCGTCTCGACCAGAAGCCGGACCTCCGGGAAGGTCTTCGAGAAGTTGTCCTTGCTGTAGAGGTACGCCACGCCGCCCCAAAGGGAGATCCGATACCGGGCGTCCTGGTAGGCCTCTGCCTGGCCGGTGATGAAATAGACATCGCCGTCCGTCGGATCATTCCACTCGATTCGCAGCACAGCTTCGTCCCTGCGAGACGACAGGCCGTCGGGCTTGTAGATCACTGCGATCGTCGAGGGCTTCGGATCGATGAGATGCGGCTCCGATCGCCCCATTTGCAGCTCCGTGAAGTCCGGCTTCTTCACGCCATTTTCTGTTTTCTCGACGTTCACACCGATCGAGAAGACCTTCAAGGACTTGTCGGGAGGAAGAGCCTCGGCGCACTTGCGTCCGTTTGCCGCCTGCTCTGGAGTGAGCCAGCAGAGCGTGGGTTGACAGCCCTTGAGACCGTCGGGAAACGGATTTGGAATCTCCATGCGCCCCTGCTGGCCAGCGAAGGCGCGAATCTCGAGGCGATCGAGCGCGCTGGCGCGATGGTCCTTGCAGGCGGCAGCGTCTCCAGCCGCCGCCGTTGCGACAGTGGGCGCTGTCACGGTTGTGACCGCCATTGATAGACCGACGACCATTCTCTTGAAGGTCAAGACGTGTTTCATCTATGTCCCCCTCGAGACCGCCTGCATTGCTGGAAGACTCCTCACTGCCGTGGGTACGCGTCCGCGGGCGAAAATCAGAATTTATGGCCTGCCCGCCTAGTAGTCATCACCCGAACGGGTGAGCGTTGTAAGAGACGATGCGCTCGTAATCCCCTGTGCCATACTTGGAGGTTATAGAATCCCTGTCCATGAATCGCCGCTCGCTCCTTGCGGGCGCCGCCGCGGCGTCCGGGGCGGCGCTCTTTGCCCGCTTCGGCCGCCTCGTCGGCGCGGACATTCCGGCCGCGCGCCGCCGGCTGCTTCAGGTGAACGGCTACCCCGTCGACGCGGAGACGCCGCTCGACGTGCTCACGACGTACCTCACCCCGAACGATCTCTTCTTCGTTCGGCACCATTGGGTGCCGCTGTTTCCGGACCCGGAGAGGTGGAAGCTGACGATCGACGGCGACGTCTCGCGGCCGGTGGAGCTGACGATCGCCGACCTGAAGAAGCTGCCCGAGGCGAGCGTGACGAGCGTGCTCCAGTGCGCCGAAAACGGGCGCGGACATTTCAAGCCCTACATCCCCGGCGTCCAGTGGAGTGACGGCGCGGTCGGCAACGCCCGCTGGACGGGCGCGCGCGTCAAGGACGTCCTCGCGAAGGCCGGCCTGAAGCGCGGCGTGAAGCACCTCCACACGTTGGGAAGCGACAAGCCGCCCTTGAGGGTGCCGCCGTTCCACCGGAGCCTCGACATCGAGAAGGCGCTCGAGGACGGCGTGATCGCGTACGAGATGAACGGCGAGCCGCTGCCCGAAGAGCACGGCGCGCCGGCGCGGCTCGTCGTGCCGGGCTGGTCGGGCAACCACTGGATGAAGTGGCTCGTGCGCCTCGCGCCGCGGCCGGCAGCCCAGAAGGGCTTCTACATGGACGTCTCCTACCGCTTCCCGAAGAAGCCCGGCGCGCCCGGCGTCGTGTTCACGCCCGAGGAGATGGCGCCGGTGACCGAGCTGCCCGTCAAGTCGTCCATCACGACGTACCCCGAGCGGACGAAGGCCGGCGCTCCGGCCGCCGTCGCCGGCTTCGCGTTTTCGGGCGCGGGCGAGATCGCGAAGGTGGAGATCAGCGTCGACGACGGAGCCACGTGGAAAGCCGCCGCGCTCGGCCAGGACCACGACCGCTTCGCGTGGAGACTCTGGTCGCACACGTTCACGCCGCACGCGCCGGGGAAGGTGCGCCTCCTCGCGCGGGCGACGGATTCCCGGGGAGGAGTCCAGCCGCGCGAGGCCGTGTGGAACCAGAACGGCTATTTCCACAGCGGTTGGCAGGCCGTGGAGATCGAGGTGGATGCGTGAGGCGCGCGGTCCTCGCGGCCGCGGTTCTCTTGGCTTGTGCGAGCCTCGTCGCCGCGCAGGCCGGCAAGGAGCTCAAATCGAGAGTGGAGACAAGAGCCGTGCGGGTCGTTCCTATGATCGACTCTTCGCTCCCGGGGTTCGGGTTGCAGTTCGCGGACCTGCCGCCCGGTCCGGCAAAGGACACGGCCGAATACGCCTGCCTCACCTGCCACTCAGCCGACGTCCTCAGGCAGCAGCGCCTGAGCGAGAGGCAGTGGGCCGCTGCCGTCACGAAGATGAACGGCTGGGGCGCGGACGTCCCCGAGGCGAAGCGCGACGAGCTGATCGCTTACCTCGTGAAGAACTTCGGGCCCGACAACGACCGCTTCAAGCCCGTCGTGACGCGCCCCATCGGGCGCTGAGCGAGGATGCTGCCGGCGAGGGAGAATGGGCCCCGGCCGGAGGTCTCATGAAGAGCGCACTCGCCAGCCTCGTCCTTCTCGCGTCCACGTCGCTCGCGCCCGCGGCGGACATGCTCGTGACGCCCGACTGGCTCGTCGAGCACCGGGGCGAAAAGAACCTCGTCCTCCTGCACGTGGGCGTGCCGGCCGACTTCGAGAAGGAGCACATCCCGGGCGCGATCCT
>JBGQDL010000140.1:0-11285 GCA_041495865.1 Thermoanaerobaculia bacterium | reverse complement strand
GGGGGGGGGGGGGGGCTTTCTTGCTACGCCCCCCGCCCGGGGGGGCGGGGGCCGGGTCGGCCCCCCCCCCCCCCCGGCGATACGTTCTGTCTCCGGTGGCCGCGCATGCGGCCACCGATAGCAGAAAGATCTTTCTCCGCGTCTTTTCTTTTTCTTTCTAGGAAGTTCTTCTTTTCTTTCTCTTCCTCAATTCCTCGAGCAGCTTCAGGAAGTCCGCCGGCGGGTCCGCGTCGAGCGCGACGGCCTTTCACTCCGCCGTTTTCCAGCCGAGGTGTCCCGCGTGGAGCGCCTGCCGCGGGAAAGGCACGGGAAACGGCGGCTTTTTCGGGTCGCGGTAGACGGGGTCGCCCACGAGCGGATGGCCCGCGCTCGCGAAGTGGACGCGGATCTGGTGCGTGCGGCCGGTTTTCAGGCGCGCCTCGACGAGCGTGGCGATTCCGAAGCGCTCCACGACGGTCCACTCCGTGATCGCACGAATGCCCGCTTCGCCCGGCTTCGCGACGCCGCGCCGGCGGTCTCCGCGGTCCTCGACGAGGTCGCGGTCGAACGTACCCGCGCCGCCCGTCAGGTCTCCCTCGACGACGGCGCGGTAGCGCCGGTCCATCGTGTGGGCGCGAAGTTGAGCCTGAAGTCCGACGAGACCGCGCCGGCTCCTGGCGAAGACGAGGATGCCGGACGTTTCCCTGTCGAGCCGGTGCACGACGGACACGAAGGTCCGCTCGCCTCCGCCGTGGCGCCTCTGAACGTAGGTCGACACGCGCCCGAGAAGCGTGTCGAGCTCCTTCGTTTCCGTGGGATGGGTGAGAAGGCCGGATGGCTTGACGACGGCGATCGCGTCCTCGTCTTCGTAAAGAACCGCGAGCGACGTCTGAACGCGCCGCTCCCTCCGGAGATTGCGGTCCCAGCGCAGCGCCACGTCGCGCGAGACGACCGCTCCCGGGTCGTTCACAACGGCTCCGTCGACCGTCACCTGTCCCTCGAGGACGGCCCGTTTCAGGCGCGTCGCGGACTCCTCGGGATAAATCGTCTGGAGGCGGCGGACGATGCGGAGACCTCCGCCGGCGCCCGCGCCCGGGCCGGGCTTCATTCCTCCATCGTCGCACGAGCGGAAGGCGGCGCGCCGCGTGAGCGCGGCTCCCCACGGGTAGACTCTTCGCCATGAGCCGTTCCTCGGTCTTCGCGCGGCGCCGCGCGCGCTTCCTCCACGAGATGGGCGAAGGCGTCGCGCTGCTCTTCACGACGCCCACGGCCGCATCCGGCCACGACCCGCGCGCCCGGTACCGCCCCGATCGGGATTTCTTCTATCTGACCGGTTTCACCGAGCCCGAGGCGGTGGCCGTGCTCGACGCGGACAGGGAGACCTTCACCCTGTTCGTGCGGCCGAGGGACCGCACGAAGGAAACGTGGGAGGGCCGAAGGGCCGGTCCCGAGGGCGCCGTCCGCGACTTCGGCGCGGACCGGGCGTACACGGTCGCGGAGCTGCCGAAGCGCCTCCCCGATCTCGTGCGGCGGGCGCGCGTCCTCCACCACGCCTTCGGCGGCGACGCCGGCGGCGACAGCGTCGTCACGGGGCTTCTCGGGCGCTTCCGGCGCGAGGCTCGGAATCCGAAACGCGGGCCGGTGACCGTGAAGGACCCGACGGACCTCCTCCACGCGATGCGACTCGTGAAGGCGCCGGAGGAGGTCGCGCTCATGGAGCGGGCCGCAGCCATCGCGGCAGCGGCGCACCGGGAGGCGCGCCGCCTCGTGAAGCCCGGCCTTTTCGAATACGAGCTCGAGGCGGCCATCGACGGCCGTTTTCGCGCGATGGGAGCGAGCGGGCCCGCGTACGCCACGATCGTCGCCTCCGGCGAGAACGCCACGATCCTTCACTACACGGAGGGCCGGCGGCGGATCGGCGCGGGCGACCTCGTCCTCGTCGACGCGGGCTGTGACGTGGAGGGATACGCCTCCGACGTGACGCGCACGTTTCCGGCCACAGGCCGCTTCACGCGCCCGCAAAAGCGCCTCTACGGCGCGGTCCTCGCGGCGCAACGGGCGGCGATCGCCGCCGTCGGGCCTGGTGCGCGCTGGGACGCTCCGCACGAGGCGGCCCGGGAGGTGCTTCTCGACGCTCTCCTCGAGGTCGGGCTTCTCCACGGCCCGCGCGCCACGCTGAAGAAGAAGAACGCCGCGCAGCGCTTCGCGCTGCATCACACGTCGCACTGGCTCGGCCTCGACGTCCACGACCGCGGTCGCTACCCGGACGTGGCGGGCGCTCCGAGAAAGCTGGAGCCGGGCATGGTGCTCACGGTCGAGCCGGGCCTCTACGTTCGCACCGACGAGAAAGGCGTCCCGAAGGAGTACCTCGGGCTCGGCATCCGCATCGAGGACGACGTCCTCGTGACGGAATCCGGGGCGCGGGTCCTCACCGAGTCCGCGCCGAAGGAGCCGGTGTAGTCGTCGAGGCGCGCGGCCTCCTACTTGGCGATTCCGAGCTGCGTAAGGACGAACGCCCACTCGAACGCATTCTCATGCAGGTTGTCGTACCGGCCGGAAGCGCCGCCGTGTCCCGCCGCCATGTTCGTCTTGAGGAGAAGGGGATTCGAGTCGGTCTTCAACGTCCTCAGGCGCGCCACGTATTTCGCGGGCTCGTGGTAGAAGACCTGGCTGTCGTTGAAGGACGTCATGACGAGCATCGCCGGGTACGCGCCCTTCCTGAGGTTCTCGTAGGGGCTGTACGTCCGGATGTAGTCGTACTCCTCCTTCTTCGCCGGGTTCCCCCACTCCTCGTACTCGCCGACGGTGAGCGGCAGCGTGGGGTCGCTCATCGTATTGAGGACGTCGACGAACGGCACCTTCGCGACGACGGCGCGGAAGAGGTCGGGCCTCATGTTCGTGACGGCGCCCATGAGGAGGCCGCCCGCGCTTCCGCCCTCGATGACGAGGCGGTCCTTCGCCGTGATCTTCCGCTCGACGAGGAACTCCGCGGCCGCGATGAAGTCCGAAAACGTGTTCTTCTTCTTCAGCATCTTCCCGTCGTCGTGCCACTTCTTTCCCATCTCGCCGCCGCCGCGGATGTGCGCGATGGCGACTGCGACGCCGCGGTCGAGAAGCGGCAGGCGGTTGGACGAGAAGGTGACGGGGATCGGGATGCCGTACGAGCCGTAGCCGGTCAGCCACGCGGGAAACGGACCGTCCTTCAGCCCCCGCGTCTTTCCGTCCGGCCCCTTCGCGCGCCACACGAGAGAGATCGGGATCTTCGTGCCGTCCGATGCGGGCGCCCACAGGCGTTCGGACTGGTAGAGCGTGCGGTCGTAGCCCGGGACCTCCTGCTCCTTGAGGAGCTTCGAGGTCTTCGCGTCCATGTCGTAGTCGAAGACCGAATTCGGCGTGACGAACGACTGGTAGCTGTACCGGAAGAGGTTCGTGTCGAAGACGCGGTTCGTCTCCGAGAACGCCGAGTAGACCGGTTCGGGAAACGCGACGGTGTGGGAGACGTTCGTCTTGAGGTTCGTGACCGTGAACCGCGGCAGCCCGTTCGCGCGCTCGTGGAGGACGAGGTGGTTCGCGAAGAGGTCGACGTCCTCGAGCATCACGTCGGCCCGATGGGAAACGATCTCCTTCCAGTTCGCGCGGCCCATGGCCGTGACGGGCGCCGTGACGAGGCGGAAGTTGCGGCCGCCCGAGTTCGTCCGGATGTAGAAGAGGTCGCCGCGGTGGTCGACGTCGTACTCGTGCTCCTGTTCGCGCGGGGCCACGAGCGTCCATTCGCCCGTCGGCGCGTCGGCCCTCAGAACGCGGGACTCCGACGTCGTGTGGCTGCCCGCGGAAAGAACCAGCCACGCCCGGCTCCGCGTCCGGCCGATCGCCGCGTTGAATCGCTCGTCCTTCTCTTCGTACACGAGCGCGTCGGAGGTCTGCGGCTCGAGAAGACGGTGTCGGTAGACGCGATACGGGCGCTTGGCGGCGTCCTCGACCGCGTAGAAGAGCGTCATGTTGTCCGCCGCCCAGACGGCACCTGTCGTCTTCTCGATGCGCTCGGGCCAGAGGGCGTTAGCGCGCAGGTCCTTGATGAAGAGCGTGTACTGGCGGAAGCCGGTGTTGTCGGTCGAATAGGCGAGGAGGTTCCCATCGTCGCTCACGACATACCGTCCTAGCGCCATGAACTTCTGGCCCTTCGCGAGCTCGTTCAGGTCGAGAGTGACCTGCTCGGGCCCGTCGGGAACCTTCTTCCGGCAGTAGATGCGGTACTGCTTGCCCTTCTCGGTGCGAAAGTAGTACAGCCAGTCGCCCTCGCGGTACGCGACGGAGAGATCGGTCTCCTTGACGTGAGAGAGCATCTCGGAATACAGCGCGTCCTGGAACGGCTCGGTGGCCTTCATCGCGGCGGCCGTGTAGGCGTTCTCCGCCTCGAGGTACGCGGCGACCTCGGGGTTCGGCTTGTCGCGCAGCCAGGAGTAGGGATCGGGTCGCGCCTCGCCGTGCAGCGTGACGGCCTTCTCGACCTTCCTGGCCACGGGCGGAACCGCGGCCGATGTCGTCTGGTCGGCGGCGGCGGGAAGCGTGGGCGTCGTCATGACGGCGGCGAGGAGGAGAGACGTGAGCTTCATGCGCCCTCCAGGACGGAGGAGAGTAGCGCAGGTTTCGCCGTCTGCGCGTTCTAGAACGACCCGCCCGCGCCGCCGCCTCCGAAGCTGCCTCCGCCACCCTGGAAGCCCGGCTCGACCGGCGGCCGCGGCCCGGGCGCGTGCGCGACCACGACCGGGGCCAGCTCGAGCGCGCCGAGCCGCTCGTCCGCGAAGAGCGGTTTGGCGGTGAATCCGTGGCGCTCGCTTTCCGTGCCCTTCGCGAGCCAGCGGTTGAGAAAGAGCGCGAGGAGCACGAGCAGGCCGCCCGCGAGCGTCAGGACGAACCACGTCGCGGCGAGGTGGACGTAGTGCCGGAGCGTGATCAGGGAGAGCGCGGCGACGACGAGTCCCGTGTCGATCACGAACATCCGGCGGGCACGGACTCCCCGCCACACGACGGCGACGGGGACGAGGGCCGTTCCGGCCATCGCCCAGATCCGCTCGAAAGAGCCGGGCCCGAGGGCGGCGAGCTTGACGCCGCGAAGGCTCTCCACGAGGCGATGGTCGAGCCCGTAGAGGTTCACGGCGGCATACGCCCCCAGGAGCCCGCTGGCGACGAGGGCCTCCGCGCACCTTCTGTGCGACGGGGCCCACGACGGGTGGTCGAGGACGCGCTCGAAGACGAGCGTCATCGCCGCACCGCAGACGATCCAGAGCAGGCGGCCCGAGGGGGCGCGCGCCAGGACGACGAAGAACGCGATTGCGGCAAGGAAGGCGTATGCCGGGCTGCCCCAGCGCCGCGCGGCGAGCGCCCAAACGACGAGCGAGGCGAGGGCGAGGATCGTCACTCCCCTTTCCTCGCGCACTTTCAGCGTCTCCTCGAGGAGCAGGAAGACGCCGACGAGAAGAAAGACGATCCCCCAGAACGACGTCGCTCCGGCGCCGCCGCGGAGGGCGAGGCGCGGCGCGTTCTCCTGCGCCTCCGTGGCGATGAGGGACGCCGCCCCGAAAACGAGGAGAAGAACCGTGAAGGCTCCCGTGCCCCCGCGCGTTCCAAGGGCGAACGCTCCCAGGAGCAGCAGGAGCGCCAGGGAGACGAAGACGAACACGAGCGCCCTCCAGAGCGGCGATGGCAGGACGCGCGGCTCGGGGTACCACCTGGAGATTTCTTCGAAGGTGCCCGAGTCGATGGCGCCGGCGCTCCTCCAGCCCTCGGCCGCGGCTCGAACTTCCTCGACGCGCTCGGCGGCGATCCATTCCCCTTTCATTGAATTCCCATCTTCCGGCGCGAGGAGACGATGAGGATCAGCGCGGCTCCGGCGGTGATGGCGGACAGCAGCAGGGCTCCTCCTCGCGCCGCTCCGACTGCTTCGAAGACCAGCCTCTGAAGGCCCAGCCACGCCGCCACGACCGTCAGCGCGAACGGCAGCGTGCGCTTCGCGCGGAAGGCGGCTCTCCCGACGGCGGCGGCGGCGAGCAGCAGCGCGAGGAGCCAGGCACCCCAGCGGACTCCTTCGTCGCCGAACACGCCCGAGAGGAGGCCGCCGAAAACGAGCAGCAGGCCCGCGTTCACGTACACGTCTTCGAAGTGCGCCTTCCTCTGGCGGCGAGCCGCTGCGACGCCAAGGGCGACGAACAGGGCCCCGCACGCGAGCGCCTCGATGCGCAGGCGCGCCGGGTCGCCCGCGCCGAGCGCGGCTCCCGTGAGACTCACCGCGATCCCCCGCCACGCGGCGAAAGCCGCGAGCGCGAGGGAGAGCAGCATTTTCGAATCGAAAAGATACGCGAGGAACAGGTAGAAGACCGCGACGGCCAGGAGGTGCCAGGGCCAGTTTGGACCCAGCAGCTTGAGCTGCGCCTCGAGGTACGCGAGGTCCGCCACGGCGAGGAGTGCGCCGAGAAGGAGGACGTAGTCGAAGGCGGGGTGCGCCGAGGCCGCTTCCTCCCACGTGAACGGCGCCGCGCGCCGCGACGCCCAGCCGAGGCACGTCGCGGCCGCGAGGGCGATCGCGATGCCGATCGCGGCGGGGCCGATTCGCTCGTGGTTTTCCTTCAGAAAGAGCGCGACCCCCGAGGTCACGAGAAGCACGCCCACGTAGAGCGCGGCGCGAATCTCGGGCCGCACCGAGACGAACTCCCGGCGGGCGACTCGCCCGAGAAGGCCAGATTGGGTGTCCGTCAGGACGCCTTCCCCCCGGAGACGCTCGACGGCGGCTGCCACGTCGGGATTCACTCCCTGAAGCATACGGCTCATTGCCAGCCGGCGCGGCGCATGTCACCCTTTGGTGTGCCGCTTCGCATCCTCGTCGCCGGCGCCGGTGGTCAGCTCGGGCAGGTTCTCCTGCGCGAGCTGCGCCGAGGCGGGCACGAGGTGGCGGCCCTGACGAGAGCTGCGCTGGACCTGACTCGGCACGCGCAGGTGGTCGAGCGCATCGGAAAGATGCGGCCGCAGGCAGTCGTCAACGCCTCGGCCTTCGGGGTCGAGGCGTCCGAGGAGGACCCGAGGGCCGCGCTCGCCGTGAACGCCTTCGCCGTGCGCACCCTCGCCGAAGCCTGCCGGAGCGCCGACGCCACGCTCCTCCATTTCTCGTCCGACTTCGTGTTCGACGGCACGACGTCGTCACCGTACCGCGAGACCGACCGCCCCAACCCGGGCAGCGTGTATGGCGCGACGAAGCTCCTCGGCGAGTGGTATGCGCAGGGGGCGCCGCGCCATTTCGTCCTGCGCGTCGCAAGCCTCTTCGGGACTCCGGACGGCAGGGGCACGATCGACGGGATGTGCGGGGACCTCCGCGCCGGCCGCACCGTGAGGGCGTTCTACGACCGCACGGTCTCTCCCGCTTTCGTGGACGATGTCGCGGCAGCGGCCCGGCGCCTCCTCGAGGGGAAGGCGGCCCCGGGCGTCTACCACTGCGTGAACGCGGGCTTCACGACGTGGCACGAGCTGGCCGTGGAGCTGGCCCGCCAGATCGGGAGCCGCTCCAGCGTCGTCCCGGTTTCGACCGACAGCCAGGCAAGCCAGGTGTTCAGGCCGAGATTCGCCGCGCTTTCGAACGAAAAGCTCGCGAACCTCGGCATCGAGCTGCCGGCGTGGCAGAGCGCGCTCGGCCGTGCGTTCGCCGCGACGGCGACTCCGCGCCCCGGCTCGGGGCCGCCGGCTCCCCGCGCCTAGCGCCCCGCCGCGACGAGAAAGGCCCAATTCGCGGCGGCCGCGAGGAGGAGCACCGCGCGCAGAGCCGGAGACGGGAGCGGCGTCCGCATCTCCCGTCCCGCCAGAGCCGCCCCGAGCGCGAGGGCACCGCCCGCGAAAAAGAGCACGCCCGCGGCCGCAGCGAGAGGGTTCCACCCGAACGCGGCGCCGACGTCGAAGCGCGCGAGGGCGAGGAGCGCCCGCGTGCCGCCACACGTAAGACAGGGAAGCCCGAAGAGGGCCCGGAAGGGACACGGCGGCATCCCCTCCGCGAGAGCGGGCGCGAAGGGGGCGGCCGCGGCGCAAAGCAGCGCCGCGCCGCCCCAGAGAAACGCAAGCTGCCGGCCCGGCCTCATGCGCCCGATGGCTAGCGGCGGAACGCCGAGAAGAGCGCGGCGCCTCCGATGGCCATGCCGAGGATCGCGCAGACGCAGCAGAGAACCACGGGCAGGAGCACGCCCGCGAGCGCCTTGCCTTGCGTCGCCTTGTGGAGCTGCTGGGCGCCGACGACGACGAGGTACGCCGCCCATACGCCGGCCACGAGACCTCCGAGCAGCGGAACGACGTGCGCGATGCTCGCGACGTTCGCGTAGCACACGAGCCGAAATGTGCCCTCGAATTGCGAGCGCGACGACGAGAGCGCCCCGACGACCATGAACGAGACATGAAGGATCGCCGCTAGGATGAAAAGACCGATCGCGACGAGCAAGGGGCCCAGAATGACCTGGCCGACGAGCGACCCTCCGCCGAATCGCGTGAACCCCGCGTACTGCGCCGGGATCATCCTCATGAGGCCGGCGCCGAAGAACGTTCCCCAGACCGCGCGGAAGACGAGACCGACCCATCCCACGATGACGCCGAAGAGCAGCGGGCGCGTGTAATCGCCGGTCTCTCTCGTGAGGCGCCAGGCCCGATCGGGCGCCGTGATGAAGAGCTTCGCGGTCTCGAAGAACGACTCCGGTCCGATCGCCTGCGCCTCCCACGGGAGGCCGCCCACGGTCGCCGGCGGCGGCGCGCCGGGGGGCTGCGGGGGCGGCGGCGGGGGCGGTATGGCACCGGGACCCTGGGGGGGCGCGCTCGACATTGGGAACCTCCTGACGAAATCCGGCTTCGGCTTTGAAGAAGGGATCCTATCGCTGCTACGCTCCCGGAACGAAATGAAGTACACGACACTCGGCCGCACGGGAGTCACGGTCTCGCGGCTGTGCCTCGGGTGCATGAGCTACGGGACGCCTTCCTGGCGGCCATGGGTGCTCGACGAAAAGGCGGCGCAGCCGTTCTTCCGGCGCGCGCTCGAAGCCGGCATCAATTTCTTCGATACCGCGGACATGTACTCGCTCGGCGTCAGCGAGGAGGTCACGGGCCGCGCCCTGCGCGAGTTCTCCCGCATGGAAGAGATCGTCCTCGCGACGAAGGTCAACTTCCCGATGGCAAGCGGCCCGAACATGGGCGGCCTCTCGAGAAAGCACGTCGTCCAGGGCTGCGAGGCGAGCCTCAAGCGCCTCGGCGTCGACACGATCGACCTTTACCAGATTCACCGCTTCGACCGCGCGGTGCCCCTCGACGAGACGCTCGCGGCGCTCGACCTCCTCGTGAAGCAGGGGAAGGTGCGCTTCATCGGCGCCAGCTCGGGCCCGGCGTACCGCTTCGCGAAGGCGCTCGCGCTCTCGGACGCGAAGGGCTTCGCCCGCTTTGCGTCCATGCAGAACCACTACAACCTCGTCTACCGCGAGGAAGAGCGCGAGATGCTGCCCCTGTGCGCGGAGGAAGGAATCGCGGTCATCCCGTGGTCGCCTCTCGCGCGCGGCCTTCTCGCGGGCACGCGGAAGAACGCCGCCGACACCGGCGAGACGCCTCGGGCCTCCTCCGACGACTACACGCGCAAGCTTTACGACCACGCGTCCGACGAGGACGTCATCGGGGCCGTGAAGAAGGTCGCCGGCGCGCGGGGCCTGCCGCCCGCGGCCGTGGCACTCGCCTGGCTCCTTTCACGCCCCGCCGTGACGGCGCCGATCATCGGGGCGACGAAGCTCGAGCATCTCGAAACGGCGCTTTCCGCACTCGAGGTGACGCTCACGGACGAGGAGATCCGCGCCCTCGAGGCGCCGTATCGCCCGCACGCGGTCCGCGGCTTCCAGTGACGGAGGGCGCACCGCGACGCGGGCGGATCACGCCGGCAGGATCAGCACCTTACCCGACGTCTCGCGCGCCTCGAGCGCGCGGTGCGCCGCGGCGGCCTCGGCGAGCGGGAACGTGCGGTCGATGTGGAGAGGAAGCGAGCCGTCCTTCACCCACGAGAGGACATCGCCCGCGCGGGCGAGGAGCTCCTCGCGCGACGCGACGTAGTGGAAGAGCGAAGGGCGAGTCAGGAAAATCGAGCCTTTCTGGTTCAGGATCTGGGGGTCGATCGGTTCGGCCGGGCCGCTCGACTGCCCGAAGAGGACCATCGTGCCGCGCAAGGCGAGGACGTCGAGCCCCTTCTGGAACGTCGTCTTCCCCACCGAGTCGTAGACGGCCTCGACGCCCCTGCCGCCGGTGAGACGCTTCGTCTCCGTGACGAAATCGCTCGTCATGTAGAGGATTACGTCGTCCGCTCCGGCCTCCCGCGCGAGCGCCGCCTTTTTCTCGGTCGAGACCGTCCCGATCACGCGCGCGCCACGCCTCTTCGCGATGCGGCACAGAAGCAGCCCGACGCCTCCGGCGGCCGCGTGCACGAGGCACACATCGCCGGGGCCGAGCGGCCGCGTGGACGTCGCGAGGTAATGCGCCGTCATGCCCTGAAGCATCGCGGCGGCGGCCTGCCGCGCGGAGACGCCGTCCGGAATCGGGACGAGCCGGCTCGACGGAACGAGAGCTTTCTCCGCATAGGCGCCCTGTGCGTTCACCGTCGCCACGCGGTCGCCCGGCTTCACTCCGGTGACGCCGGACCCGACGCTCTCCACGGTACCCGCGATCTCGCCGCCGGGCGTGAACGGATATCCCGCGGGCTTGTAGAGGCCGAGACGGAAGTAGACGTCGATGAAGTTGAGACCGATTGCCTCGACGCGGACGAGCGCCTCGCCGGCTTTCGGAGACGGGTCGGCGACCTCTTCGAGGCGCAGCGCCTCTGGGCCGCCGGGAGCGGAAACGCGGATCGCTTTCATGGGGCGGAAGTCTACCGCCGGCGCGAATTACTCGAAGTAGCCGTTCACGTCGATGACGAGGTCGAATTGGCCGCCGGATTCGCTCTGGACGGCGACGGTGCCCGAGCCGTCCGTCGCGAGGCGCACGATCGCGTTGTTCGAGCGGGTCCTTCCCGACCGGAAGCTGATCGCCGTCGCGGACGGAGCGGCCACGAGGTCGCCCGGATAAACGTGAAGCGCTCCGGAGGCCGTCGGGGAGACGACCGTGAGATTCGCCGAGACGGCTTTCGCGGTGGACGGGACACCGCACGCCGAAAGGAGGAGATTGAAGGACCGGAGCCCGTTCGCCTGGAAGGGCGGGCCTCCGAGCGGGCCAGACGCGTTGCGCGTGTCGACCGTACGGCACGGGGTGAGAGTCGAGAG
>JBGQDL010000139.1:0-11340 GCA_041495865.1 Thermoanaerobaculia bacterium | reverse complement strand
GCCGACGTCATCTGCTTTCTCGAGAACGGCACCATCCGCGAGAGCGGCTCCCAAGAGGAGCTCATGCAGAAGAAGGGCCTCTTCTTCGAGCTCGCGCGGCGGCAGATGGCGTGAGCGCCGCGGCATCTCTCCCCGACAGGCGCGCGGATCGCCTGCGCGCCGTGGGTGCCTCGGGAGGCGTCCTCGAGGAGCTGCTCCGATACGACACCCCGCTCCTTCCTTCCGGAGCCGTCGAGGCGGCCGCCGCCGCTGATTACGCGGACGAGCCGTTCCTCGCGGCGTGGGAGGAGTACGTGCGCGACGCCCGGGAGCGGGGAGCGGTGGCAGCCCTCGCGGCCCGCCTCCCGCAGATGGGATTCCCCGTGCGCGCGGGCATCTCGGCCACGGAGGAGTATCGCGCCGCGACCCGGCGGGGAGTGCCGCCGCCGGAGGGAGACGGCCCGGCGTTCCAGGCGCCCGGGGCGGTCACGCTCTCCCTGCACGAGACGCTCGCGGGCCGCCTGCCGGTTCTCGTCGCCGGGGAGCGGGCCGACTTCGAGACGCTCGTGCGCGTCTTCAGCGCGCGGAGCGAGCCCGTGCCCGTCCCTCCGTCGATGGGGGCGTGCCTCGTGAAGGGCTTCAACAACTGGGATCGCGTCGAGCGTTTCCGGCGCTCGTGGGAAGGGGCGCATCCCGCGGGCGACTGGGCGGGGGAGGGATTCCCCGCGCTTCTCGCCGAAAAAGCGCTCTACGAGGACCGCTTCATGATCCTGAGCGCCGGGCCCTACAGCGGAGTCGCGGCCTCGGCGGCGGGCTTCTCCGCGGCTGAGTGGACCTCTCTGTCCGTTTCGATCAGGCGCGACCACGAGTGCACGCACTACGCGACTCTCCGGGCCGCCGGAGCGACGCGGACGAACCTCCTCGACGAGGTCGTGGCCGATTACGTGGGCCTCGTTCGCACCTTCGGGCGCTTCCGGGGAGACCTCGCCAGGCTCTTCCTCGGCCTCGAGCGCTTTCCCTCCTACCGCGCCGGCGCCCGGCTCGAGAACTACCGGGGAGATCCGGCGCTTTCGGACGCCGCCCTCTCCATCCTGAGACGGATCTGCCACGAGGCGCTCCTCGAGCTCGAGGCGTTCGACGCCGCGCTTCCCGACGGAGCACGGTCGGGGCGTGACCTCCTGCGGCAAACGCTCGTCCTCGCGGCGACGCCGCTCTGCGAAATGGGCGAGACCGGCGCGGCGGCGCGCCTCCTCGCGGCGAGCGGTCTCGCGCGCGCGGCCGAGACGGTGGATCTCGGAGTACGGCTCGACGGCGACTCCGTCGAGCGCGCGGCATCTCTCCTGCGCGCGTTCGCCGCGCGCCACGGCGTTCCCCGGAGGCAGGTCTCCGATCTCGCGATCGCGATCGACGAGCTCGTCTCGAACGTCGCGAAATACGGCACGCGGCCGGGGGCGCCTCCCGCCGTCTCGCTCGAGTTTCGCGTGAGCGGGGGCGCCCTCGAGGTCGAGATCGCCGATTCGGGCCCCCCGTTCAACCCGCTCGCCGGTGGCGATCCGGACGTGTCGGGCGAGATGGGCGAAAGGCGCATCGGCGGCCTCGGCCTGCACCTCGTCCGCAAGCTCGCGGACGAGGGCATCTACGAGCGGCGGGACGGGCGGAACGTGGTGCGGCTCGTGCGGCGCTTCTGAGGCGCCGGGCCCCGTCACGCCCGGAAGAGCAGCCGCTGCTTTCCGAGGACGATGAGGTCGCCGTCCTCGAGCCGGTGGCGTTCGACGCGCTTCCCGTTCACGGCGACGCCGTTCTCGGAGCCGAGGTCGGAGACGAAGCATCCCTCCGGACCGAAGACGACCTGCGCGTGCCGGCGCGAAACGTCGGCAGAGGGGAGCTGGATGTCGCTCTGGGCGAGGCGCCCGATCACGGAGGCGCCCGGTTTGAGGACGAACTCCTTCACGGGAGTGTCGCCCTCGAGGAGCGAGAGCCGGGCGCGGGGGAGGACGATCGTCGCGCTGTGAGACGGCATCGCGCCCGTTGTCCCGGCGGCGGCCGCACCCGGCAGACCGATGACGGTCGCGTCCGGTACGCCGACGCTCGCCGGCGCGATCTGCGAGGCGGCGATCACCGTCGCGTCGGGCGCGACGGCCTCGTCGGCCGCGGACGGACGCGATGCGAGAGAAGGGGGCGCCGGGGCCGGGGCGGGCGCGCCGGACTCGAGCTCTTCCTCCGAGCGGAAGGCGCCCGCGAACGTGTTGCGCATCTGGAGGACGTCCTCGAGCTGCTGGCGCTCCTCCGCGAGGCGCTTCTCGCAGTCGGTGAGGCGCTTCTTGAACTCGTCGTCCGGGAACTCGCCGAGGTCCTTTCGGAACTCGAGCTCCTCCTTTTCCAGCGAGACCTGCTCCACGCCGCGCTCGACCTCGGCGCGCAGGATCTTGAGGCGCTGGTACTCGCGGAGAGCCTTCTCCTTGAGCGGCTGCGACTCGCGCAGAAGCGCGCTCCTCCGCGCCTCGTAGTCGCCCTTCACGCGCGCGTAGACGACCGGCGAGACCTTTTCGCTCTTCGCCTCCATCTTCGCGAGGCGCTCCTCGAGGACCGTCTCCTCCTTTCGGATGCGGACGAGCTCGCCGATGGGGGACAGGTCGATCTCTGAGAGTTCGGCTCGCATGAATCTGTTTCCGGAAGCGCCCCGACGCTAGCAGCGGGGCGAAGCACGGTCAAGTCGCTCTGCTAGACTCACTTGCGGCCCCGACGGAGACGGGGCTGATCCTTCCATGCCGGAACTCATTGTCAGGACGGGGGCTTGCAGCGGAAAGCAGTTCCCGCTCGAGGGGGACGTGGAAGTCGGCCGCGGAATCGTGAGCGGCGTCTCCCTCCCGGACGCGGATGTGTCGCGGCGCCATGCGACGCTCTTCCTGCGAGGTGGCGACTGGTTCGTCAAGGACCTCGGGAGCCAGAACGGGACCTCGCTGAACGGCCTGCGCCTCGAACGCGAGGCGCGGCTCCAGGACGGGGACACGCTGTCTTTCGGGGGCGTCCTCTGTTCGTTCGCGGACGAAGAGGCGTCTCTGTCCGCTTCGGTGATCATCTCGGACGTCGGACATGCCGTCGTGGGCGCGCGCGACGCGAGCGGGGTGCTCTCGTCGCTTCTCACTTCGGAGAGCGAGAGCGTCGCCGAGCGCGCCCGGCGTCTCCAGCTCGTGTACGACGTCGGCGCCGCGGTGAGCGCCACGCTCGACGAGGACGAGATGCTCGCGCTCGTCCTCGCGAAGGTCTTCGACGTCTTCCCGCAGGCGGACCGGGGCTTCGTCATGCTTCTCGAGGGCCCGGACGGAGCCTTGAAGGCGCGGGCCATGAAGACGCGGTCCGGCGCTCCCGCCTCGATCACGATGAGCAGCACGATCGCCGAGGACGTCGTGAAGAACCGCCGCGGCGTCCTGAGCGTCGATGCGATGGAGGACGACCGGTTTCGGGAAGGGCTGAGCGTCCGGCTGCTCGGGATCCGGTCGGTCGTGTGCGTGCCGCTCCTCGCTCGCGACGAGGTCTTCGGCCTCCTCACGCTGTATTCCGAGAATCTGAGCAGCCGGTTCGAGGCCGACGACATGTCGCTCCTCCTCGCGCTCGCCGCGCAGGTCGGCCTCGCGCTCGCGAACGTGCGCCTGCACCGGCGGGTCGTCCAGCAGGAGCTCCTCACGCACGACCTCGCGCTGGCGCGGCGGGTCCAGGCCGGCTTCCTGCCCCGCTCCGCGCCCGAAGTCGAGGGCTGGGGCTTCGCGGCACACTACGCGCCGGCCCTCGAGGTCAGCGGCGACTTCTATTCCTTCCTCGCGCTGGAAGGCCGGCACGTGGGCGTGGCGGTCGGCGACGTGTCGGGAAAGGGAGTCTCGGCGGCGCTGCTCATGGCGCGCCTCACGAGCGAGCTTCGCGCGCAGGCCGTTTCGCGCACCGACCCCGCCGAGATTCTGGCGCGCGTGAACGCCGCGCTCACGCCCGAGCTCGACGACGGCATGTTCGCGACGCTCGCGCTCCTCGTCCTCGACGCGGAGACGGGGCGGGTCCGCCTCGCGAGCGCGGGGCACCCGCCGCCGCTCCTCAGGCGGGCCGATGGAAGAGTCGAGCCCATGCCCGCGCCGCCGAACGTGCCGATCGGCGTCCAGGCAGACGCCGTGTTTCCCGGGAAGAGCTTCGGGCTCTCGGAAGGCGAGACCGTCGTCCTCTTCACGGACGGGATCTCCGAGGCCGAGCGGAACGGAGTCCTGTTCGGCGAGCAGCGCCTGAGGGAGACGATCACGTCCGCCGGCCCCGCGCCCGGCGAGGTCCTCGCCTGCATCCTCTCGGCCGTCGAGCTTTTCTTGCAGGGGACGCCGCCCGGGGACGACGTGACGCTCGTGTGCTTCGGGCCGTCGCGGCCCTAGGGCTTGCCCTTTCCGGAATTCCGCGGCGCGAGGAGCGCGGCTGCCCGCGCCGCGAGCTCGCGAACCTCGGCGGAGGCCGGAGGCCCCTCGGGCGCGTCGACGCCGAACGCGGCGGCCGCGCGTCCGGCGAGGGACGCTCCGGGCGCCGCCGAGGCGCCTCGGGCGAGCGCTTCGGCCCGCGTCGCGGCGAGCTTGAACAGACGCGTGAAGCCCGCGATGTCGAAGACCTCCTTCACCTGCGCATTGAGGTTGCAGAGGACCAGGCTGCCGGACCCCCCGGTGACCTTCTTGCCCAGCATGAGGAAGATCCTCAGGCCCGCGCTCGAAACGTACTCCATGCCCGCGAGGTCGAGGACGAAACGGCGCTGGCCGGCTCCGAGGTGCCTCGCGACGGACTTCTCGAGCTCCGCGGACGTCTTCGTGTCGAGCCGTCCGACGAGCTCGAGCACGAGGACCTCGGATTCGCTGCTTTCGCGGATCTCGAGAGGCACGGGGAGGACGTTAGCACGCGCCGGGGGTGAGAGACCGGCCTCGGGACCTCAGTCTCCGCTATAGACGAGCTCGACGCCGCCGAGGCGCAGCACGTCGCCGTTCTTGACCCGCGTCTTCACTCCCGTCGTGATGCGCACGCCATTCACGAACGTGCCGTTCGCCGTTCCGATCTCCTCGAGGACGAACGTCTCGCCGCCCTCGCGGACGAGGCGCGCATGCCGGCGGCTCGTGAGGTGTTTCGTGTCGAGCGGTCCGAGCTCGACATCGGGAGCGAGTCCAGTCACCGAGTCGAACCGTCCGAGCCTCACGTCGTCCTGGTCCGGAAGCGGAATGGCGGCGCCACCCTGGGGAACGAGAGCGCGCGGCCGCGCGGCGACCGCGGATCCGGACACGTTGGGGGTCGGCTTCGCGGGCGGGGGGTGCGCGCGGGCCGGGTGCGAAGCGGCGCGTGGGCGAGCGGGGGCGGGAGTCGCGGGGGCCGCGGGGGCGGGGGCAGGGGCCGCGGGGGCGGGGGCAGGGGCCGCGGGGGCGGGGGCAGGAGCCGCGGGGGCGGGGGCTTTGGGTTCCGGGGCGGGTGGGGCGGCGGGTTCCGCGGGGGGCACCGGGGATGCCTTCGGGAGCGTCCCTTCAGCCCGTTCGGCGCGCGAGGTCTCGGCGCGGAGGCGAGCGGCGAGGCTGCGGAGCATGCGCACGGCGATCTCGGGGTACTGCCGCAGCATCTGGTCGAACGTGGTCGCGTCGATGGCGAGGAGTCGGCAGTCGGTCACCGCGCGGGCGGACGCGCTGCGCGGCTGGTCGTCGAGAAGCGCCATCTCCCCGAAGAAGTCTCCCGGCTCGAGCAGCCCGAGTCTGGCCTCGGCCGCGCCGGACCCGCGGAGGATCTCCACCGAGCCCGACTCGATGATGAACATCTCGCTGCCGGACTCGCCCTCTTTCAGGACAAACGCGCCGGCCTTGAACGCCGCGGGGCCTGCTTTCATATCGCTCGCGAAGAGTGTACCGCCGGGCCTTTTCTGAGGTGCCCGAAGTCACGCCCCGGGAGGGCGTCTGGTAAAGTCCTGGCGCCCTCCGGGACCCAAGGCGTGACGTCGCTCGACAGAGTTCTCCTATTCGGCACGGGCCTCCCGCTCGTCCTCGCCATCGTCTACGTGGCGGACCGCAAGGGAGCCTTCCGGCGCGACACGTTTTCGACTCCATGGAGGAAGCGCATCGCGCTCCTCCTCCTCGCCCTCGTTCTCGTCTCCACGGCGATTCTCCCCGCCGCCTCGCCGGGGCACGCGCCCGACGTGTCGCGGCTGCGCTTCTCGCAGGTCTTCGCCGTGCAGTCCCTCCTCGCGGGCTTCCTTTTCGGGTGGTGGCTTCTGAGCGGAAGACCGCCGCTGAAGGCCTTTCTCGGGCTCGACACGAAACGCCCGCTCGCCGAGGCCGGCGCGGGCGTCGCGCTCGGCCTGATCGGCTGGACGCTGACGCTCGTCGTGGGCCTCGCGGCGGCCCTGCTCCTCAGCGCCTTCGATTACGACCCGCACCGCGCGGTGCCGCCGCTCGTGGCCTGGCTCGCCGGGCGCCCGGCCGCCCAGCGGGGCCTTCTAGTCCTGATGGCCATGACGCTCGAGGAGTTCCACTTCCGGGCGTTTCTCCAGCGCCGCCTGGGGGCCGTTCCGGCGTCGATCTTCTTCCTGCTCGCGCACGCCGGCTACGGCGAGCCGTTCTTTTTCGTCGGGCTGCTCGCGATCACCGTCGTCCTCGCCGTGGCCTTCGCGAAGACGGGCAACGCCGTCGCCTCGATCCTCGCGCACGGCACGTTCGACGCGATTCAGCTCTTCATTTTCCTTCCGGCCGCGCTGAAGCTGCTCGCGGGGAGCTGAGCGCCGGCTCCGAGGCGGGAACGGGCGCCGCGACGCGGCCGCGCACGACCTCCACGCGGTCGGCCGTGGCGGTCACCGTGGCGGCGGGCCGGCCGTCCGGGCGCCTGTAAAGGGGCTCGAGCGCCGCCGCGATCCGCTTCGCCGCCGCCGGCGACGTCGCGCGCAGGCGCCAGACGAATCCGACCGGGAGCGGCCCTTCGCCCAGGAACTCCTTCGGCTCGAAGAACACGATTCGATCGTCCTGCCACTCGGCCGCGAGAGCGGCGGGATTCGCTGCGCCCGCGCGCTCGAGGAGCGCCCCGAGCATCCACTCCCCGAAGGTGTCCTCGTAGAGAAGGCGCATCCCCCGCGGGACGCTCGCGGGCGAGGGGCGGTCGCCGGCGTTGAGGAGAACGCGCCCGGCGCCAGCGCGGTCCGGGTGGAGGATTTCGGACGTCGTCGCGGGAAGCCGCGCATAGGCGGCGTCCACGGCCGGCCAGCCGCCCGTCTTCTTCCTGGCCTGGATGAACGCCGTTCCGTTCACGTACGGGAAGAGCATTTCCTTGATGAAAAAGGACGGCACTCCCTCGCCGCCCTCGACGGAGGCACCCGCGGCGAGGCCGGACATCATCGTCGTGAGGGTGTTCTCGCCGAAGAGCTCCTTCGCCTCGTCGGGAAGCCGCGTCAGGAGCGCGTCCATCATCACGACGGTGGCCTCGCCCTCCAGGAAGGCTTCGAGCGCGAGGGTGCCGTCGGAGGAATCGCGCAGGGACTTGAGGCGCGGGACGAGGTCGAGGCGGCGGTCCTGCAGCGCGTGCGTCAGCTCATGGGCCAGAAGCGTGTCTTCGAGCAGGGTCTCCGCCGAGAGGCCCAGAGCGGGGGCCCCCGCCGCCGCGAGAGCCGTGCGCTCGGGCACGATGAAGAACTTCTTTTCGGCGGGGTCATAGAAGCCCGCCACCTGGCGCGCGTAGAGCGTCGTGAGCTTCTGCTCGAGGAGAGGGTCGGGGTCGAAGAAGCCGGCGGCCGCGAGGGACGCCGCGAAGCGGTTGAAGGGCGCCGGCAGGTCCTCGACGAGCTTCAGGGCGAGAACGCGCGTGAGGTCCTTCTCGGGCAGGATCGCCGACGCGACCCGGCCCGGGAAGGGCACGCCCCGGACCTTTTCGACGAGCTTCTGGGCGCCGGCCACCGCCTCGGGGAGGCGCTCGGCGATCGGGCGTTCAGCGGCGGCGGGCCCGGCCGCCGCAACGAGGGCCGCGAGCAGGACTCCGACGCAGGCCCAGGGCCATGGACGATCCGCGCTGCGCTCGCGTATCATGCGCCGGCGTTCCGGGACGAGTGTGGAGGGAAACATCGAGGCTTCGAGCTTAGCAGCGCGTCTCCTCGTTCATCCGCGATGACCGAATCGTCCCCCGTCTCGCCGGGACCCATCGTCCTCTGGCTGTCCAGCCGGTACGAGAACCTCGAGCTCGGCCAGGCCGTGCTCGAATACGTGTGCCGACTGCGCGGGATCGGGATCGACGCCGAGCACTGGATCGGGGTCGCACTGCGCGAGGCGCTCGCCAACGCGATCAAGCACGGCAACCGCCAGGATCCTTCCCGGCGTGTCATGCTCTCCCTGGGAGGCTCCGCAAACGACCTCGAAATCGTCGTCGGCGACGAGGGCGAGGGATTCGAAACCACCGCCGTCGCGGACCCGCTCGCGCCCGAGAACCAGATGAAGACGTCGGGGCGCGGCATCTTCTACATGAAGACCTTCATGGACGACGTGACGTTCTCGCGCGGCGAGCGCGGAGGCACCGTTCTGACGATGAGAAAGCACTTCGGTTCCGACCAGAAGAAGGGAGTACAAACACGATGAAGACCACGGTGACCACGCGCGACGTCGGCGACGTCAAGATCGTCGAGCTGCACGGGAAGATCACGATCGGGGCGGGCGACCTGCAGATGCGGGAAGCCATCCATGCGGCCGTGCACGGAGGCGCGACAAAGCTCCTCGTCGACATGAAGGACGTCACGACCATCGACTCCTCCGGCGTCGGCGAGCTCGTGGGCTGCTACACGACGGCCACGCACAAGGGGGCGAAGCTGAAGCTCCTGAACCTTCCGCCCAAGATCAGCGACGTGCTCACCGTGACGCAGCTCATCACGGTCTTCGACGTTTTCACGAACGAGAAGGACGCGCTCGCGAGCTTCTGATGGGCTCCGGGAGGCGCGGCGTCCTTCCTCGCTTCGGGTGAGAGACGTGGCCGCGCCCGCCTCCTCTTCTCTCTCGCGCCTTCTCGCCGCGGTTCGTGGCGCGGTGGACGCGCGGCTCCTGGCCATCCTCGCGGCGGACGCGCCCGCGCCCGACCCGCTGGATCCCCTGCCGCGCGCCACGAGCGAGGCGCTTCTCTCGCCCGGCAAGCGCGTGAGGCCCGCGCTCGTCGTCCTCGCCGGCGACCTGTTCGAGGCGCCCCGACCGCGCCTCATCGAAGCGGGCTGCGCGATCGAGATGGTGCACGCGGCCTCCCTCGTCCTCGACGACCTGCCCTCGATGGACGATGCCACGCTCCGGCGCGGAAAGCCCGCCCTGCACGTTCTGCACGGCGAGGGAAACGCGATCCTCGCGGCGGTGACGCTGCTCGCGCGCGCGTTCGGCCTCCTCGCCGAGGCCGGCCTTCACGCGCGGCGCGGGGGCCTTCCGGCCACGGCCGCGCTCGACCTCGTCTCGCGCCTCGCGGACGCCTCGGGCCTCGCGGGCCTCGCGTCGGGCCAGGCGCTCGACCTCGCGACGGACGAGGCCGGCGCCACGTTCGACCGCCTCGAGACGATCCACGCGCGCAAGACCGGCGCGCTCTTCGTGGCGTCGGCCGAGTTCGGCGCCGTCCTCGGCGGCGCGCGCGAGAAGGAGCTCGGCGCCGTGCGCTCGTACGCGCGAAATGTCGGCCTCGCGTTCCAGATCGTGGACGACCTCCTCGAGATCGTGCCCGCGGCGGACATGGGCAAGATCGCGCGCCGGGCGCCCGCGCCCACGTTCGTGCGCCACGTGGGGCGCGAGGGCGCCCGCGCGCTCGTTGCCGACTTGACGGCCCAGGCGGTCGAATCCATCGCGATGTTCGGAAAGAAGGGGATTCTGCTGAGAGAATTCGCCCTTCTGCTGAGGGACCGGACGAGCTGAAAACCGAGGGGCTCCAGGATTTCTCTCATATGCGGCGGCTGCTGATGCAGCCGCCGATAGTAGAAATCTTCTTCCCGGATGTCCGGAGTCAAGGGCGCGCTTCGCGCGCCGCGCAGCGGTCGTCGACCCTTGACACCGGACATCCGGGGAGCAAGACCTTCCTCCTTTCTAAGAAATGTCCACCGTTGGGTTAAGGTCAGAGCCCGCATGGACGAGCGAGACGATTCCCGGCGAGAGGGAGCAAAGAAATCTTCCTCTTCCTCCCCCGGCGTCGAGCTTTCGCTCGACGCCGCCCGCGAGCGGCTCAGGGAGCGGGGATACCTCGAACGGGGCGTGGAAGGCGCCGTGCTCAAGGGCGCGCTCGCGGCGCGCACGCGGACGCGCGCGTTCCTCCTCGGCGCGGCCACCGGCGCCGCGTTTCTCGCCGGCGCCGTGGCGTTCGCCGAGACGGTTCTCTTCGCCGTGTCGTCGGCGCTGCCCGTCCGCGACGCGGCCGTGCTCTTCCTCTGGCTCTTCGCGGGCGCCGCGGCCGTCGCCTCGCTCGTCGTCCTCGCGCTCGTCGCGCTCGCGCTGTTCCGCGCGCGGGCCCACGGAGACGCGGAGGAAGGTTCCACCGAGATCGCGGTGGCATTCGGCCTCCTTGCGGGCGCGGCCGGAATCCTCGCCGCGCGGCCCGCGCTCGAAATCGCGGGCCTGCCGGCGGCGGCAGCCGTTCTCGCCGCGGTGGCGCTCGCGGTGCTCATCGCCGTGCGCGTCGCGCGCGGTCTCGCGTTCACGGTGCTCGCGGCCTCCGGGCGGCTCTTCGTGGCGAAGCCCCGGCGCACGTTCGTCGCGTGGGCCATCGCGGGCGGGACTCTCGTGCTCGTGGGGGCGTCCGCGCTCTTCTTCCGTGTGCCGGCGGTGGGGGACGCTCCTCTCGTCGTGGCGGCGAATGCACGGCGCGTCGTCGTGGTCGGCGTGGACGGCTGGACCGGCGCGCTGCCCGATGACGGAGCGGCGCGCGCGGCCTACAGGAAGGAGGCGCGGGACCCGGCAGCCTTCTGGACGACGGTCGCGACGGGCGAAAGCGTGAGGCGCCACGGGATCGGCTCTCTCGACCTCGTGCGTGTCGCGGGCGTCCGCGCGCCCATGCGCCCGCTCGCGGGCGCCGGCTGGTACCTGAGGAACGTCCTGCCGGGTCTGCACCTGGCGCGGCTGGAGTCGGTCACGGCCGCCGCCCGGCGCGTACCGGCGCTCTGGGAAGTCGCGAGCCGCGGGGGGATCCCGTGTCTCACGGTGAACTGGTGGACGACCTACCCCGCCGAAGAGGGCGGCGGGACGATTCTCGGGAACCATCTCTTCTTCGCGGCCCGCGCGGGCGCGTCGCTCGCGGGCGAGGGCTGGCCCGCGGACGCCGCCGAGCGCGCGGCGCGCCTCGCCCCGCGCCTCGCGCCCGAGCCGGGCTCGCTCGAGCGCCTCGTCG
>JBGQDL010000138.1:0-11343 GCA_041495865.1 Thermoanaerobaculia bacterium | reverse complement strand
TTGTCGATCTTGTTGATGGCCACGACGAGCGGCACTTTCGCGGCGCGCGCGTGGTCGATCGCTTCCTGCGTCTGCGGCATGACGCCGTCGTCGGCCGCGACCACGAGGACGACGATGTCCGTGGCCTTGGCGCCGCGCGAGCGCATGAGGGTGAACGCTTCATGGCCCGGCGTGTCGAGGAAGACGATGGGCTTGCCTTTCGTGACGACGCGATAGGCGCCGATGTGCTGCGTGATGCCGCCGGCCTCGCCCTCGGCGACGTGCTCCTTCCGGATCGCGTCGAGGAGCGACGTCTTGCCGTGGTCGACGTGTCCCATGACGGTGACGACGGGAGCGCGCGCCACGCGTTCGCCGACGGCGGCCATCTCGGCCGACTTGGGCCGCGAAGGCTCGGCCGCCGCCTGGTCGTTCGCGGTCTGCTGGCGCGAGAGCTCGAGCTCTTCCTCGAACGACACGACCGCCGCCTCGACGCCGAACTCGCGGGCGATCTCCACGGCGACCTTCGGGTCGAGCGGCTGGTTGATCGTCGCGAAGACGCCGCGCGACAGAAACGCCTTCATGAGGTCCTTCGCCAGGACTCCGAGCTTCTCGGAGAGCTCCTTGACGGAGACGCCCTCCGAGAGGAAGACGGGGCCCTCGGCCTTCTTCTTGACCTCGACGACCTCGCCTGTCTCCGTGGCCATGGTCTTCTTGCCGGCGCGGCGCTGAGCGGACTTGGAGAGGGGCTTGGCGGCGAGCGCCTCGTCCGTCCCTTCGGCCGAAGGCGTTTGAATGTCCTCGTAGGTGTCCTGCTTGTAGGTGCCGAGGTACTCGCGCACGTCCTCTTCGAGAGCGGAGACCTCCTTCGTGCGAGGCTTTTTCGACTCTGCCTTCTTCGCGTCTCCCTTCTTGACGCCGAGGCCGGGCTTCGTAGCGTCCTTTTTCCGACGCTCGGCCGTATCGGGCAGCACGGCGGGGGCCACGCCGAGCGGCGGGCGGCCGAAGGAAGGACGCGGTGAGAACCCGGGGCCCGAGGGGCCGCCGGGGCGCGGAGAGAAACCGGGGCGCGTGGCAAAACCGGGGCGCGGCGGCATCCCGGGACGCGGCGCGAACCCCGGCCGCGGGAATCCGGCCGCGGAGGGAGCGACGGGCTGGGCGAGGCGGACGGGTCGGACCGTGGCGGGGCTCGGCGGCGCGATGACCGCGCGGCCGAGACCGCCGGCGCCACGCAGCGGGGGGGCGACGGTCGTTCCGGCCTGTGGGGCAGCGGGGGCGGTCCTGACGTGCGTGACGCCGGGCGAATGCGGGCCCGCGCTCGCGCCTGTGCCATAGGACAACATCGCGTCGGGACGCGGAGCGGGCGCGACCGGCCCCGTCGGTTCGGCCGGATTCGGCGGAAAGTCGGCCGTGCGCTTCAGGATCCGGCCAAGGGCGCCGGCGGGGCCGATCGGAGCAGGTGGAGCGCTCGTGCGGGCGGGTGGAGCGCTGGTTCGCGCGGGCGGTGCGCTTGTACGGGCGGGCGGAGCGCTGGTTCGCGCGGGCGGAGCGCCCGTCCGTGCGGCTGGTGGAGCGGCGGGGCGACGGACTGCCGGGATTGGCGCGTCGGCTGGACGCGCTGCACGGGCAGTCGGCCGCGCGGCCGGAGCCGCCGGGGCAGGCGGCGTGAACGGAGTGAAAGCGACGGGCGGCGCGGCTGCGGCGTGAGCCGGAGGAGCGGCGGAAGCGCCGGGAGGAGCCGGGGGAACTGGGGGAGTCCGGGGAGCGGGGGCCACCGGTGCCGACAACTCGGCGGCGGTTTCGACAGCCGGTGCGGCAGGCGCGGGACTTTCGAGGCGAGCCGGAGGCGGCAGTGCCTCGACCGCGGCGGGAGTCGCCTCCACCTCGGCAGCCGGCGCCGGCTCCCCTGCCTCGACCTCTTCGGCTTCGAGCGTGCGTTCGACGATCTTGATGCGCTTCAGCGCGGTGCGCTCGGTCCGCGCCCGGGCGGCCGAGGCGCTCGCCGCCGCGGCCGCGGCCGCCGCGGAGGGGGCTTGCCGGACGATGAGGCTCTTCGGCGCCTGCGTCTTACCCATGAGGAGTGCCTGGGCGGTCGTGGGGTCGAGGACGGACTCGGGCGTCTTGACGTCGACGCCGATGCCCTGGAGAAGAAAGAGGACTTCCTTCGCGGGCTTGCCCATCATTTTGGCGAGCTCTTGGACCGTGAACTTCGCGGACGTGGTCTTCACTTTTCGGGCGTCTCCGTCACGGGGGCGGCAGAGGAATCTTCGCCGCCTGTTTCCTCGAACTCGAGACCGCTCTCGCCCGCGGCCTCCTCTTCTTCTTCGGGCGCCTCCTCGAAGGCATGGACCACCTCGAGGGCGGCGTCGCGCGCGGCCTGGTCGAGCGCGACCGACGCGAGCGGGTCCTCGCCCTCGCGGCTTTCGGCTCCGCTCTCAGCTCCGCTCTCGGCGTCGAGAAGGTCGCCCACGGTCGAGAAACCCGCCGCCGCGAGAGCGGCGACCGCCGGCTCGTCGAGGCCGGGAACCTCGGCGAGCGCCGTCCCGCGGCGCTGCGAGGCGAGCAGCATCCGCTGGAGAGCCTGAGCGACCTCGGCCTTGACGGCCTGCTCGCTCTTGATCTCGATGCGGGCGCCGATGAGCGCGGCCGCGAGGCGCACGTTCTGCCCGCGCTTGCCGATGGCGAGCGAAAGCTGGTCCTCCTCGACGATGCACTCGAGGGTCGGAACCGGCTCCACGGGCGCGCCGTCCGCGCCGATCTCGGGCTCGGCCTCCTCGTCGGCCGGCATGGCCGAGACGCGCGTGATCTTCGCCGGGGAAAGCGCGTTCTGCGCGTACGTGATGAGGTCGTCGGAATACTGGATGATGTCGATGCGCTCGCCGCGGAGCTCGCGCATGATGGCCTGGACGCGGGAGCCGCGCATGCCGACGCATGCGCCGACCGGATCGACGTCCCGCTCGCGGGACGACACGGCCACTTTCGCGCGGTCGCCGGGCTGGCGCACGCAGCCCCGGATGACGACCGTCCCGTCGTAGATCTCGGGGACCTCCATCTCCATGAGGCGCATGAGGAGCTCGGGCGCCGTGCGAGAGAGGATGATCTGCGAGCCTTTCGGATTCTTGTGGACGTCCGCGAGGACGCCGCGCACGCGCTCGCCCTGCGTGTAGCGCTCCGCCCGCGACTGGTGCTCCCGCGGGATCGCGGCCTCGGTACGGCCGAGGTCGACGATCATGTCGCCGCGCTCGAACCGCTTGACCGTGCCCGTGATCAGCTCGCCGAGCTTCGGGATGTACTCGTTGTAGATGTTGTCGCGCTCGGCCTCGCGGACCTTCTGGTAAAGGACCTGCTTGGCGCTCTGCGCGGCGATGCGGCCGAGGCCGTCGGTCGAGCGGAAGAGGCGAACCTCGTCGCCGACCCCCATCTCGGCCGGCTCGACGAGCGACTCCTCGCCCGAGGACTCCTCGCCGCGCGGGTTGCGCACGACCTGCCAGCTCTGGCCGGCGAGCTCCGTTTGAAGTAGGGCGGCCGCCTCCTCGGGCAGCACCTCGATGTAGGGGAGACGGATTTCCTTCTCGGGGTCGGCTGCGGCGGCCGGGGCGGGCGCGGGCGCGGCCGCCTGTCCGAGCGGGACGTCGTCCGGGTCGATCGCGGCGGAGGACGCCGCCTCCTCCGGCTTGACCGTCTTTTCGGCGACGATCCGGTACGGGGTCCAGGCCGTGAGCGTTCCGGTCTTCTGGTCGAACCGGGCCGCCATCTCGCGGACCTTGTAGACTTTGCGGGCCGCGGTCGCGATGGCTTCCTCGAGCGCGGCGACGAGCCTCTCGAAATCGATCTCCTTGTCGCGCGAGGCCGCGCGCAGGGCTTCGATGATCTCGTCGGCGCGCGTCGCGGGCGGAGCCTGAACGGCCTTCGCCGCCTTCGCGGTTCGGCCTTTGGCGCCGCCGCGCGGGCCTTTGCCCGTCTTCTTCTCCGGCTTTTCCGGCGCCGCGCCGCTGTCCGTCGGGGGTTGAGTCGCACTCATCGTGTCGTGTTCTCCGTGGGCTGTTGACTGTTCAGAGCTCGGGGACGAGACGCGCGAGCCGGACGTCGCCGAATCGCACAGTGTATCGTCGGTGCCGATCCTCATCAAGGACCGTCAGCGCGTCCTCCTGGACGTCTTCGAGGACGCCCTTGAGGTGTGCCGCGCCCTCCACCTTCGTGTCGAGGCGCACGCTCACGCGCCGACCCCGAAACCGCGCGCACTCGTCGAGGGTCCAGAGGGGACGGTCGAGGCCGGGCGAGGAAACCTCGAGCGCGTACTTCGGGAGCTGCTCTTCGAGGGGATCGAGGACGTCCGAGGCCGCGCGCGAGGCCGTTTCGCAGTCTGCGAGCGTCACGCCGCCCGGCTTGTCCACATAGAGCGTCAGCGTGGCACGTGCTCCCCTCTTCCACTCGATGTGGCAGAGCTCCAGCCCGCATGCGGCGACGCGCGCGCGAAGGAGATCCGCCGCGACGTCGTCGATCGGGAGCGTCACCTGCTTCATTCTGCCGTTTCGTGCCTTTCCGGAGCCTTTTTGGGGTAAAAAAAAAGAGGGCGTGTGCCCCCTTTCAAGACCCTTGAAAGTCCGCTGCTGAATTATAGGGCCGCAGGGCCTCCCGAGCAAGCGCGGATCTCCGGAAACGCCCTGAAACCGCGTAACATCGGCGTCGGATCGAGATGGCACGGACTTCCCATGAGGGGAGGTCCGGCGCGCCACAAACCGCCCTCCCGAGGCAACATATCAGCGAGCTCACCGTCATCCGTCTGAACGACGAGGTCGTCGAGGGCGTGGAATCCGCCGAGGCATGGCCCCCCAAGGGAGGTCTGCCCGCCGGAGAGGATCCCTTCGACGCGGTGGCCGCGATCGCCGCTCCCGACTTCCTGCCGCCCGGAGCCGCCACCCCGGGCGACTCGCGGCGCATCAACACGGAGCGCGCGTTCGCGATCTCCGTCATCCTGCACCTCCTCCTCGTCATCGCCCTCCTGACCGTGAAGCTCCCGGCGCGAACCGCCGCGCAGGACGAGATGGACCCCCTCGGCCTTCTCAGCCTCATGAAGACGGCGCCTCCCGACCCGGCGATCCCGATCCAGTTCTTCCCGTCTCCCGGCGCGCGCGCGAAGGAAGCGCCGAAGACCGGCCTGCCGTCGGACATGGACCGGAAGGCGCACGGCGGGGATCCGAAGCTCGCGGTCCAGGCGATGCCGAAGGCCTATCCGCAGTCGGGAATCCGGGACCTCGATGCCGGCAAGGCGGGTCCGAAGGTGGCGGCCGTGCCCGCGGTCCAGCCGCCTCCGGGAAGCCCCGCGGGAGATGTCCCGAAGAAGCTCACCGATCTCGCGCAGGGGCCCGTGATGTTCCACGACCCGCCGACGGCCGGGGAGCGCGCCGCCCAGCGGCGCCTGCTGGGCCTTCCCGCTCCGGACCTCAACGCCATCACGCGGGAGTCGGCCGGGAAGGCCGCACAGTCCGGCGGCGGCGGGGACGACGGGGGAGGCTACGACCGGGAAGGCGGATTCGTGGACTCGGGTCCGCTCTCGTTCGACACGGTGGGGTACGACTGGGGCGCCTACGCGGCCGAGATGGTCCGGAAGATCAAGCGGAACTGGGACGTGCCCGCGCTCGCGCGCTACGGCATGAAAGGCCGGCTCACGATTCGCTTCTTCATCCTCAAGGACGGGCGGGTCGAGGCCGAGAGGATCCTCTCGGGCTCCGGCGTCCCGCCGTTCGACAACGCCGCCTTCCAGGCCATCGCGCGCTCGAGCGCGTTTCGCCCGCTCCCGGACGACCTCGGGCACGACCGCGAGGGCGTGACCGTGACGTTCTTCTACAACATCCGGCCGGAGGACGTGGAGTTCGCCGGCAAGGGCCGGCCTCGATAGGGAGCGAGATGGCAGGCATCAACGACAAGGGAGAGATCGACCGTGCCCTGAAGACCGCGAAGACGATCGCCGTCGTGGGCTGCTCGCCCGACGCGACCCGCCCGTCGCACACGATCGCGCGCTATCTCATGAGCGCCGGCTTCGACGTGATCCCCGTGAATCCGGGCCACGCGGAAATTCTGGGCCGACGGTGCTACCCGGATCTCGCCTCCATTCCCGGGAACGTGCGGGTCGACATCGTGAACGTCTTCCGGCGCTCGCAGTTCATTCCGGAGCTCGCCGCCGCCGCGATCGAGAGGGGCGCCGGCTTTTTCTGGATGCAGGACGGCGTCATGGACGAGAACGCGGCCCGCGGCCTCGCGGCCGCGGGCATTCCCGTCGCGATGGACCGCTGCATCTTCCGCGATCATTCCGCGCTCTGAGGACGTGTCGCTTTGACACAGGAAGGCCGGCACGAACCTTGCCCGTAGTAGATGCGGGAGACGGCAGAAGCCGTCCTCGACGAGGTCTATCATCCATGGACGGTATGCGTACAAAAACGAAGGTTCTGTCCCTCGCCGCTCTTCTCACCGGGTCGATCGTCTTCGGGATGATCCTCGCCGGCAGCCTCGACCTCACGAAGCTCGCCTCGGCCCAGAAGACCGCGGCGGCGCCGGCCCCGGCCGCAGCGGCCGAGACCGCTCCCGGCCGCGCCTCGCACACCGTGGCCAGCCCGTCCTTCGCCGACATCGCCGAGCAGGTCATGCCGGCGATCGTCTCGGTGACCGCGACGGACATCATCAAGGCCGACAAGCGTCGCCGGAGCTTTCACAACTTCGGCAACGGGGATGGCCAGGACCCGTTCGAGTTCTTCTTCGGCCCGGAAGGCCCGAGGCGCAGGAGTACCGAGGACGACGAGGACCAGAAGCAGCTCTCGGGCGGCACGGGCTTCCTCATCGAGAGCGACGGTTACATCCTCACGAACAACCACGTCATCGAAGGCGCGGAGAAGATCGAGGTCAAGGTCAACGACAGGGATGACTACACGGCGAAGGTCGTGGGCCGCGATCCGGGAACGGACCTCGCGCTCCTGAAGATCGAAAGTCCCCGGCCGTTCCCGGTCATGAGGCTCGGAGACTCGGACCGCATCCGCGTCGGCGAATGGGTGATGGCGATCGGCGACCCACTCAACTTCGACAAGTCCGTGACGGTCGGCGTCATCTCCGGCAAGGGCCGCGCCGCGGGCCTCTCGCGCGAGACCCGGAATTTCGAGAGCCTCCTGCAGACCGACGCGGCGATCAACTTCGGCAACTCCGGCGGCCCGCTCGTGAACGTGGCGGGCGAGGTGGTCGGCATCAACACCGCGATGGCGCGCGCGCAGAACGCGCAGAACATCGGCTTCGCGGTGCCTGTGAACATGGCCAAACGCCTCCTGCCCCAGCTCCGCAAGGGCAAGGTCGTGCGCGGCTTCCTCGGCGTGAACATCGAGTCGATCAACAAGAAATGGCAGGAGACCTACGACCTGAAGGCGCCCGAGGGCGCCCTCGTGAACTCGGTCGAGCCCGGCAAGCCCGCCGAAAAGGCCGGGCTGAAGCACGACGACATCATCACGAGGGTGGACGACGTCGCCGTGAAGAGCAATCGCGACGTCATCGACTACGTGTCGGGCAAGGCGCCCGGGACGAAGATCACGATCGCTTACCTCCGCGACGGCAAGGAAAAAACGGCCGTGGCGACGCTCGAGGAGCGGCCGGACGCGGGCGAGAAGCCGGCCAGGGAGGAAGAGGATTCGAAGGCCGGCAAGCAGAAGATGCTCGGCCTCGACCTCGACGACCTCACCCCGCAGGGGCGCCGCGCCTACGGGCTCGACCGCGAAATCCAGAAGGGCGTCCTCGTCACGCACGTCAAGCCCGTCTCGCCCGCGGGCGACGCCAACCTCCAGGAGGGCGACGTCATCCTCGAGGTGAACGGCGTGGCGGTCGGCTCGGTGGAGGAGCTGCAGGCCCAGATCAGGAGAGCGCCGAAAGGCAAGTACGTCCGCTTCTACGTTCAGCGGGGCGGCGGGCACGGCGCCGCGCAGCGGTTCCTGGCGGCCGTGAAACCGGAATGACCGCGGGGGGCCGGGGGGCGACCGAGGGGGTCCGGGGGGCGCGGAAGCCCCCCGGCGGTCCGGCCCTGCTGCTTTCCCTCGCGTCAGCCCTCGCGTCTCCGGTCGCGCTCGCGTGTGACAGGTCCCGCTCCGACACAGAGGTCTCGAACGGGCCCTCGAGAGACACCGTTTTCAAGTCCGAGATTCGGCCGATTCTGGTGGCTCACTGCACGCCGTGTCACGAGCCCGGAGGGAAGCTCTACGCGAAGCTGCCCTTCGACGACCCGGCGGTCCTCTCGTCGCACGAGGCGGGCGTGAAGAAGCGCCTGAAGGGCGACGACCTCAAGGCCTTCGAGCGCTGGCTCGCGATTCCGAAGGAGAAGAGCTGAGACCAGAGGTCGCGTCGGCGGTCCGCTCCGCGAGCGCTCGCGCGCAGCGCTCGCAGAGGCCCGTCGAGACGTCGATCGAGCGGATGTGGCCCCGCGCGTCGTTCATGAGACAGAGCGGCGTATCGCAGTGCGGGAGGCCGAGAGTGTGGCCGAGCTCGTGCGCGGCGACCCGATCGAGTCGCGCCGAGAACAGCGCATCCGAGGCGCCGCCCGCGCGCAGCCGATAAGTCGAGACGATGCCCGGCCGGCCGCCGAGGCGCGCGACGCCGAGGACGCCCCAGTCCGCGATCTCTCCCTTCGGCGCCGAGATGTCCCGGGACGTGACGCCCAGGACGTGGGGAATCGCCGGGGAGGTGACGCGGTAGAGGAACGCGACGAGGTCTTCCGCGCGGTAGCGGCCTCGCGGCGGGTAGTAGGCGGACTCGGGCAGCGGCTCGTGCGGGAGGACCGCGACGCTCAGCCCGAAGAACGAGCTCAGGTCCCGCGCAAGGCCCTCGACGACGCCTTCGTCCACTTCGCCGAGCGGCTGCAGCGCGACCTCGGGAAGGGGCGGAGTCGCCGGACGGGAGAAAAGGGCCAGTGCCAGGACGCAGGAAGTCAGCACGACGGACCCTCCCCCGAAAACGGGGAGGCACCGTCCGTAGCGCCGGGGTAGCCCTTCATTGAGACAACTTTCCGCTCATAGCCACAGCAAATAAATAATGCAGACGGCTCAGCAGGCGGCGGCAGCAGAGGGTGGTGAGGGGCGGAAGCTGCGGCGGTCAGCTCGACGCCAGGGCGGGGTCCAGGGAGGAAGAGTGCGCGGGAGAGCCGGCCGGCGCCGCGGGGAGAGAGGCCTCGAAGTCGTGCCGGTTCGCGCGCAGGACGCGGCCCGAGGCGTCGCGCACGACGCGCTCGTAGAACGCGTCGCGCTCGAAGGGCACCCGGCCCGCGCCGCGGATCATCCGCTCCATCTCGGCGCGCGAAAGGCCCGACTCGGTCTTCGCCCCCGCCGCGTGCGTGATCGTCTCCTCGGTCACGGTTCCCACGAGGTCGTCCGCGCCGAAGTGGAGCGCCACGGGCGCGAGCTTCTCGCCGATCTGCACCCAGTACGCCTTGACGTGATCGACATTGTCGAGCATGAGCCGCGCGACCGCGATGACCTTGAGGTCCGTGAGGCCCGTCGCGGCGGGCAGGTGCTGGAGCTGCGTCTCCTCGGGGTGGAACGCGAGCGGAATGAACCCGAGGAAACCGTGCGTCTCGTCCTGCAGCTCGCGGATGCGCACGAGGTGGTCCACGCGCTCCTCGACGGTCTCGACGCTGCCGTAGAGCATCGTGACGTTCGTCCTGACGCCGTTTTCGTGGCAGAGGCGCGCCACCTCGAGCCAGCGCTCGCCGGAGATCTTGTCGCGGCAGATGACGTCGCGGACCCTCCTCTCGAAGATTTCGGCGCCGCCGCCGGGGCAGGAGTCCATGCCGGCGTTCCTGAGGTCGCGGATGACCGTCACGACGTCCTGTTTCGCGACGCGGGCGATCCAGTCGATCTCCACCATCGTCCAGGCCTTGAGGTGGACGCCGGGGAAGCGCGCCTTGAGCGCGCGGAGAAGATCGAGGTACCAGGAATAGGGGAGCGACGGGTGGAGCCCGCCGACGATGTGCAGCTCCGTGATGCCGTCGTGCCAGCCGGCGGCGGACTCGGCGACTGCCTCCTCGATGGACATCGTGTAGCCGCCGTCCACGCCGGGCTTTCGCGCCCAGGCGCAGAGCGCGCAGTCCACCCAGCAGAGGTTCGTGGGGTTCAGATAACGGTTCACGTTGTAGTAGCCCGTGTTTCCGTGCCTTCTCTCGCGGACGGAATTCGCGAGCGCGCCGACGCCGAGGACGTCGGAGGAGAGGAAGAGCGCGACGCCGTCGTCGAACGAGAGGCGGCGGCCTTCCGCGACCTTCTCGGCGATCGGAAGGAGCGGCGAACCGGCGAAACGCTCCGGGAGGGCGCTCAATCCGGCATGTCGCCCGTGGCGATGGGGCGCGAAAGGGCGGGCGGATTCTGCTGCTCGTCCACGGCTCTCGGGTTCAGCTCGTCGTACCGCCCGGCGTAGCGGGCATAGCAGGACGCGCAATAGCGCGAGTCGGGCGTGAACGCGAAGTCGACGACGGTTCCCGAGGCGAGCAGCTCGTCACAGGTCTCGCCGCAGGCGTCGCAGGTGCCCTTGAGTCGGAGGCGTTTCCAGACGGGGCCCGACATGACGGGGATCTTACCCGGCAGGGCGAGGGCGGGGAAACCGCAGGACGAGGAGGCCCGCCGCGGCGCTTCCGGCGATCGCGGCTCCCGTCAGAAAGGCCGTTTTCGAGCCCGCGTGCTCCCAGAGGAGCCCGAAGCCGGCGCTGGCGGGCAGGGCGGCGAAGCCCATGAGGCCGTTCATCCAGCCGAAGGCGCGCCCGCGGGCCGCGGCGGGCACGAGGTCCGCGACGAGCGCGCGCTCCGTGCCCTCCGAAAGCGAGTAATAGAACGAGTAGATACCGACGAGGCCGACCAACGGCCACGGCGAGGATACGAAGGCGAAACCGAAGTAGCAGGCCGCATAGAGCAGCCACGCCGCGAGCAGGAGGCGCCGCCGCCCGTACCTGTCCGAGAGGCCGCCGCCCCACATCGAGAACGCGGATTTCACAGCGTTCGAAAACGCCCAGAGGACCGGCAGCCAGCCGGCGGCGATCCCGATCTCCCTCGCTTTCAGGAGCAGGAACGTGTCGGAGGAAGCGGACAGCGTGAAGAACGCGAAGAGCCACGCGGCGCGCCAGAAGACCGGGGGAAGATCTGTTTCGGACCCTCTTGTGGCCAGTTGCGCCGAGGCTGGGGAAACGGTGGTTTTTTCTTCGAATGGTGAAGAGCGCGAGGCCGGGCCGTCCGTGCGCGACGAGCGAGGCGGGGTGCCCTCCGACGCTGGCGCGTGCTGTCTGAGCGAAGCGAGTTCACGCGCCGAGGAGGGGGGTACCCCGCTCGCCGAGGAGCGCTCCTCTCCCTTATTCACTTT
>JBGQDL010000137.1:0-11490 GCA_041495865.1 Thermoanaerobaculia bacterium | reverse complement strand
GCTCGTCGCGTAGAAGAGCGCGCCGCTATTTCTCCCGGGTAACGTCCTCGAGGTCGATGACGCCGGACCCGTAGTCGCTGACAATGAGCGTTCTCTCGTCTCCGATCTTCAGCTTTGCAAGGGGAGCGATCTCCCCGGTGCCCTTCCCATCGGCGTTGACGGAGAGGAGGACCCAGGCGAAGTCGAACCCCGTCTTCGGTTCGAGGTCCGGAATCTCGCCTCCGACGTAGAGCATCGGCTCGTTGCAGACCATCGTCAACACTTTCCCCTTGCCCGCGGGGCGGGAGATCGCGTACTTGATGGCGAGCTTCACCTTCCCGCGATCGACGTAGCCGATCGACTCCTGGTTGGCCAAGGCCTTCTTCATGAACCGGACGTCGCCGGAAAGGAACGCCCCGAACAGGGTGTCGCGCTCGTCGTCCGTCAGGACGCGGTCGAGGGAGACCGTGATGCTCGCCGTGTTCCGCTTGCCCTCGGGCGACAGCAACTCGGCCCGCGCGCCGTAGTTCTCGGCACCCAGGCACACTCCGGCGGCGAGAAGGGGCAGGGCCATGGCGAGGCGGAAGGATCTATTTGGCATCGGAGACCCCCAGAAGAATCGGGGACTCGGCCTCCCGGTCGGTCCGGGCCGCCGTGCGCTCGACGTCGCGTCCGCGCTTCATTTCGAAGTTCCACTTCCAGAGCTGGTAGACGGGCGGATAGACGAGGAGTTCCAGCAGGAACGACGTGAAGATCCCGCCGATCATGGGCGCGGCGATCCTCTTCATCACGTCGGAGCCGGTCCCTGTAGCCCACATGATCGGGACGAGTCCGAGGAACATCGTCGCGACCGTCATGAACTTCGGCCGGACCCGCTTGACCGCGCCCTGCAGGATCGCCTGTCGCAGGTCCTCCAGGGTCTCGAGGCGGCCCTCCCGCTTCGCCTGCTCGTAGGCGAGGTCCAGGTAGAGGAGCATGAAGACGCCGGTGCCCGCATCCACACCGAGGAGCGCGATGAGCCCGACCCAGACCCCGACGCTGACGTTGTAGCCGATGAGGTAGAGGAACCAGAGGGCGCCCACCGCCGAGAACGGGACCGCCAGGGCGATGATGAGTGTCTTGACGGCGGAGCGCGTGTTGATGAAGAGGAGGAGGAGGATGAGGCCCAGCGTCAGCGGCACGACGACCTTGAGCCGCTCCCGGACCCGCTGCATGGCCTCGTACTGCCCGCTCCAGGACACCGCGTACCCCGGCGGAAGCGCGACCTTCTCGCGGAGCAGGGGAGCGGCCTCCGCCACGTAGCTTCCCGGATCCCGCCCGGCCAGGTCGACGTAGACGTAGCCGGTCAGGAGACCGTCCTCGTCGCGGATCATCGAGGGCCCGCTGACGGTCTTCAGGGTGGCGAGCTGGGAGAGCGGGATCTGCCGCTGGCCTCCCGAAGCGGAGACGAGGACGCGGCCGAGCGCTCCGAGGTCGCCCCGGAAGTCGCGCATGTAGCGGACGTTCACGGGATAGCGCTCGCGCCCCTCGATGGTCGTGGTCACGGCCTCGCCGCCGATCGCGTTCAGGACGGCTGCCTGGGCCTCGTCGATGCTCAGCCCGTATCGGGCCAGCGCCTCCCTTTTCCAGTCGATGTCGAGGAAGTAGCCGACCCCGGTCCTCTCGGCGAAGACGCTTCGGGTGCCCTTGACGCCGGGCAGGACGGCCTCGATCTTCGACCCGATCGACTCGACGGTCGCGAGGTCGGCGCCGGAGACCTTCAAGCCGACCGGCGTCCTAATGCCCGTCGCCAGCATGTCGATCCGTCCCTTGATCGGCATGGTCCAGGCGTTCGACACGCCGGGGACCTTCAAGGCCGCGTTCATCCGCGCGACGAGCTCCTCCTGGGAGATGTGGTCCGGGGTCACGTGAGAGAGGATCGACCGGACCCAGGACGGCGCCCACGCGGAGTACCAGGTGTCGACCCTCCGCCACTCCGACTTCGGCTTCAGCGTGATGACGGTCTCCAGCATGGAGAGGGGAGCCGGGTCCGTCGGCGTCTCGGCCCGGCCCGCCTTACCCAGGACCCGGTCCACTTCCGGGAACTTCTTGAGGATCCGGTCCGTCTCCTGCAGCAGCCGCTGTGCTTCTCCGATCGAGATGCCCGGCATCGTCGTGGGCATGTAGAACAGCGAGCCCTCGTCGAGAGGCGGCATGAACTCCGATCCGAGCCGGCTGTAGACCGGGATCGTGAGGAGCACGAGGGCGCACGCGCCCCCGATCACGAGCCATTGCCGGCGCAGCGACCAGGAGGCCACGGGCTCGTACAGGCGGATGAGGAGCCGGCTGACCGGGTGCCGCTCCTCGGCGTGGATTTTTCCGACGAGCGAGACGTTCGCGATCCGGTTCAGCCAGAGCGGCCGAAAACGGAACTCTTTCACTCGCGTGAAGAGGAGCCGGAGCGCGGGGTCCAACGTGATCGCGAGGACGGCGGCCACGACCATGGCGAGCGTCTTCGTGTATGCCAGCGGCTTGAAAAGACGCCCCTCCTGCGCTTCGAGGGTCAGGACCGGGAGGAAGGAGACGGCGATCACCAGGAGCGCGAAGAAGCTGGGCCCTCCGACCTCCTTCACCGCGCCGACGATGACGCCCCGGTAGTCCTCCTTGCGGTCCCCCTTCTGCCAGATCTCGAGTTTCTTGTGCGTCTGCTCGACGACTACGATCGCCGCGTCCACGAGCGCGCCCACCGCGATGGCGATCCCGCCCAGCGACATGATGTTCGCCGTGACGCCCATCATGCGGAAGGGCACGAAGGAAACGAGGACCGCGATCGGGATCGTGATGAGCGGGATGAGCGCGCTCGGGATGTGCCAGAGGAACAGGAGCACGACGAGCGCGACCGTGACGCCGATCTCGATCAGGGTCGACTTCAGGTTGGCGATCGACTTCAGGATCAGTTCGGAGCGGTCGTAGACCGGGACTACCTTCATCCCGGCAGGAAGGCCGGGCTCGATATCCTTCAGCTTCGCCTTGACGCGCTGGATCACGTCGAGAGCGTTCTGGCCGTTCCGCATGATCACGATGCCGGAGACGGCCTCTCCCTTCCCGTCCAGATCGGAGACGCCCCGGCGGATGTCCGGACCGAGGACGACCTCGCCCACGTCCTTGACGAGGATCGGCGTGCCCGTGTCGCTCGCCGTGAGGACGATGTTCTCGAAGTCGGCCACCGAGCGGGCGTAGCCGCGCCCCCGGACCATGTACTCGGTGCCGCCGAAGTCGATCAGGCGGCCGCCGGCGTCGCTGTTGCCCGACCGCACCGCCTCGACCACGCGGCTGATCGGCAGCCCGTAGGCCTGCAGCCGGATCGGATCGACGTTGACCTGGTACTGACGGACGTACCCGCCGAGAGGGGCGACGTCGGCGACGCCCGCGACGGACTTCAGGTGATAGCGCAGGAACCAGTCCTGCGTCGAGCGCATCTCGGCGAGGCTGTGCTTGCCCGACTCGTCCACGAGGGCGTACTGGTAGACCCAGCCCAGCCCCGTCGCGTCCGGACCCAGCTCGGTCTTCACGCCCTGCGGGAGGCCCGAGAGCACTCCCGAGAGGTACTCCAGCGTCCGGGAGCGGGCCCAGTAGATGTCGGTACCGTCCTCGAAGACGACGTAGACGTAGGAGTACCCGAAGTCGGAGACCCCGCGCACGGCCTTGACCTTCGGCGCGCCGAGCATCGCCCGGACGATCGGGTACGTGACCTGATCTTCGACGATGTCGGGGCTCCGGTCCCAGCGCGAGAAGACGATCACCTGGGTGTCGCTGAGATCCGGGATCGCGTCGAGCGGCAGGCGGCGCATGGACCACCAGCCGAGGACGGCCGCGGCCGCCGTCAGGGTGAAGATCAGGAACCTGTTGCGTGCGGAGAACTCGATGACGCGGTCGATCACGGCCGTTTCTCGCCGCTCGCGATCGCCGGCGCCGCTCTCATGCGGCTCTCCGAGTCGAGGAAGAACGTGCCGGACACCACGACCCTTTCACCGGCCGCGAGTCCTTCGACGATCTCGACCTTGTCGCCGAGGCGCCAGCCCGTCCTGACCTCGCGGGGCTCGAAGCGTCCCTCCCCCCGCTCGACGAAGACCGTCTTCCGGAGCCCGGAGTCGAGGACGGCCTCGAGGGGAACCGTGATCGCAGGCGAGTAAGCGACGGAGACCTCGACGTCCACGAACATCTCGGGCCGAAGCGCGAGGCCCGGGTTTTCCGCCTCGAGGCGTACCTTCATCGTCCGGGTGGCGGGGTCGAACTGCGGCAGCACCTCGCTGACCCGCGCCTCGAGCGCCGTCCCCGTTCCCGGAACCGAGAGCCGCGCGCGAGCGCCCGGCCGGAGGTCGCTGGCCTCGTTCTCGAAGACGTCCGCGAGCACCCAGACCCGGGCCAGGTCGGCGATCCGGTACCACTCCGCGCCGCGGTCGAACTTCAACCCGGGCGACACGTTCCGGGAGAGCACGATGCCGTCGGCGGGAGCGAAAATCTTCAGCTGCTCCGGGAGCGTCCGCTCCTTGTCGATCTCGTCCAACTGGAGATCCGAGATCCCCATGTTGTGCATCATGTCGACGCGCTGTCGCATGTTCGAGTTCGCGGCGCCGAGCGCCTGGCCCTCGGCCTGGCCTTCCGCCGCGGCCTTGCGGTAGCGGTCCGCGGAGCCGAGGTTGAGGATGTAAGTCTGGATCACGCTGATGCTGGCCGGCGCGGAGAACGTGGCGAGAAGCTGGCCCTTTCGGACCCGGCTCCCCGTCGTGACGGGAGAGACGTCGCGGATGAAGCCGTCGATTCCGGCGTTCAGCCTGTAGACGCGCCCCTCGTCGGCGGCGACGCGGCCGAAGAGACGGAACGTGCGGGTACCGCCCGCCTTCTCGACCGGCGCCACCGCGACTCCGAGCAGGCGCTTCGCGTCGGAGTCGATCGCGGCGACAGCGGATGGCCCCTCCGAGGCCGCCGCCTTCCCGGCATCGAAGACGGCCTCGAGGTCCATGCCGCAGGTCGGGTCCTTACCGGGCCTGTCGGACCGGTAGGTCGGATGCATGGGGCAGGAATAATAGAGGAGCTTTCGGGTCTCCGAAGCCGTCGGCGAGGCTGTCCGAGCGCCGCCGCAGCCGATCCCGGCAAGGAAAGCGGCCACCGCGAGAAGCGGCGGCCCGATTGCAAGAGCGGGTCTCTTCATTTCACCGGCCCACTTCTCGCGGTCGATCCGCGGGGGAGTTGGATCGCTCTCAACCAGCCCGAGAGTTTATCCCCCGAGGCCGCGACGGGGAGTCCGGCCCCCGGCGCCGGAGCGCCGGGGGCCGGTCCCCTGGAACCGGGTCAGACGATGGCCCACCCGAACATCATGTTGTGGTCCTCGTGGGCCAGGTTGTGGCAGTGGGCGACGTACTTTCCTTTGTAGGTCCGGAAGTTCCGGTAGAACTGCACGCCTTCGCTGGGGTAGAGAGCGACGACGTCCTCGCGGCCCGTGTCGTCCGGATGGTTGGCATCAGGCGCGGGCTTGCCGTTGCGCGAGATAGTGCGGTGCTCTTCCATGTGCATGTGCATCGGGTGGACCCAGCCGCCGCCGCCGTTCTGGACGGTCCAGAGCTCCGGCTGCCCCTGCTTGGGGAGGGCGAGCGGGTTCAGGAGGTCGAACTGCAGGCCGTTGATGAGCCACTCCGTCTCCTTGTCGTTCGGAACGACGACGCTCGCGCTCCCACGCTGCAGCGTGAAGGTCCGCTGCGGGAGACCCGCGAAGCTCGGGAGTGTCGGCAGGGCCTTGAGGACGTTCGGCACGACGCTCACGTCAGTTTCGGGCGGAGGTCCGTCGATGACGATCTTCATGAGCGGGACCATGTAGTCGCCCTGCTTGGGGACGAAGTCCGCCTTCGGCGGGAAGTTGTTCGGGAGGCGGCCCGTGTCCATCTGAGCCGAGTTCACCAGGTAGAAGACGTCGCCGGGCTTCGTTTGCGAGCCGTCCAAGTACTTCGTGAAGTCGACGACCATCTCCCGGCGCTTGGCGGGCCAGAGCTCGAAGGAGTTGCGGACGATCGGAGCCGGGAGGAGTCCGCCCTCGGACGCGATCTGCGTGAACTTCATGCACTGCGTGCCGTTGGGGAGCTGCCACTGTCCCTTCGTTCCCGGGGCGGCCTGGGGCGTGCCCTTCATGAGCCAGAGCTGGTAGATCCGCGAGACCGAGCAGTCGAGGAAGCGGAGGCGGTACTTCCGCTGGGAGACGTGCATCACCGGGTAGGCGGTCCCGTTGACCGTGAAGATGTCGCCGATGAAACCGTGGTTCGGGTAATGACGGAAGAACGTCTTCCCCCACCACTCGGGGTGCAGCTCGCCGGCGCCGTTGTGGAAGTCCGAGTGCGGCGTCGCGCCGTCGTCCAGCGCGCAGTCGTAGATGGCGATCGGGATGTCGTACTTGACGTCGAAGCTCCCGTCCCCGTTGTTGACCCTGACTCCGGGGAGGCCGAGCGCCGTCCGCTGCCGTCCTCCGGCCCTCTCGTCGCCCGGATCGAGGATCGGATCGTAATGAGGCATGAGGCCGACCATGCCCTTGTAGACGTTCGCGCCGGTGTGGTGCATCCGGTGGTCGTGGAACCACAGGAAGGACTGCTTCTCGCGGTCGTCGCCGCCGGCGGGGTAGTTCAGGTAGAGGTTGTCGCACCACTCGCCCGGCTGGTAGCCCCCCTCGTGATCCGACATGTGGTGCGGCTGGCCGTCGCTCTCGGGCGCCGTGTGCCCGTTGTGGAGGTGCGTGAGGAACGCCCAGTCCGGGGCGCCGAAGTCCTGCCGGTCGAGGCAGTTCGGGTTCAGGTCGAGGTCGTTCTCGAACCGGACGTTACAGGGCTTGCCGTACTCCGCGTTGATCATCGGCCCGGGGAACGTCCCGTTGAAGCCGTAGATCACGCTGCGGGGCAGGAGGTACCCGTTGCCGAACGTGGACGCCGTCGCGCCGGGCGGGAGAGGAATCGGCGCTCCTTTAGCGTTGATCGGAAGGACGGGAGACGTCGTGAACGAGGCTTCCCTCACCTGCAGGCGGATGTGGTAGTTGATCGGCTGCGGGTAGTTGGCGACCCCTGTGCCGGCCATCCCGGGCCAGAGCTGGTGCGTGCCCGCGTCCGGAAGCTGGTAGGTCGTCCCCGTGACGGAATCCCGTGTGCTCCGGGGCCTCGCTCCCATGGCGTCCTGGCGGCCCGAAGCCGAGCTCGGAGCGGAGATGCCGGGCCCGAAGGCGGAGTACCGGCACGTCCAGGCGTTCGTTGCATTCGGCGTGAGGGTGCCGTCCTGCTGGCGGTACCCGGGCCTCATGGCCTGAGGAATGACGAGCGGGTCGGTGAACGGGTTGAGGATGAACGGGCTCGTCGGGACCGACTCGTTGAGAACCCCGGCGCCGTTGTGGGCAAGGGAGATGTCGAACGGCGTCTGGTCGACGAAGCCGTCGCACGACGCACCCATGGCCTTCCGGGTCAGCGCCGCCGCGCCCGTGGCGAGTCCGAGGTTGATGAGGGTCCGCCTGCTGAAGCCGCGGGGAACCTCGTACGCGTTTTCCCGCCAGCGGGGGCTCTTCTTGCTCTTGCTCATGGTGGTACTCCTCTCTTCTTAGATCTAAATCTCAGATCTAGATTTCGTGGATTTCGTTCTTCGCAAGGGGCCGAAAGAGCCGATGGCTTCGGGCGTCTCCGGCTTGCTGGATTCGTGGGCTCGGGCCCTTTTCGGTGAGGTACACTTTTCTTCCCTCTTCTGCTCGCCTCGAGCGTTTTGGGATGAAGCGTCGGTTAGCTGCCGATTTCCTTTAGAGAATGGTGCCCGGTCGTTGCCGAAACAATGATGTGGGCTACCCAGTAGGCGCTTGTGCTCCTGGCCCGTTTCGGCGGTGTCTGGTGTCATGCCTTCGAAGTTATGGCCGATTTCGAGTGGAAATAAGGGGAGAAAACACGGAATTTGAGGCTCAGTAACGAATGCGGACCGGGCCGGCGGTCTCCGTAGAAACTACCGAGCCGCTGGGGCCGATTCCGGCAGGCTTTCCCTGACGTCGCCGACGTTGAACTGGAACATCGTCCGCTCGTCCACGCTGTAGGACGTGCCGACGAACTCCACGAAGATGCGTCGGCCGTCGCGCGTTTTCAGCGGCAGGGATTCGCAGCGGCAGTAGCCCTCGCGCCGGACCTTTTCGAGCAGCCCGTCGCAACGCAGGCAGAAGGCGAGGAGGCCGATCTCCGCGAGCGGTCTGCCGAGCAGCTCCTCCCGCGAGCAGCCGAGAATCGCCGTCAGGAACGGGTCGGCCTCGACGATCGCTTCGCTCTCCGCGTCGAGGATCAGGATGCCGTCCCGGGCCGCCTCCAGCCGCGGTCTCTTCGGGCTCATCAGTCACCTCACATTCAGCCGGCGCTCGAGAACGGTTGAGCGCTCTCCAGAACCTCATCGAACTCCGATGCGAAGATGGGTCCGATTTCGGCTGAATGTAAGCGTGGAAAACACGGAGTCTCGACCGGAAAGAACATCCGTGACGAATACGGAGCCCGCGGGCAGGACTCCGCAGAAAACCACGGTGCCGCGGGACCTGTCCCGGGCGAGATCAGCTCGTCAGCTTGTGGTCGGCGGCCCAGCGGACGAGGTCTGCGCGGCTCGAGAGCTCGAGCTTTTGCATGATGTTCGCGCGGTGCGACTCCACCGTCCGCACCGAGAGGAACAGCTCGTCGGCGATCTGCCGGTTCGTGTAGCCGCGGGCGATGCGCCTCAGCACGTCGACCTCGCGGTTCGTGAGGTCGGCGGAGTCCCCCCTGCGGGGTGGAGGCGGGGCGGGCTGCTCTTCGGAGAGAAGCGCGCGCGTCATCGAGGGGTGGACGTAGAGGTCGCCGCGCCGCGCGGTCTCGATGGCGTCAATGAGCTCCGACTCGACGGCGCGCTTGACGACGTATCCCGCGGCGCCGGCCCTCATCGCCTCGCGGAGCAGAGTGGCGTCCTCGTGGACCGTCAGAATGATGACCCTCGTCGCGGGGAGCCTCTCTTTGAGCTGCCTGGTCAGCTCGATCCCGCCGACCCCCGGCATGGAGAGGTCCATGAGGACGAAGTCGGGCTTCAGCTCGAGGGCGGCGTGGAAGGCCTCGTCGCTGGATGCGGCCTCGCCGACGACCTCGTAGTCCGTCTCCTCGTTCAGGAGAGCGCGCAGGCCGGCGCGCAGGATTCCGTGGTCGTCCGCGATCAGGATGCTAGGCATTCGGAATCTCCACGACGAGCGTCGTGCCCGATTCCGGGCTGCTTTCGACGAGGAGCGTACCGCCCAGCATCTCGGCGCGCTCGCGGATGCCCGGCAGACCGAGCCGATCCGAACGCTTCGCGGCCTCGAGGTCGAATCCGCGGCCGTCGTCCTCGACGACGAGGATGATCCCTTTCGCCCGCCGTTCCAGGACGACGCTCACCTCACGGGCGCCGGAGTGCCGGAGGACGTTCGACAGGGCCTCCTGGGCGATCCGGTACAGGACGATGTCGACGTCGGGCGAAAGGCGCATTCCGTCGAAGCCGAGCGTTTCCAGCCGGACGACAGGTCCTCCCATCCCCGAGAACTTGGCCGCCAGCTGCCCGAGCGCAGGAACCAGCCCGACATGGTCGAGCGCCGCCGGGCGGAGATCGCTGGCCAGGCGGTGCAGTCCCTCCTGCGCCGTCTCGGCGAGCCGCTTGAGCTCCCGCGCGTGGCCGATGACCGCGTCCGGACTCGCGGCCTCGTGCTCGAGGAGGCGGAGGCCCAGCATCAGGGACGAGAGCAGCTGCCCGGCCTCGTCGTGGAGCTCGCGCGCGACCCTCCGGCGCTCGGCCTCCTGCGCCTCCACGAGCTTGCGAGTCACTTTCCGGATCTGCTCCCGCCCCGAGTGCACCTCCTCGAAGAGGCGCGCGTTGGCGATCGCCACCGAGGCGGGGGCGGAGAGCGCCTCGACCAGGTGGACACGCTCCGGCGTGAAGAAGCCCGGCTCGGCCTTTACCAGCGTGAACAGGCCGATGGCCTCCCCTCCGGCCAGGAGCGGCACGCCGAGCCAGCTTCGCTCGGTTTCCGGCTGCCTCTTTCCGCCCCACACCGGCTGGTCGAGCGTGTCGGCGATGCAGACGCTCCGCCTCGAAGCCAGCACTTCCCGAACGGTCGCATTCGCCTCGGCGTCGAAGCTGTCCAGGGGCGCGTCGGGGAAGTCGAGGACGCCGGCTCGCGTGAAGAAGGCGCGCACCTTCAGGCGCGACCTGCTCTCGAAGAGCATCACCTTGGCGCGGTCGTAGAGGACGAGACGGTCGAGGTGGTCGAAGAGCGCCGCGAAGACGGCCTCGAGGTCGAGCAAACGGGTGATCGCGAGGCTCGCGGAGCGAAGGGTGTCGGCCTGCTGCCGGGCGCGCTGCTCGGCCGTGAAAAGGGCGGCGTTCTCGACGGCAACCTCCACCTGCCGGCCGATGGCGCGGAGCAGGGAGGCCTCCGCCTCCCCGCACGGCCGGGGAACAGGCCAGAGGAGATTCAGGATGGCCCCGGCCTTGTCTCCTACGGGAAGCAGGACGGCCCGGTGTTGCCGGAAGCCCGCCGCCCTAAAGGCATCGCCGAGCCCTCTCTCGCACTCTGCGATCGCCGCAGGCAGGTCGGACCCCGGGGGGGCGAGGCACCAGGCGCGGCAGGTTACGCAGTTCCCCCGAGGTTCCGGGGCGCCACCCTTGGCGAGAGGCTCCGCGATGCCGCGGGCGGCCACGAACCGCGACGCCCCGGCCGGCCCCCCGCCGAGAACCTGGATCCAGCCGGCCTCGGCCCCGAACGCGGGGAGGACGACGTCCAGGACGCGGGTCAGCAGCCGGTCCACGTCGAGGTCGCCCGTCGCCGCCGAACTCACGCCGTAGAGCGCCTCGAGGTCGAGCGTGCGCCTCCGGAGCCTCTCCTCGGCAAGGCGCCGCTCCTCGAACAGCCGGGAGAGCGGGCGGAAGATCAGCAACCAGAGTACCGGGATGATCAGACACGCCACCAAGGCCATGTCGACGAACATGAACGCCCAGAAGGAGCGCAGCTTCACTAACTGGAGGATCGCGCTCGCGACGACGTCGGCTATTGCGACGGCGCAAATGGTCACGGCCGCCGTTCGGACCGGCGACGTCAACCCGAACCCGCGTGACCACATCCGGGACGCCAGTTTTCCGTCCTCCGGGCTCCGCACCGCCGCGCTCGCTTCCGCCCTCTCCCCATTCATCCTATTCACCGCCCGAATCGGGCCGGCAAGCCACATGGATGGCCGAGATCAGCGCATCCGGCCCGCCGGCCTTCGTCACGAAGTCGACGGCCCCGGCTTCCCGCATCGAGGCGGCGATCGTCTCGTCCTCGTGCATCGAAAGGCCGATGATCCGTGCGCCCGGCCGCTCGGCCACGATCTGCCGGGTCGCGTCGATGCCGTTCAGCCTCGGCATGCTCACGTCCATGAGGACCACGTCCGGCTCGAGGGACCGGGACAGCTCCACCGCCTCGGCGCCGTCGGCAGCCTCTCCAACGACGTC
>JBGQDL010000136.1:0-11534 GCA_041495865.1 Thermoanaerobaculia bacterium | reverse complement strand
TCCCTGCGCCCGTCGAAAAAGTTCTGAAGACGGCGGGCCACCGCTTCGACGCTCTCAGCCTCAAGGCGAAGAGCGTCGCGGCCCAGACCGAAAAGAAGGTCAAGGTCGCAGCGCGCGACCTCAAGAAGACCGGCCAGTCGCTCGCGAAGGACCCGCGTGCCTTCGCCCTGGAAGTCATGGAGTCGGGCCGGGATCTCGGCCACATGCTCCGCACGAACGCGGGGAAGGTCGGGGGTGACGTCCAGGTGCGCGTTCAGAAGGCGGGCGCCGAGGCGGCGCGCCGCGCCGAGGGCGTCGCGAAGAACGTGACCGAGACCGTCGGTACGGCCGTCGAGAAAGGCCTCCACAGCCTTAACGTCCCCACGCGCAAGGAGCTTCGCTCGCTCTCGGCCAAGGTCGACGGCCTCGGCAAGAAGATCGACGCGCTCAAGACCCGCAAGCCGGCGCGGCGCGCCCGTTGAGACGGAGCGAAGTCGGCTAGAATACGAGGCGCCGCCCGCAAAGCGGCGCCTCTTTCATTTCAAAAGCAAAATGGCCGGCCAACGTCGACAGCCCGGGCCCGAGTCACCAGGTGGAGCTTCGTCGGAGCGGGCGTTCCTGCCGTTTCCATCCCCCAACCCCAAGCGTCTCGCGGTCGTTTGCGCGGGCGGGGGGGTGACGGGCGCGTTCTACGAGATCGGCGCGCTCGCGGCCCTCGAAGACCGGCTCGAGAACGTCTCGATCACCGATTTCGACGTCTTCGTGGGCGTCTCGGCGGGCGCCTACATCTCGGCCTTGCTCGCGAACGGCGTGACGCCGGGCGTCCTCTTCCGCAACGTGACGCGCTCTGCCGGCACGCGCACCCCCCTCGACGACCTCTCGCTTTTCCGCCTGAACGTCGGCGAGATCGCGACCCGCCTCGTCACGGCCCCCTTCACGGTGCTCGACGCCACCTGGGACTTCTACAAGAACCGGAAGGAGACGACGCTCACGGACCTCGTGCAGTCCCTCGGCCAGCTCCTGCCGTCAGGGGTGTTCCACAACGAGGGGCTCGAGGAGTGGATGCGGAATTGGCTGACGCAGCCGGGGCGCACGGACGACTTTCGCCGCCTGGGCAAGACGCTCCGCCTCGTCGCCGTGGACCTCGACTCGGGCAAGACGACGGCGTTCGGCTCTGCGGGCTTCGACGGCGTGCCGATCTCCAAAGCGGTCGCGGCGTCGTGCGCGATTCCGGGGCTGTACCGACCCGTGCGCATCGGCGGCGTGGACTACATCGACGGCGGCGTCAGCAAGACGGCGCACATCTCGCTCGCGCTCCGTCAGCGCTGCGGCCTCACGATCTGCGTGAACCCGCTCGTCCCCGTGCGCATCCCTCATCCCGAGGGCGCCGTGACGTGGCTGGGCGACGACGAGGCGGGCCCGCTGCGCAGCCGCGGCCTTCCCACGATCCTCGATCAGGTCTTCCGTGTGACGCTCCATTCGCGCCTCAGGTACGGCCTCAAGCGCTACAGGAAAGAGGATCCCGACGCCGACATCGTCGTGTTCGAGCCGAGGCCCGAGGACCTGCCGCGCTTCATGCACAACATCATGCGCACGTCGGGGCGCGTCCGCATCGCCGAGTACGCCTACCGCTCGACGATGGCCCTTCTCGACTCCGACTTCAGGCGCTTCCAGCGCCTCTTCGCCAAGCACGGCCTCACGCTCCGACCCGCGTGTGCGCGGGATCTCTCGCGCGTGAAGATCAGCGCGGACCGCACGAGCGAACGGATCACGACCCGCCTCTCGGCGTCCCTCGCGGCCCTGGAGGCCGACCTCGAGCGCCGGTCTTTCGGCGTTGGAACGCGTCGAAGATCCTGAGCGAGGAGAGAGCGGTCCGGCTCAATCTCCCGTGAACACGTTTCCGCGGCGGGCGAGGCGCGAGTCGATCATCGTCTGGAGAGTCGAGCGCACCTGATCGGCGAGCTCATTCACGATCATGGGGCGGTTCGCGATCTCGGGTCCGTGGCCGAAGGCGATGGGGTGGCCGATGTCGATCCACCACTTCGTCGGCAGCGGCAGGACGCCGAGCGGCCCGAGGAGCGGGAACGTGGGCGTGAGCGGGAAGTACGGGAGCCCCAGCGGCTTGCCGATGAAGTCCATGCGCGCGAGGTTCGGGTGGACCTCCTCGGCTCCCACGACGGTCACGGGAATGATGGGCGAGCCCGTGACCAGCGCGAGGCGCACGAAACCGCCGCGCCCGAAGCGCGCGAGGCGGTAGCGGTCGCGGAACAGCTTGCCCACGCCCTTGACGCCCTCGGGGAACACACCGACGAGCTCGTCGCGCCGGAGCAGCCGCTCGCCGTTCTCGGGGCAGGCGCGCACCTCGCCCATGTGGCGCAGCCACGGCTGCAGGAACGGGAGCGTCGTGAACATGTCGAGGACGAGCATGCGCGCCGTGCGGTGCGCGGGGTGCTCGCGCGCGATGCCGCGCTTGACCATCGCGCCGTCCCACGGGAGGACGCCGGAGTGATTCGAGACGAGGAGCGCGCGACCCGTGTCCGGCACGTTCTCGACTCCGGTCAGCGTCACGCGCCACCACACGGTGTAGAGGAAGTCGAAGAACTCCGTCCACGGCCGCGCCGCCACCTCATCGTAGCCGAAGTCGTCGAGAAGGAGCGTCCGCGAGCGGCCGCGGAAGAGATTCCAGAGGTCCGCGAGCGCGCGAGGCGATTTGAGCCCCGGATGCGCGTCGAGGAACCGGGTGGCCTCGCCGAGGAGGACGTGCATCAGGTCGCCCGGGTTCCTCGGAAGCAGCGACGGCGTGAAGGTCGCGTCGGGCTCGGGCGGGGCGAGAGCCGGGGCCGGGTGCGGAGCGGGATGGCGGCTGGCGCTCACGACGCCGCCCCCGAAACCGCGGCTTGCGCGCGGGAGCGTGGATGGGGACGGACGCGCTGCTCGTAGGCATAGCGAGCGGCCCGTGCGGCGTCCGCGACGGCGTCGAAGTCCACGAGGCGCCCCTCCCCGAAGCGCGCGCGCGCCGTCTCAAGGACGACCTCGAGCGTCGTGTGATTCGCCGAAAAGCCCAGGGCCCGCCGGGCTTTCGCATCGTCCACGACGCAAAGATAGCGAAAGTAGTGCGCGTGGACGCCCGGCATCAGGCCCACGCCGAGGAGCCACGCGGCCTCGTAGAGCGCATAGCCGAGGGGATGCGGGACGGGAACGCCCAGCGACCCGAAGAGCAGACGCACGGTGGAGAGGGGCACGACGCCCTCCGGCGCAATGTTGAAGACGCCCTGCGCCTCCGGCCGGTCGAGCGACCTCACGAGCGCGTCCACGGCGTCGTCCGGATGCAGCGCCTGCAGGAGCGGGTCGAACCCCATGAGCTGCCACGAGAAGGGGGCCGCGAAGAGCCGGGCCCTGTAATCCCGCACCTCCGGAGACAGCAGCGGCACGAACCTCAGAATCTGCACGCGCGACTCCGGGTGGCGGCGCACGTGCGCGCGGGCGTGGCTCTCTGCCTCGACGAAGTCGCGCACGAAGCGGTCCTCGGGGTCGGGCCGGAGCGGATGCTCCTCCGTGAGGAAATTCGGGTTGTCGCCGCACGCACCGTAGACGAGCGACGTCGAGCCGAGGAGGATGCGCGGGACCTTCGCCTCCCCGGCGGCCGCGAAGACGTGCAGCGCGCCGATGGCGTTCAGCTCATGCGCGTACGTGGCCTGGCGCGAGGGGCTGCGGAGCTGCGCGAGATGGACGATGACGTCCGGCTTTTCTTCCTTCAGCAGCTTGAAGAGCGTGCCGTCCGCGAAGGGAAGGTTCAGGTCGAGGAAGCGGTGCTTCACCTCCGGCAGGTCGGCCGGAGGCACGAGGTCGAAGACGACAACCTCGCGGTCGCCGCGGGCGAGGAGCGCGCGCACGAGCCGCTCCCCGAAAAAGCCGCTGCCGCCCGTGACGACGACCTTCGGCCGCCTCGCCGCGACGTCCGCGACCTTCGGGAAGCGCACGACGCGCGCGCCGGATCCACTCCGGCGCGGCCGAGCGGCCGCCGCTTCGGGCTTAGCCGCCATTGCGCGCCTGGCCTTTCCGTCCGGATGCCTTTCGGGGGGAGCGCGCGGTCTTCGCCCTGAGCTTCGCATTCACGGCTTCGAGCTCGGCCTCCAGCTCGGCAAGGCGTTTCTCCAGCCTCGAGACGTCCTTGCGCGTCGCCACGTTCACGGTCTTCAGGGCCTCGGCCACGCGTTTGTCGACCTGCTCCTTCGCGGCGATGCCCTTCTTCAGCACCTCGATGAAGGCCGGGTTTGCCATGAGGTTGTTGGAGATCTCCGTGAAAAAGCCTTCGCCGCGGGCTCTGAGCTGGTCGAAGAGCGAATCGGACATGCGTGCACCTTTCGCGGAAGTCCGTTGTGCCGGCCCTCCTGCTAGAGTGATGGATTATGCGGCCATTTCGGGGCCAGGACGAGTTCCGGAAGGTCTCATTCCACCGAAAATGTGTGCGATCCTGAAGGCCGAAGGCCTTTCGGACGTTCTCGCGTAGGCTTCGCCCGCGTGCGCGCGACCCCCGCTCTCGAAGGCCTGTTCTCCCGGCGCCTCCTCCTGGTCTCCGGCAAGGGCGGCGTCGGGAAAACGACGGTCGCGGCGGCTCTCGCGAAGCTCGCCGCGGAGGCCGGACGGACCGTCCTCCTCGTCTCGACCGACGGCCGCGGCGACGCGGCCACGCTGTTTGGAAAGCGGGACGCCGGCTACCTCGAGGCGGAACTGGCCGAGCGCCTCCACGGCCTCACGGCGGACTTCGACGCGTTGCTCGCCGACTTCGTCCACGCCGTGGCGCCCGTGCGCCTCCTTGCCGACCGTCTCCTCGCGGTCCCGGCATTCCGCTTCTTCACCCGGGCGACGCCCGGCCTTCCCGACCTCCTCCTCCTGGGGAAGATCCGCGAGATCTTCAAGCGAAAGAGGAGCACCGCGCGAGAGCCGAAGGTGGACCTCGTCGTCCTGGACGCCCCTGCCACCGGCCACGCGCTCTCCCTCGTCGCCCTTCCCCGCACGCTCCTCGGGACGATTCCGGCCGGACCCGTCCGGAAGCTCGCGGAGTGGCTCGACGCGCTTCTCGAGGAGCCGAGGGACGCCGCGCTCGTCGTCGTGTCGGCACCCGAGGATTTCGCGGCGAAAGAGACGGAGGAGCTGATCGCGGGGGCTCGCGAAAAGGCCGGTCTCTCCACGGCGCTGGTCGTCCTGAATCGCGTCGGAAGGAACGAGAGAAGAGAATCTCTGCTCGGAAAAGACCATGGCGCCCCTCTCCTCGAAGTGCCGGAGATCGAGGTCGACTCGTTCGAAGAGAACCGTTCTTCGAAAAGTGGTGTGCGGCCTCGGCCCCCCGCCCGTCCCGCCTCGGATGAAAGCGCCGATTCGCGCGATGTCACCGTAGCCGCCGAAGCCTCGCGTTTCTTCGAGGCGTTTGTAACCACCTTCGAAGAAAATCTCTCGGACTTCTCGTCGCCGTCGCGAGACGCCGGCCGTGCGGCCCCGGCCCGTCGGCCTGCTCGGGAAAGCCAAGAACTCCTCTCTTCTCTTTTCTCGCGGTCGAACACGCTCGATCTCCGCCCGTGGCTCGACGACGAGAAGCTGATCGTCCTCACCGGGCCCGGGGGCGTCGGGAAGACGACGCTTTCGGCGGCGCTCGGCCTCGCGGCCGCGCGCCGCGGGCGGCGAGCCCTCGTCCTCACCGTCGATCCCGCGCGGCGTCTCGCGCAGGCCCTCGGCATTTCCGAGAACGAAGCGCGTTCCGGCCGTCCCTCCGAGGTGGTCGCCTCCGGCCTCCCGAAGGGCGGTCGCCTCCTCGCGCTTCAGATCGACCCCAGGGCCACCTTCGAGCGCCTTCTCGCGCGCACCGCGAGCCCCGAGGCGCTCCGCAGAATCCGGGGGAACCGCCTCTACTCCGGGCTCGTGGATTCGCTGCCCGGCGTCCTCGAGTACATGGGCGTCGAGGCGCTGCACGAGCATGCGGCCGATCCGGACGTCGACCTCCTCGTGCTGGACACGCCCCCAGCGGCGCGCGGCCTCGACTTCCTCGCGGCGCCGGAGCGCATGGTCACGCTCCTCGAAAACGACGCCCTGCGCTTCTTCCTCCGGCACGACGGTTTCTTCGGGCGGGCGCTTTCCGAAGCGTCGCGCGGCGGCGCGATCCTTCTGCGCGCCGCCGATCGCGTTCTGGGCCTCGGCTTCCTCGCCGACCTCGCGGATTTCTTCCGCGCCTTCGACGGCCTTTACGACGGCTTCAAGGAAAGAAGCCGGGAGGCGGCGAAGCTCCTCGCGGCGGGGCGCTTCCTCGTCGCGACGACGCTGGACTTCTCCGCGCGCGCGAGCTCCGGGGAGCTCGCGGCCGGCCTCGTCCGCCGCGGCGCCTCGCCGGGCCTCATCCTGAACAGGGTCAGCGTCCGCCTCGCGAGCGCGCCCAAGCTCCCCCCGTCGCTTGCCGCGCTTCCCGTGCTCGCTTTGGCCGAGATGGACGTGCCCACGGACGACCTGCCGGGCGCGCTCGCATCGGCGCTGGCCTGAATATCAGGCCAGTGGCGCGAGCAGGTCGTCGAGGTCCCCGCTCACCACCGCCCGCGCGCCCTCGATCGCGGGCGCCGCGTGGCGGTCCGCATCCCAGAACGGCACGCGCGCGCGCACGCGGCGGTGCAGCTCCTCGAGCGGCGCCGAGGTCGTGAGCGGGCGCCTCAGGTCCAGCGCCTGCGCGGCCGCGAGCAGCTCGATCGCGAGCACGGTCTCGAAGAGGTCCACGTTCTTCGCGAGCTTCCTGGCCGCGATCGGGCCCATCGAGACGTGGTCTTCCTTCCCGGCGGAGGTCGGGATCGAGTCCACGGACGCCGGAAAGGAGTTCGACTTCGCCTCGGAGACGAGCGCCGCCGCGGTGACGTGAATCATCATGAGGCCCGAGTTCAGGCCGCCGTCCCGCGTGAGGAACGCCGGCAGGTCCCCGGAAAGGGCCGGGTTCACGAGCCGCTCCGTCCGCCGCTCGGACAGCGAGGCAATGTCCGCCGCGGCCGCGGCGAGGAGGTCGCACACGAGCGCCACCGGCGCGGCGTGGAAGTTGCCGCCCGAGACGAGCGTGCCCGTCTCCGCGAATACCATCGGGTTGTCGGTCGCGGCGTTCATCTCGATTTCGATCACGCGCCGCGCGTGCGCCGCCGCGTCGCGGGCCGTGCCGTGCACCTGCGGGATGCACCGCAGAGCGTAGGCGTCCTGCACGACCCCGCAGTCGCGGTGGCTCTCGCGCAGGGCCGAGCTCGCGAGGAGCATCCGGAGGTTTCGCGCCGACTCGATCTGGCCGGGATGCGGGCGCGCCGCGTGAATGCGCGCGTCGAATGCGGCGTCGGTGCCCTTTAGCGCGTCCAGCGTGAGCGCCGCCACGAGGTCCGCCGTCTTCAGGAGGCGGAGAAGGCGGTGCAGCGCGAGCGCCCCGAGCGCCGTCGTGAGCTGCGTGCCGTTGATGAGCGCGAGCCCTTCCTTCGCCTCGAGAACGGCGGGAGACAGGCCCGCGGCCCGGAGCGCCTCGAAGGCCGGAACGCGCTTTCCGTCGCGTTCCACCTCCCCTTCCCCGACGAGCGCGAGCGCGAGGTGCGCGAGCGGGGCGAGATCCCCCGACGCGCCGACCGAGCCCTGCTCCGGGATGAGAGGGTGAATTCTTCCCGCGAGACACGCGAGGAGAAGCTCCAGCGTCTGCCGGCGCACGCCGGAGAAGCCCTTCGCGAGGCAATTCGCCCGGAGGAGCATGAGAGCGCGCGCGGCAGGTACCGGAAGCGGCTCGCCGGTTCCGGCCGCATGGCTCCGCACGAGGTTGAGCTGGAGCGCGCCGAGCTTCTCCCTCGGGATCACCACGTCGGCGAACTTCCCGAACCCGGTCGTGACGCCATAGACGACCCGGTTCTCGGCGACGGCGCGGTCGATGACCGCGCGCGCCGCGTCCACCCGCGCCGCCGCTCGCGGCGCGAGCACCGCAGACTTCTCGCCGCGGGAGACGGCGAAAAGATCTTCGAGCGAGAGAGAGTCCCCGTCGAGCTCGAGAACGCGATCCACAATGCGGCATTCTCGCATCGGGAGAGGGCGCTTTTCTTAGAAGGGTGAATGAAGGTTCGCCGCCCGAGAAACGGCCCCGCCGCTGCCCGCGCCCTGCCCACACTCACCCCTTCTAAGAAATCTTCTCTTCGTCCTCTCATCCTTCTAGAAAACTTCTCTTCCGACGTTACAATCCGAAAGTGACACACATCAAAGGCTCGGCGCTCGCCGTCATCGGGGGCCAGTGGGGCGACGAAGGCAAGGGCAAGGTCGTCGATCTCATTTCCCCCTCCTTCGACCTCGTCGCCCGCTACCAGGGCGGCCACAACGCCGGACACACCGTGAAGTTCGGCGACAAGCACTTCGCGCTGCGGCTCGTCCCGTCCGGCATCTGCCGCGCGGGTGTCATGAACGTGATCGGCAACGGCCTCGTCATCGATCCGCGGGCGCTGCTGTCCGAGATGGAGTCGTTGCGCGCCGCGGGCGTCACGGTCGGCGACAACCTCCTCGTCTCCGACCGCGCGCACGTGATCCTGCCCACGCACGCGCTGCTCGACGGGGCGCGCGAGAAGGCGCTCGGCGGCGCGAACATCGGCACGACCTCGCGCGGCATCGGGCCCGCGTACGAATCGAAGGCGAACCGCACCGGACTCCGCATGGCCGACCTCGTGGACCCCGACCGGTTCTGCGCGATCGCCCGTCCCGTCGTCGCCCATCACGACGCCGTGTTGAAGCACTTCTACGGCGTCGCGGGCGCCCCCATCGACGAGACGCTCGAGACCTACATCGAATGCGGCCGGAAGCTCGCGCGCTTCGTCACCGATACCTCGGTGTACCTCCACGGCGAGCTCGCGAAGGGCAAGAAGCTCCTCTGCGAAGGGGCGCAGGGAATCATGCTCGACGTGGACCACGGGACGTATCCCTTCGTCACGTCGTCGTCCTGTGCGCCGGGCGGCGCGTGCACGGGCCTCGGACTTCCGCCGTCTGCGCTCGGCGCGGTCGTGGCCGTCATGAAGGCTTACACGACGCGCGTCGGGTCCGGCCCCTTCCCGACCGAGCTCGACGACGAGATCGGCGAGCGAATCCGCAAGCGCGGAAACGAGTTCGGCACCGTCACGGGCCGCCCGCGGCGCGTGGGCTGGTTCGACGCCGTCGTTGCGCGGACGGCCGTGCGCGTGTCCGGCCTCGACGCGATCGCACTCACGAAGCTCGACGTGCTCGACGAGCACGACGAGATCCGCATCGCCACTGGCTACACGATCGACACGAAGGCCGCCTCGGCCGTGCCCGCGCGCGCGGACCTCTACGAGCGAGCGCGGCCCGTCTATCGGACGTTTCCGGGCTGGAAGACATCCACTGCCGGCATCGAGAGCTGGGAGGCCCTGCCCGTCCGCGCGCGCGAGTACGTCACGGCTCTCGAGGAGATCGTCGGCGCGAAGGTCGGGCTCCTCTCGACGGGCCCCAGGCGTGAAGAGACGATGGTTCGCCCGGGCACCGCGCTCGACGGCTGGCTGAAGGCGCCGGTCGGACAGCCGGCGTGAGGTGCGCGGGAACCCGGGCGGCCCGGCCCTGCTACACTCCGCCGCCGGGCGGGCCGTTAGCTCAGTCGGTTAGAGCACCTGCCTTTTAAGCAGGGGGTCGTCGGTTCGAGTCCGACACGGCTCACCAGTCTCCCAGCGAGTTCAAGAATGTCTCCGCGTGCCCCCATCGTCTAGCGGCCCAGGACGCCACCCTTTCAAGGTGGAGATCGAGGGTTCGAATCCCTCTGGGGGTACCAGCTCATACCGAGCTCAGCAGCGAGCGCGAAGACCCCTTCTCAATTCTGCAAGCCGCCGGTCCTGTTGGCGCCGGCTGACGCGACGGCGTCGGCGGTGCGCGCCGGCCGCGCTTCCGTCGTCTCAACGGCGTGGCTGGCCACGCCCTTCGCCTCGAGGAACCCGAGCAGTGAGGCCACGTCCTTCTCGCCGAGACGGAGGTTCGGCATCCGCACCCTTTTGTACTTGTTGAAGAGGGCCGTGGCGATGGGGTCACCGGAAGCCAGGACCTCGTCGGGGGCTGCCACGTAGCGGGCGAGCCACGCGTGGTCCCGGACGGCGGCGACGCCGAGAAGGTCCGGCCCGATCCTGTCGCCGTGGCCGATCGTATGACAGGCGGAGCATCGCGTCTTGAAGAGGTACGCTCCCCTGTCGGCAGTGCTCTCATCGGAAGGCGGTGCCTTCGTGTAGCTCTCGCCCTTCTTGCGATCCTTCCACGAGGAGAGCCAGTCGCCGACCATGACGGCGATGTACCTGGGGTCGTCCATGGCTCCGTCCCGCAGCCACTGGCCGGTGGTCGTGTTGCCCATCATGAGCGTCGTGGCATGGTCGGTCAGCTCGTTCTGGCCGGGGGCGGCAGCCTGACCCAGCTTCTTGCGTACGAGCTCGATATCCGCCTTCTTGCCCGTGAGGAACAGCCATCCGGGACCCGCGTGGAACTTATCGGCATACGCCTTGAGGACCCGCGGCGTGTCGTGCTTCGGATCGAGGCTGAGCGAGTAGAAGAAGATGTCCTTCCCCATTCGGTCCCCGAGGATTTCCTGCACCTGAACCAGCTTGGCCGTCTCGAGCGGGCAGGAGGCCCCGCACTCGGTGTAGATGAAGTTGATCAGGACCTTCCTGTCCTTCATGAGGTCGTCCCAGAAATGAACCTGCTTCCCGTCCTGAGTGGTCAGGACCACGTTCGGGAAGTAATTCGCCCCCCAGGGGGAGTCCTCCGCCAGAGCGGGACTCGACGAGAGGAGGGTCGCCGTCGCCAGGAGCAGGGCGCCAACCGGCGTTAGTCTGGTCCAGCTCTGCTTGCTCATGATGTTCAGGTCCTTCCGTTCGAATTTGCGATTTCGATGATGGCCGGCCACTCGATACCCTGCCGCGGAGGTGCGTTGCACGTCTGATCTGTTCGCGGAAAGGGCGAAACCGATTCGTCTCGTTACCTATATAGTGCCCGCCCGCGAGCGAGAAGTTAGTTCTCGGCCAAGGCGAAAGCCGACTCGTTCTCGGTAATGCCGCCGGGAAGGACCAGACTCCGCCTTTTCGGGCCTTTGGGGCCTCCGCAAGCCGAGTTTCGGTGCCGTAGCGAGCGGCAGCGTCTAACCCGGGCGAGCGAGGGCACCCCTCAGGAGCCCTCCTCGCTCGACCCCACCCGCGCTTCCAGCCGACCGCCGCCCGGGCTCGGCGAGACGAGCACGTGCTGACGACTCTGCATCATTGTTCTCCCTGGCCGCCCCGAACATCCTATGTGAGGAGTAACAGCTAGAGGTTCCGGGACCGGACCTCGGAAGTCGGTGGTCACGATGAAAAGGAACGTTTGGAACGCCATTCTCGCCTCCGCCCGGGTAGGTCTCTGCGCCGCGCTGTCGTGCTCGGGACTGGCGCTCGGCCAGCGGCAGGAGCCGGTACCCGGGGTTCCGCGCTCGCTCAAGACCGTCCCGATCCCGGAGCCCCCGGACCTTTCCACCTACGTAAGGAACAAGACGGCGCTGATCCAGC
>JBGQDL010000135.1:0-11545 GCA_041495865.1 Thermoanaerobaculia bacterium | reverse complement strand
GCTGAAGATCCGTGCTGAGGCTCTTCAGCTCCTCGGCCAGGCGCCGCGTCCCGATCTCGGTCATGACGGAAGCCGCCAGGCACCGCAGGACCTCGATCTCCTCCTCCGTCCAGTCGCGCGGCTTGGCGTCCACGACGCAGAACGTGCCGAGGGTGTGGCCCCCGGCCGTCGTGAGCGGGATTCCGGCGTACGCGATCACACCCATCTCGGACACCGCCAGATTGTCCCTGACAAGCGGATTCAGCCTGGCATCCGATACGACGAAGGGTTCACCCGACGCGACCGCGTGTTTGCAGAACGAGTGCGTGAGCGGGGTCTGTCGCTGCGACGCCCACGGTTCCGGCAGCCCGAAGAAACTCTTGAAGAACTGACGTTTCCCGTCGACCAGCGACACGAGTGCGGCGGGCACGCGCAGAACCCTGGTCGCAAGCCGTGTCAGCCGATCGAACACTTCCTCCGGAGGCGAATCCAAGAGCGACGTCCGCTCGAGGGTTGCCAGCCGTGCGGCGTCCTGGATCACCTCGTCGCCGTTGCTCCTCATGGCGCCCCGAAGGAAGCATAGCGTGGGATCGGAGGCCCAGGGGGCCTCGTGCCCCCTACCCTTTACGCCGGCGCCGTTCGTGAGTTGCGCCCGTAACGCTGCGTCGCGTAGCCCGTCAGGAGACCCACGATGGCGCCCGGCAGCATGATCTCGAAGTAGTACTTGCCCTGCATGCGGGCGATGAAATACGCGAAGAGGAGCCCCAGCGCCGTTCCGAAGACGAGAGTGGCGGGAACGGACTTGACCTTGCGGGCGAAGACGCCGATCAGAACCCCCGCGACGAGGCCCTTGAGCGTGGATCCCATCACGATCCCCGCGATCTGGGATCTCGCCTCCGGCGTGAACCACGCGGTGAGGCCGTCGAGAGCCCCGAGCACCGCCCCCACGAGCAATCCGAGCAGCACCTTGTTCATCCTTTCCTCCTGCCTGTTCTCTTCAACGTGCCGGGAAATTCCTTTAATGCCGAAACAGGATGAAGAGCCCGCGCGCCAGGAGGTAGGCCGCGACGAGGCCGACCGCCACGCGATGGCGCTTCACGACGCGGCCCGCGCGCTCGAGCGGCCCTTCCGCGTGCGCCTCGACCCGCTCGCCGTCTAGGAAACGCGTCACGTCCGCGGCGAGCGCCGGGACGTCGGGATAGCGTTCGTCTCGATCCGGTGCCATCGCCCGCGCGGCGATCGAGGCGAGAGCCTTCGGCCGTGTCGGAGCAGGCGCGATCCGGAGAACGGCGTCGAGAAGCGCTCCCAGGCCGTAGACGTCCGAACGGGCGTCGACGGGCTCACCCCTGGCCTGTTCGGGCGCCATGAAGCCCGGCGTTCCGGCGCCGCCGCCGCTCTCCGCCCCGGCGACGGGCCGGGCGAGGCCCCAGTCGAGGACGAGCACCTCGCCGAAGGGCCCCACCATCACGTTCGAAGGCTTGAGGTCGCGGTGGAGGATGCCGTTCGCGTGCGCGAAGGCGACGGGCTCGCAGACCCTGAGGAACAGCCGGAGGCGCTCCGGCAGCAGGGGCACGCGGGCGAGGTGCGCGTCGAGGCGCTCGCCCCGCACGAGCTTCATCGCGTAGAAGGCGCGGCCGTCCGGAAGCCGGCCCGCGTCGTGAACGGGCAGGAGCCCGGGGTGCTCGAGCCGGGCGAGGACGAGCGCTTCCTCGAGAAGCGCCTCGGCCGGGGCCTCGCCGTCGAGCGGCACGTCCACGATCTTCAGCGCGACCCGCCGCCCGAGCAGCTCGTCCTCCGCTTCGAAAACGGCCCCCATTCCGCCGGCTCCGAGCGGCCCGACGAGCCGATAGCGCGTGCCGGCGAGGTCGGGCGCCCGGACGGCCTCGCGCAGGCGGTCGAGCGCGGCGTCCCCGAGCCTCATGGGTCGGGCTCGATGCCGAGAAGAGCCCGAGCCTCGAGGCGGAATTCCGCGTCGGAGACCGTCAGCTCACGCAGGAGCTCGAGCACGATGCGGCGGAAATCGCGCCGGGCCCCCGCGAGCTGATTCGTGACGTCGACGGCCGTCGTCTCGAACCTCCGTGCGAGGTCCTCGTAACGCGGCCGCTCCACGGCCGCGTCGCCTTCGAGGTCGTAGGCCGAAAAGAGCGCGAACCGAAGCTCCTTCCCGTCAGCCACGCACGTCTCCCGGAAGCGCTCGACCGCCATCGAAAAGACGCTCCTCACCCATTCCCTTTCGAAGGAATCCTCCGGTGAAAGCTCGCCCGCCGCGCGGTGATCCTCGGCCTCGCGACGGACGGCGTCGAAGTCGAGCGAAAGGATCTGCAGCCCGCCGCCGCGCTTGACGCGCCCTTCTGCCTTCGACGCGTTCGCGACGAGCCCGTCCGCGAGAACGCGCAGGTACGTTCTCAGGCGCGCCTTCGAGGCGTCGAATCTCGCCAGCCAGTCCTTTTCGACGAGCCGGGCGAAGAACTCCTGCGTCAGGTCGGCCGCTTCCTCGTGCTCCCGGTCCGCCTTCAGGCGCACGTACGTGTAGATCGGCTTCCAGTACGCCTCCGCCAGGGTCGAAAGTGCGCGGGCTCGGATCGCCTCGTCCGGGCTGCGGATGGCCGCGACGAGCGAACCGCGCGTGTCGGGGAAGCGCGTCATGGCGAGCGCGGAACGCTAGCACGGACGTCGGGCGTCCTTTCACCGCCGCCGGGGGTCGATTCGCCGAATAGGGAGGGCCAAAGCGGCCCCTCTCGACGTACCTTTTCCATGGGAGAACCGCCATGGACACCAGCCCTCGCCCCGACACCAAGTCCCGACTCGTCATCGGCGTCGCCCTCATCGCGGCCGGCATTCTCTTCACGGCCGAGAACTTCGGCCTGCTCGACATCCGCGAGATCGTCCGGCTTTGGCCGCTCGTCCTCCTCGCGATCGGCGCGGTCAAGTTCGGGGCGCGCCGCTACCTGGCGGGCTCGATCCTCGTGGTTCTGGGCATGCTGTTTCTCGCGCGCAACTACGGCGCGTTGCGCTTCCACCTGCACTACCTGCTTCCGCTCATCTTCGTCTTCATCGGCCTGCGCATCGTCTTCGGGCAGCGTCCGGGGGCGCGCACGTGGGATGCGTCCACGAACCCGGGCGGCACTCTGAACGAGTGGGCGGTCTTCGGCGGCGGCGAGCGAAAGATCGACGCGCCCGACTTCCAGGGCGGGCAGGCGAATGCCGTGTTCGGCGGCTTCAATCTCGACCTGAGAAACTCCAAGATGCCGGGCGATCACGCGACGATCGACGTCTTCTGCTTCTGCGGCGGCGGGGAACTTCGTGTGCCCGAGGACTGGAACGTGATCCTCAAGGTCGTCCCGATCTTCGGCGGCACCGACGACAAGAGCCGCCACTTCGCGAGCGAGCCCGGGCGGGCCCAGAAGCAGCTCCTCGTCACCGGTTTCATTCTCTTTGGCGGCCTCGGCATCAAGAACTGAGGGGGCGCCGTGCACCCCTTCCTCACGCATTCCGGGCGCCTCGGGGTCTACCTCCTCGGCTGGATCCCGCTCACGGCGATTCTCGGCGGCCTCCTCGTGCTCGCCGGAGGGCTGTCGCTCCTCGAGGCGGCGTCTCTCGCGATTCCGCTCGCGCTCCTCTACGCGTTCCTGTGCCTGTCGTCCTGGTATCTCTGCCGGGCGTTTCCGGTCGACTCGTCCCGCCTCCTCGCCACCGCGTCGGCGCTCGTCATCGCCTCGCTCGTCGCGGCTTCGCTGTGGCTCCTCTCGGGCACGACGCTCGCCTGGGCGCTCGCCCTCCTCCCGGCCTTCGAGACCCTGCCCGACCGGCTCGCCAAGGCCGGCCCCGTCGTCTTCCTCCTCGGCGTCCTCCTCTACCTTCTCGTCCTCGCCATGCACTACGTGCTGGACGCGGCGGAATCGGCCCGCGACCAGGAGCGGCGCGCGGCGGAGCTGAAGACCCTGGCCCGCGAGGCCGAGCTTCAAGCCCTCAGGGAGCGGCTCAACCCTCACTTCCTCTTCAACAGCCTGAACTCGATCGCGGCCCTCGTCGCCGTGAAGCCGGAGGAAGCGCGTTCGATGTGCGCGCTCCTCTCGGACTTCCTCAGGACGACGCTCGGCATGTCCGAGCGCTCCTCGATTTCCCTTCGCGAGGAGCTCGCGCTCGCGCACCGCTATCTCGCCGTCGAGCGCGTGCGCTTCGGCGACCGGCTCACGATAGCCGAGGATCTCGACGCCTCCGCGCTCGACGTGAGCGTGCCGCCGCTGCTCCTGCAGCCGCTCGTCGAGAACGCCGTCAAGCACGGCATCGCCGCGCGCCTCGAGGGCGGCATCCTGTCTTTCGCCGCGAAGCGCTCGGGGGGCCGCGTGTCGATCGTGGTCGAGAACCCGGCGGAGGCCGGAGCGGAGAAACCGGCGGGCGCGGGCATCGGCCTCGCGAACGTGAGGCGGCGCGTGGCGGCATACTGGGGCGACGCCGGCCACGTCGGAACGCGCCTCGCGGACGGCCGCTTTCGCGTGGAGATCGATCTCCCGGCGGAGGTCTGAGCCCCGCGGCGCTACGATCGCGCCGTGCCTTCCCCCCCTCTCGGCGCCGTGCTCGTGGACGACGAGGAGCTCGCGCGCTCCCTCTTGCGCCAGCTCCTCGCCGCGCACCCGGACATCCGGGTCCTCAGAGAGTGCGCGAACGGCTTCGAGGCCGTGAAGGCGGTTGCCGAGACGAGGCCCGACCTCCTCTTCCTCGACGTCCAGATGCCGCAGCTCGACGGCCTCGAGGTGCTCGAGCTCATCGAGCGCGACGAGGCGGGCCGGCCGGCGGTCATCTTCGTCACCGCGTACGACCGGTACGCGCTGAAAGCCTTCGAAGAGAACGCCGTGGACTACCTCCTCAAGCCCTTCGACCGCGCGCGCTTCGACACGGCGCTCGCTCGCGCCCGCGCGCGCCTCGCGGCTGGAGCCGCGCCGGCGACGGATCTCCCCGTGCCGCGCGGCACGCCGCTGACACGGGTCGTCGTGAAGGACGGCGTCACCGTGACGGTCCTGCCCGTCGCGGCGATCGACTACGTGAAAGCAGAGGACGACTACGTCCTCCTGCGCTCGGCCGGCCGAAACCATCTCAAGAAGCAGACGCTCGCGAGCCTCGAAGAGGCGCTGCCGAAGGAGCGCTTCGTCCGCGTCCATCGCTCGTACCTCCTCAATCTCGACCGTCTCGCGCGCGTGGAACCCTCCGCCACCGGCGCCCCGACGGCCGTCCTGACCGACGGAGCACGCCTGCCGGTGAGCCGCGCGGGAGCGCAGCGGCTGAACGAGCTCCTCGGGCGTTGAGCCGGGCGGCGCGTTAGAGTCGCGGCATGCGATGGCTCTTCGGGAGGGATCGCCCACCGGAGAAGAGACCGGTGCTCGAGTCCGAGATCCCGCGCGACGGCGACCGCCTCGGTCCCGCGCCGCCGCCGCCGCGCACCGCGCACGCTCCGGGCGTGCGCGTTTACGCGTTCGATATGATTCCCTCTCGACACCTGCTTTGCTTCGGCGGGGGATATGGTGGTTTTTTCTTAGAAGGGGAAGAGGGGAACCGGCACTTCGTCGCTCTGCTCGTGCTCACAGGCAGTGGCTCGGCGGCGGGGGCGGGTGCCGACGGCGGCGCGCCCGCCGTTTCCCCCGGCGACGTGCTGATCTGGAACGCCGCCGCGCACGCGGCCGCAGCGATTCCCGGTGAGCGTTCCCCCTCTCTTCCTTTCGAAGGAATTTCCAGAATGTCGCCTTCGCCCCAACACCACATCAGAAGGGACGACCTGGGCGGGAGGGCCGTTCCCGGCATCACGGGCCTGCGCGCACTCGCGCGCGTGCCCGAGGCGGGCCTCGCGGTGCTGCGGCTCGGGCCGCCGCCCGGGGCGCGGTGGGTGTTCAAGGGCGTGGCGGCGGTCGCCGTCTTCTCGGGGCGACTCACCGCGTTCGACGGGGAGGACGCCAGGGAGATCCGCGCGGGCTCTCTCGCCCTGGTGGCCGATCCCTCGGCGACCCTCTACCTCGAAGCCGGCAACGACGCGGCCCTCGCCGTCGCGCTTGCCGCCGAGGACTTCGTCGCGGCCCTGAGTTGACGCGCGCGAGGACTACAATGGCGGTCCTTCTTTCGGAGGACGCCATGCCCGAGACAAAAGCGGCCCCGCCGGAGCGCGGGATCGGGGAAGCCCCCTCGCGCGAGATCTCGCCGACCCCGAACCCGAAGGGCGAGATGCTCTGGGAGAGCTCGCCGTCGCGCTACATCGCCAAGGTGAGTCTCGCGACCGGCAAGGAGGTGCTCCGGCCGATCGATCCGGACGACCTGCTCGTCGGGGCCCACCGCGACAAGAACCCCATCGACGTCACCGCGCAATACCTCGCGAGCCGCCTGATCCAGTGGACCGGCAACGAGGACGCCGTCAAGGACGGCCTGAGGAAGGTGAACCTCCTCGGGCTGAAGCTCGCCGAGGCGCTCGGCTCGGCGACGGGCAGCAAAGCCGTCGAGACGGGCGCCAAGCGCCTCATCGGCGTGGCGGACCGGGACGTGTTCTTCAAGTTCCGCGAGGCCTCGCACCTCTCCGAGAAGGAGGTCAAGGCCCGCATCGAGAAGCTCCAGAAGGACGCGCGGGCGCTTCTCCGCGCGCGCGGCCGGAGCCCGAGGCTGCACGTCCTGCTGACCGGCGCGACGGGCTTCCTCGGCAAGGAGCTGCTCGCGCAGGCCGCGAACGACCGCCGCGTCGAGAGCGTCGTCTCGGTCGTGCGGCCCGAGAAGATCCGCGACCCGAAGACGAAGGAGGTCGTGAAAGTCCTCTCGCCGAAGCAGCGCGGGGCCCTCCTCCTCCGGCGCCTCCACATCGCGGGCGCGAAGGCGAAGAAGTTCGTCTTCGTGGACGGAGACATCGAGAAGCCGGATCTCGGCATCGCGCCGCGGGAGCTGGCCCGGCTCAGGAAGACGGTCACGCACGTCGTTCACTGCGCCGCGAGCGTGTCCTTCGACGACGCGTACGAGAACTCCTTCCGTTCGAACGTGCAGGGCGCGCGCAACGCGCTGCAGTTCGCTCTCGGCCTCCAGGAGGCCAGGGGCTCGAAGTTCATCCAGCACGTCGCGATCGAGACTTCCTACATCCACGGGCGGAAGAAGAAGACGACCGCGCAGGAGAACGCCCTCGTCTTTCCGCGGAACTTCTACAACAACTTCTACGAGCTGACGAAGGCGATGGCCTCGCTCGAGACGGACTACACGCTCATCGAAAAGGGCCTGCGCGTCTCGCAGCTCCTCCCCTCGATCGTCATCGGCCATTCGAGGACCGGCAACAACCGGGGCGACACGAAGGTCGTGAACGCGCCCATCAACGCCTTCGGGCGCTCGAAGGAAGCGATGGACGCCCTGCAGGCGGACGCCGTGGGCCGGGGCAAGGCGTGGCTCATCGGCGCGATCGCCTCGAGCTTCCCCGGGGACGCTTCGGCCGAGCTGAACCTCGTGCCCGTGGACCGCGTCGTCCAGGGGATCCTCGCGGCCCTCACGGTGCCGGAGTCGATCGGCGAGCGGATCCACCTCGCGACGGACAACCGCATCCGCTCCGAGGACATCGCCCGCATCACGCGCGAGGAGATCGGCATCGACGTGCGCCTCGCCGACCCGACGCTCTTCCGCAACATCACGCTGCCGATCGTGAAGGCGGCGCTCGAGAGGGGCGGCGAGCCGAAGCTCGCGAACGCGCTCGAGAAGCTCGGCACGATCTTCGGCGGGTACGGCGAGTGGGGCCAGCCGATTCACGACGTCGGCAACGACGTGCGCATCCTCGGCCTGCCCGTCAGGCGGCCCAACACGGAGCACGCCTTCCGCATGCTCTGCCGCCACAACAAGTTCGTCCAGGAGTTCGGCAAGGTGCGCGACCTCGACGAGATCGCGCGCCGCGAGCTCCTGTGGGAAAAGGCCCTCTCGGACATCGAGCTCAAGGTCGGCCGCGAGGTCGCGTCCCTTCCGCCCGACGAGTTCCGCCGCTACCTCGTCCAGCGGATCGAGCTGAAGAGCTTCACGGAGAGGTAGGGAGAGAGTCATCTCGACGGTTCGGGCCTGCGCGACCGCGCGGTCCCGGATGGAATGCCGATAGAATGCCGGGATGGACGCCACCGGCATCGCCGACTTTCTGCACCGCGACTGGGCCCTGCTGAAGAAGGAAAAACAGCGGTACTGGGCGGAGAGGCTCGCGGCGGTGGATCCGGAACAGTGCATGGAGATCGGGGAGGCGCTGCGGCAGGAAGCGCTTGCCGTGCACCCCGACTGGCCGTCACCGGAAGAGCGCCTGAAAGATCTGAAAGCCCACGAGGCGCTTTGCGAGCTGATGCGGCGTGCCACAGCGAAGCGCCCCGGCTGACCTCCTTGCGGACCTTGCCGGCGTCCTGCGTAGATGGGGAGACCGGTGGTATGTCTTCGGAGCGCAGGCCGTCCTGATCTGGGGCCGGCCGCGAATGACGGCGGACGTCGACGTCACGGTCGTTCTCGTTCCTCCCGATACCGGGCGGTTCGTGAGAGACATGAAAACGGCCGGGTTCGAGCTTCGCTTGGGGGACGTCGACGACTTCGTCAGGCGAACGCACGTTCTGCCGTTCGTTCACTCCAGAACGCAGATGCCGCTGGATGTCGTTCTGGCGGCGTCCGGGCTCGAGAACGAGTTCCTTGACCGGGTACGACGGGCGCGGATCGGCGATCTCGAGATTCCCGTGATCAGTCCGGAGGACCTCATCGTCGCGAAGATTCTCGCCGGACGCCCTCAGGATCTCGAAGACATCGCCGGTATCCTCGCCCGGCAGAAGAAGAGCCTCGACGCGCCGCGGATCCGTGAGACGCTGAAGTCTCTCGAAAGCGCGCTCGCTCAAAGCGACCTTGTCCCCGCGTTCGAACGGCTCGTGGCCTCATCCAACGCCTCGAGCTGAAGACATTTTCAGAAAGATGACGCGGGAGGGTTAAAAAGGGGCCTCCAAAACCGACTCTATCAGTGGAGGCGGTCTCTCCATGCCCGCTGTGCTCGCCCTGGAAACCAATCAAGCAAGAAAAACCCTCGAGAGCAATCGTCCATCGTCGCGGACCATCGAGTCCACCTGCGCGGTGTGCGAACGAAACGGCTACAGGGAGACCGTCGCGATACTGGAAGCGGCTTTCGAGCACAACCCATTACCGGGCATCATCTTACGGCCCGATGGACCACATGTTCTGAACGCCGCGGCGCGGGCTCTGTTCGATCGGGAGGCGGCACCCGCGGACTTCCTTCGTTTCGTCCGGTCGGCGGCATATTCGAGTCCGAGGTCTTCTCCGCCTCTGCGCGCTTCGGGAAGGCGCTTTGACGTCGCGACGAGCATTCCCCTGACGCCCGAACTTCCGAGCTCGACACGAATCTGTTTCCTCCTGGAGAGAGCGAGCGCGACGACCCACGCAGAATCGATGGCCGATCGCTGCGACCTCACGGGCGCGCAGCGCAGGATCGTCGCGCTCCTGTCGAACGGCTTCACGAACCGGGAGATCGGACGGGAGCTGGGCATCGCGGCGGAAACCGTCCGCAAGCAGATGGGCCGCATCCTCGCGAAAACGGGCTGCCGGACGCGAACGGCGGTCGTCGCGGCCGCGATGGCGGGCGGCGGCGATCGTGCGTGAGCCGAAGCGATTGAAACGAAGGCCTCTTCGAGGGCGCAGTGAGAGAAAAGAACCGGGATGCCCATGGTCCGGGCGACGCAGCGTTCGTGGCTCCTGGGCCGATCCTGGCGGGCGTTTTCGCCCTTCACGCGGCGGCCGTCGCCCACTTCCCTTTTTCGCTGCCGCTCCCGGGCGCGCGGCGCAGCCGCGCGCCGGTGCTCTCGGTGCTCCTGCCTGGCGCGACGCGTGCCGCGAGCGAGGACGGAGGACGTATTCGCCCGCACGTGCTCGCGAGCGACAGGGCGCACGCCGGCGTGCCAGGCCTTCAGCTCCGACAGCTCGCCCCCGGCGCGTTGGCCGAGCGCAGCGAGGCCCTGGTACGTAGGCTTCGCTTACGTAAAGGTCGCGTCAGCGAGGCGAAGGCCGCGCGGGGACCACCTCGGCGCGAAGCGACGAGGGAAATGAAAAGCACCGGGTCCGATCACCGCAGCGGTATCGGACAGCGACCCGCGACTTCAAGGAGCGGGATGCGCTCGCGCGTGCCAGATGGGAGGTCCAAGGAGGGGCCCGCTGGCACGCGCGGCGCTGAGCGTCCGGCTCATCTTCCCCGCACGGCCGAAGCGCGCCGCGGGCGCTCTCTCCGCATTTCGGGGGACAGCGCCCTTGCGGTCGTCGTCCTCTACTTTAACGCGTTTCGGCCAATCGCCGCACCACCGCGATCTGCTCGGGCTTGAGAACGCGCCCAAACGCAACGTCCCAGAGTGCTCCAAGGATTGCGTCCCCGTCCTCTTCATGCTCAAGGCGTTCAAAGCTCACGACATTCGCCGCTCCTAGCAAGAAGGTGCCCCACTGTCTTAGTAGCTCGCCCTTCGAAAGGTATTTTGACAACCCAACCGCTACGTCTGCAGCTGACGCCATCACAATCACGGGATGCGAAATCGAAATCGTCCACGTGCTATCCGAGGTTCGCTCAATCGAAACCCCGGCCCAGCCCGAAGCGGCCAAGGGCACCTCACCTCGAACGAGACCCAGGACCACCTCTTCAATTCCGGAGGATCTCGCTGACATTACTTCGGGTCCAAATGCACCAGGTTACCGAACACGTCGTACGCCTTTTGAATAGGGATCTTCGCGCCATCCTGACCGATTGTGTACTCCATGACCTGCCGACCATCCGCACCTGGCCTTGTCAGATTAACCACGACGTCCCCCGCCTTCGACCTGAGGATGTCAATCGTGTCGCTCGACGTCGCACGCGAAATCGCGCTTCGCACTGCATCCGCCTGCGCATTCGGCAGCCCCATTTTGCTGAGGACTTCGCGGGCCTCCCCCTTTGTGGCCAGGTCTGACCCTACTTTCTCAAGTACGGGATTCGCTTCAGAAATCGCTCGCTCGACTCGATCCCCGAATCTACTCAAGAACTGCTGGCCGGCTGCCAGCAAGGCCGGTCCGTACTCGGCGACAGCACCGTAGGCGGCCATAGCCCCAAATGCCATGAGGCCGTATTTCAGACCCTGCATTGACGCGCGGTCGAAGGACGCGAGGCCGGATGGCCCGCCCGTGGCGAGGGCGTAATCCCGATCCTTGCGAAGCTGGACTCCGTCGGCGACTTCCTTGCCGTTCGGGTCGTAATAGCGAATCGGATTATTTCTAGCGTAGGAATACCGATTCCAGCTCAGCGGGTCTTCAACGTGGCCTCCCAGCTTGTCCGGGCTGTTGAACTTCGGGAGTTTCCCGCCCATGTATCTCGCATGGTCATAGAGATCGCTGGATGCCAGATCGCGTTCCATCGACGCGAACTCGAGGCCCTGGCCGGGGATCTGAGGCGTCAGCGCGAGGCCGAACGCCCGGTACTTGTACGTCGCCATCCACTTCGGAACGGCTCCCTCGGTCATGAACCGGGGCGTACCGAGGTGGTCGTTCGTGTAGAAGACGAGGCCGTTCGGCTGTCCGGACG
>JBGQDL010000134.1:0-11573 GCA_041495865.1 Thermoanaerobaculia bacterium | reverse complement strand
GCCTCGCGGACTCGGTCCTCGGATTCGACGGCCACAACCTCGAACAGGCGACCGGGTTCTCGTTCGACGAGGCCTCGCCGCGCGCGCTCGCGTCCATCGTCCTCTTCGCCCAAAGCGTCTTCTTCCACCGCGAGACGTGGCTTCGCATCGTGAGGAACGGTATGGCGCAGGACTTCTCGTGGGACCGCTCGGCCGCGCAATACGAGACGGTCTACCGGCGCGCCCGCGAGGTCCGCGGACTGCCCTGGTAGGGCCTACTCTTCGCCGAGCGCCGCGAGGACGGCGGCCTTCAGCTCCGCGGCTTCCGGGGCGTCTTCGGGAAGAGGCTGCTTCTTTCGGATCGGCGGAGAGGGGTTCCGCGGTCTCTTCTCGATCGCGAGAAGCATGAGCACGGGCAGCTCCTCGATCGAGACCTTTTCTCCCATTCCCTGCTTCATGGCCCAGTACTCAGCGCCGGCGCCGAGAAGCTCGTGGTCGGTCTCCTCGACGAGGCGCGAGAGGTTGCAGCGTACGGTCATCCGGGTGAGGTCGACGTCGAAGTAACGAAACGTCGAAGCTGGCGACGCCGCCGTCATACGGCTGCCCGGGGCGCCACCCTCGAAGCGCAGCGGCGCCCGGTCGCCGAGGCGGATCTCGTCAACTGTCGACTCTCCGCTGTTCGCATCCCGCCGCGCCTCGCGCCGGAGGATGAGATCGCTCCTGAGAAGTCCGCGCACGACCCACGCGGTTCGCGATTCGTTGTCGAGCTTCAGAAAGGCTTTGGCCACGTCACAGACGCGGTTCCCGCGGCCGTCGACGACGCGCTCGAGCGTGACGTTCGGACCTTCCTGCGCGACCGCGGTTCGAATACCGGCGCAGGAAACGAAGAAGGAGATCAAGATGAAATTTCTTAGAAGGTAAGAGGGGCAGAGGCCGCCCTCTCTCTGCGGCCGGCTCACTTGATTTCTCCTTCCGGCGGAAGCGGGGGGAAGGGCGGGAGGTCGAGAGGGAGACGCGCGAGGGCGCGCCACGACGAAAGGTCCGTGGGAGCGACAGGGTCCGGCGCGAAGGCGACGGTCCTCTTGTCGGGCGGCTGCAACTGGTCGCGGAACGCGACGTTGACCGCGAGGAGCGGATCCCGAAGGTGGTAGATCGTGGGCTCCGTCCCGAGAGAGCGGTTGCTGCCGACGGACATCCTCAGGAGCGCCCCGAGATCGCGGCGCTCGTCCTCGTCGAACGTCCCGGCCGCGATCTCGGCGAGTGAGACCCGGACGGTCCGACTCCCGAGGTCTTCGATGAAGAACTCCAGCGTCCCGCCCGGCGCCCGGACGCGCTCGCGCATCCCATCGCAGGGCGCGGCGTCGGCCGCATCCGCGGAAGGCGGATCGTACCCAGGCGCCCAGACTTCGAAGGCAGTCCGATTGGACGCGACCCGCTGCCAGGGGTGCTCTTCCTCGAGGTGGCTCTCGTCCACAAAGCCTAGCGACGACTCGAGGACGTATTGCGCCCCGGAAGGCATCGTGACGAGGAGGATGTTGCGGGAGGGCCAAAAGCGCCGCTCTTTCTCGGTGAACCCCGCATAGCGGAGAACGATCCAGCGCGCCCGAAAGAGGGGCGGCGCGTCCTTTGGCGCCGACTCTTCGCGGGCGACGAAGCTCGCGTCTCCCTGCAGGAAGGCCCGACCCCGGAATGCGTCGAACCAGACCGGCTCTTCCGCCGGGAGCGCGGCCGAGGCCGTGCAGAGCGCGAGGACTGCAGTCCGCGCCTTCATAGCTGCGCTTCGCGGACTCCCAACTCCCGCATGACCTCGAGGAGCGCCGCGTGGACGCCGGGCGTCGCCGCCAGGACGTTGCCGCGCGTCCGCCAGGACGCCCCGCCGTCGAAGTCCGATACGACGCCGCCCGCCTCCGTCACGAGCAACGCGCCGGCCGCCGTGTCCCACGGCGACAGGCCGAACTCGAAGAAGCCGTCGAAAATGCCGGCCGCGACGTAGGCGAGGTCCAGCGCGGCGCTGCCCGCGCGGCGAATCGAGCGAGACCTCATGAAGAGAGCCCGGAATATCGAGAGATAGCGGTCGATCTGGTGCTTCCGGCGAAACGGAAAGCCCGTCGCGAGAGCCGAGCCGTCGAGGCCCTTGCGCGGCGGCACGCGCAGCCGCTGCCCGTTGCGGAACGCGCCCGCGCCCGCCTCGACGGTGAAGAGATCCTTCTTGACGGGGTCCCACACGACGCCGGCCTCGAGCGCGCCGAGGAGACCGCCGCTCGTGCGCGCGATCGAGACCGCCCAGTGCGGGAAGCCGCGCACGAAGTTCGCCGTGCCGTCGAGCGGGTCGACGATCCACGAGGGCGCCGTCTCGTTCGCGCCTGAAAGCCCCGTCTCCTCGCCGAGGAAGCGGTCCCTGGGGAAGGCGCCGAGGACGACGCGCCGGATGACGGCCTCGGACTCGCGGTCCGCGATCGAGACGACGTCGTTGAGCGCCTTCTCCTCGACGAGCGCGGGATCGAGCCGCCCGAAATGTCCGACGAGGACCTCTCCGGCCTCGCGCCCGGCCGCGATCGCGGCGTCGAGCGGACGGGTGCCGCTCAATGGAACACGGGCGGCTCGTCCTCTTCCGCCATCTTCTCGAAGGCGGCCTGGGCCTGCGCCGACCCCGGGAAGCGCTCGACGATCTCCGCCCAGACCTCGCGGGCGAGTCCCCGAACACCCAGCTCCTCCGCGAGCTCGGCACGCGACAGGAGATTCTCCGGCTCGTCCGGGCGCAGTGCCGAGAGAAACGTCACGGCGCGGAAACGGCCCGCCTCGTCTCCCGTTCGCTCGCGGCAGCCCGCGAGGTTTCTGAGGACGCGTTCGAGAAGCGCCGGAATCTCCATCTGCCGGAGATACTCCGCGCGCCACGGAACGCGCCCGCCCGCGAGCGCCTTCACCTTGCGCCGGCAGTCGTCGACCGTCAGCGGCACGCCGCCCGCGAAGGGATCGGCGAGCGTTCCGGGCGGGGGCCCGACGCGCACGACGAAATGACCCGGGAGGCCGATGCCGGCGACGGGGATCCCCGCGCGGCGGCCCACCTCCATCCAGAGGACGGAGAGAAGGATCGGCATCCCCTTGCGCCGCTCGAGGAGCGGGCCGAGGAGGACGTTGCGCGGATCGTAGTAGTCGTCCTCGTCACCGGAGAATCCCTGCTCCTCGGCAAGAACGCGCGCGAGCAGCCGCGCCTTCTGGAACGAGGAGCGCGTCCCGGCCGTACGCTCCCGCACCGCGGACGCGGCCGCGTCGAGGACCGACTCGGCCGAGCGGCGCGCGGCGGGCGGCGTGCCCTCGATCGAGAACAGCGCCCCGACGAGATCGTCGCGCCGCACGGCATCGAGAAACGCGGTGAGATCCCGTTCGTCCTCGCGCGACCAGAGCTCCTTCATCGCGCCCCCTGGAATCCCATTGTAGTGAACGCGGGGGCTAGTGCCGCTTCACGATCGAGTCGAGGATCATGAGGAAGGCGTTCTGCTGGTTCGGCTCGGTCTTGTTGATGACCGCGAGGCAGGAACCCTCGGGGAAGAGCTGGTGGAGGTCCTCGGCAGGCCGGCTCGACAGAATCACGATCCGCCGGCAGGCCACGCCGCGCTCCTTGGCGAGCTCGAACATCTTCCGTCCGCCGAAGAGCGGCAGCTCGAGGTCGACGAGGAGAAGTGTCACGTCCGGGCCGAGCGCGTCGAGCGCGGCGATCGGATCCCGGTAGGACTCGAAGGAAACGGCCGGGCCGTACCGGCACGCGAGAACGGCACGCCAGGACTCCGCGTAGAGCGCGGACTCGTCCACGAAGACGACGCGCTTGGGCCGCCCGGCGGCGACCGCCGAGTCCTGAGAGACCGGCCGGAGATAAGAACCGCTCAACGGCCGCTCCCTGTCGCACCCGCGCCCCGCGCGAAGACCTCGAGCCCGGCCACGAAGGTCCGATCCACACGCCCACGCAGCGTGCGCGCGGTCCAAGGGGAGTTCTTGGAACGTGAGGCGAAGCCGTCGCGCGTCACGTGCGTCGACTTCGTCGTCGAGAAAACCACGACGTCAGCGGGCGCTCCTTCGGCGAGCGTGCCGCCCGGGAGACCGAAGGCGCGTGCGGGCGCCGTCGACAGCACCTCGACGAGGCGCATGAGCGTGATCGCGCGCGGGACGAGGAGCGCGTCCACGAGAACCGGCAGGGCCGTCTCGAGTCCCGTCACGCCGAAGGGTGCGTCCTCGAACTCGAGGGCTTTCTCGTCCTCGTGGTGGGGCGCGTGATCGGTCGCGACGGCGTCGATCGTCCCCTCCACGAGCGCGTTGACGAGGGCCGCGCGGTCGGCTTCGGACCGGAGCGGCGGGTTCATCTTGAAGCGCGTGTCGTAGCCGGATCGCGCGACGTCCTCGTCCGTGAGCGTGAGGTGGTGTGGCGTCACCTCGCACGTCACCGCCACGCCGGCCCGCCGCGCGGCGCGGATCGCTTCGAGGCTCTCCTTCGTCGAGACGTGCGCCACGTGGAGCCGCGCCTTCGTGAGCGCCGCGAGCTGCACGTCTCGCCAGACCATCGCGGACTCGCCCACGTTCGGCCAGCCCGGCAGCCCGAGGCGCGTGGAGGCCCAGCCTTCGTTCATGACGCCCCCTCCCACCAGGGACGGGTCCTCCTCGTGGACGACGACCGGGAGGCCGAACATCGAGGCGTATTCGAGGGCGCGTCGCATGAGCATGCCGTTCGCGACGGGCTTTCCGTCATCGGAGACGGCGACGATGCCCTCGGCCTTCATCGAGCCGATCTCGGCGAGCTCGAGGCCTTCGAGGCCTTTCGAGACGGCGCCGACCGGGTGGACGCGCACGACGGCCGTCTCGCGGATGCGGCGCACGAGGAACGCGACGGTCGGCGCGTCGTCGAGCGCAGGCATCGTGTTCGCCATCGCGCACACGGTCGTGAAGCCTCCCGCCGCGGCAGCGCGCGTGCCGGTCGCGATGGTCTCCTTGTGCTCGAACCCCGGCTCGCGAAGGTGCGTGTGGAGATCCACGAAGCCCGGCGCGACGACGAGGCCCGCGGCGTCCACCACGTCGGCCCCCCTGGGCGCGATCTTCTCGTCCACCTTCGCGACGATTCCGTCGCGGAGGAGCACGTCGAGCGTCTGGTCGAGGTTGCGGGACGGATCCACGACGCGCCCGCCCCGGAGGAGGACGGCCTCACTCATCGCCGCTCGCTCCGATCAGGAGATGTCGAGCGCGCGATCCGCGCGAGCGATCGGCGCCAATCCGCGACATCATGCGTCTTCCCCGCTTGCGCCGATCAACAAATACAGCACGGCCATGCGCACGGCGACGCCGTTCTCCACCTGATCGAGGATCACCGAGTCCGGCCCGTCCGCCACTGCGGAGTCGATCTCGACGCCGCGATTCATCGGGCCGGGGTGCATCACGATCGCGTCTTTCTTCGCGAGGCGAAGCCTCGCGGGGGTGAGGCCGAAAAACTCGAAGTACTCCCTGTCGGAAGGGAAGCCGAGGCCGCCTCCCCGCTCTTTCTGGACGCGCAGCATCATGACGACGTCGGCTCCCTCGATCGCTTCCTCGAGGCGCGTCACGACGCGCGCGCCCGTGCGCTCGATCTCGACGGGAAGCAGGGTCGCCGGGCCGGAGAGCGTGACGCCGGCTCCCATCTTCGTCAGGAGCGACACGTTCGAGCGCGCGACGCGGCTGTGCGAGACGTCGCCGCAGATCGCGACCTTCAGGCCCGCGAGCGTGCCTTTCGCCCGGCGGATCGTGAAGGCGTCGAGCAGGGCCTGCGTGGGATGCGCGTGTGCGCCGTCGCCCGCGTTCACGACGGCGCATGGCAGGTGGCGCGCGAGAAGGTGCGGGGCGCCCGCGCGCTGGTGCCGGATGACGATCGCGTCCGGCGCCATCGCCATGAGGTTCTTCCCGGTGTCGAGGAGCGTCTCGCCCTTCGCGACCGACGTGCCCGCGGCCGCGAGGGCGATCGAGTCGGCCGAGAGCCGGCGCTCGGCGATCTCGAACGAGAAGCGCGTGCGCGTGGAGTTCTCGAAGAAGAGGTTCGCGACGAGCTTGCCGCGAAGCGTCGGGACCTTCTTGATGGAACGCTGATTGATCTCCCGCATCGACTCGGCGGTATCGAGAACGAGCCGGATGTCGTCCTCGGTGATCGATTCGATGTCGAGAACGTCCTTCCGGGAGAACGTCGGGACGCGCGGGACCGCAGGCTCCGGGGTTTCGCTTCGTCTCGTGGTCAACCGCCCGCACCCGCCCGTTTCTTCGCGCGTCGCCGCGCCGGCCGTTTCGGAGGGGCCGCCGCGATCGGCGCTCGCGGGGCCTTCCGCCGGACCTTCGGTTCGGCCTCGCGGTCGAGGAGCCAGACGTCGTCGTCGCCGTCCGTCTCCCGAAACGTGACCGAAACGATCTCGGTCGCCGACGTGGCGATCCTCTTGCCGACGAACTGCGCCTCGATCGGGAGCTCCCTCCGGCCGCGGTCGACGAGGACGGCGAGAAGGATCTTCCGCGGCCGGCCAAAGTCGAGGATCGCGTCCATCGCGGCGCGCACCGTGCGCCCCGTGAACAGGACGTCGTCGCACAGGATGACCGTACGGCCCTCCACGGGGAACGGGATCTCCGTCTTCTTCAGGACCGGTGACGCCGCGATCGTGGAAAGGTCGTCTCGATAGAGCGTGATGTCGAGGAGCCCGACGCTCACCCGCACGTGCTCTGTCCGTTCGATCTCGGCGGCCAGGCGTCGTGCGAGCGGGACGCCCCGGGTGCGGATTCCGATCAGGACGAAGCCGTCGGTTCCCCCCTCGGCCTCGACGATCTCGCGTGCCATCCGGGCGATAGTCCGCCCCTGGCCGGTGCCATCGAGCAGCCGGAGCTTCCGGTAGGTCCCCGCAGCCTCTCCCATGAGCGCGCGGACGTTACACGCGGGAGGAACACGCGTCAATCGTCTGGGGGAGCCCCCGGCCCTTCTGTAAACTCCGCGCGTGCTTCCGCAGAGAGGGCTTGCGGCCGCCGGCGGAGCGATCCTCGCGCTCGTCCTCGCCGCCGGGCTCGGCTTGCGGCTCTCGGAGACGGTTCAGGCCCGGCTCTGGATCGACGAGTACCTCGTCCTGGAGATCGGCTCGCAGCCGACGGCCTCGGCGGTCGCGGCCAAGTTGCGCAGCGAAGCGAATCCGCCGCTCTACTTTCTCCTGGCTCATGTCGTCCTCGAGACCGCGGCGGACCCCGAATTGTCACTCCGCCTCATTTCGGCCCTCGCGGGCACGCTCACGACCGTGCTCGCGGCGTGGATCGCCTGGCGGCGCTGGGGGCTCCTTCCCGCGATCGTCGCCGCGACTCTCGTGTCTCTTTCGGCGGTCGCCGTGCACTATTCGGCCGAGATCCGCCCCTTCGCGCTCCTCGGGCTCGTCACGCTTCTCACCCTCGAGATTCTCGACCGCGCACTCGCGCGCCCCTCGATCGCGACCCTTGCGGTCGAGGCGCTCCTGATCGTGCTGGCCACCTCGCTCCACGCCTATGGCGCGCCTCTTCTCTTTGTCGGGCCGGCCGTCTGTCTCGTGACGGGCCGCACCGGCGTCTTGAGCCGCCAGGTTCTCGTCACGGGCGTCGCGGGAACGGTCCTCCTTCCCACGGCCCTCCTCCCGCTCTGGCGCCTTGTCCCCGAGACGAACGAATACCTGTTCGAGCTCTGGAAGGGCCGCAGCCCCCTGGCGCCCGCCGCGCTCATGCTTCGCGATCTCCTTCCAACGTCGCAGTGGCCTTCCTCCCTCCTGCCGCCGACGGACGCGCTTCTGCGTACCGCGGAAGGAGCCGCTGCGCTCCTCGCTTCAGCTCTCCTACTCGTGGCGCTCGCGACGCGCTTGCGCCGCCGAGGCGGGTGGCGTCCCGACACGTACATGGTCGCCCTTCTCGTCCTCCTGTCCGGCTACGTCGCCATGGCGGTTCTCTTCTCGCTGACGGGACGGCCGGTCGTCGCGCCGGGCCGCTTTTCGGTCGCCCTCGTGGCGCCGTTCGCCCTTGCGGTCGCCGCCGCGAGCCGCGCCGCGCCGGTGGGACGCGCGTGCGCGGCGGGGCTCGCCGGCCTTGCGATCCTGGCCGCGTCGCTTCGCCTCGCGCGCCCCACCGTCACCGGCATCCGCCCCGAGGCGCTCGCGGCCGAGATCCTCGGACGGAACGCGACGGGGCCATCGCTGATCCTCTCCGTCGGGCTCTCGGGGATCCCGCTTCGCTACGCTTTCCGAAGACGCGCCGACGTGACCTTTCGAAGCTATCCGATCGAGATCGAGCGCCATATCGGCTGGTGGGCCCCCCGCGACCATCTCCGACGCCCGGACGAGCTCGCCCGCGACGCTGAAGAGCTGTCCAAGGAAGCGCTCATCGTCTCGAGGTCCGGCCGGCGCATCTTCCTCGAGGGAGCCGATAGTCCCGTCGCCGTCCCCCTGCGAAGGGCGCTCAGCGGCTCCTTTCGCCCTCGTCTCCTGAACCGGCTCGCCGCCGGCCTTTTCGAGCTCGTGCCGATCGAGAATGCCCCGGCCGGCGAAGCGCGATGAGTCCCCGCCGGGTCGCGGCGCCCCTCGCATTCACCGGTGCAGCGGCCGTTCTCTGGCTCGGGCTCGGAATGGACCGAGGTCTCCTCCTTTCGAACGGCATCAAGTCGATGTGCTGGCCCTGGGCGCCATTCCAGGCGAGGACGGCGCCCGTGGCGGAGGCCCTTTCCGATCCGGTCTGGCAATTCGTGCCTTGGCTCGAGCTGGCGGGGCGCGAGCTCCGGGCCGGGCGGCTGCCCTTGTGGAACCCGCACCAGGATGGCGGCGTTCCGCTCGTCGGGAATGCCCAGTCCGCGCTCGGCACCCCCCTCGTCTGGCCCGCTCTCCTCCTTGGCGTCCGCCGCGGCTGGAACCTCTCGCTTCTCCTGAAGCTTCTCCTGGCCCTCGGCGGCGCATGGGCCTTCCTCCGCGAGAGAGGTCGCTCGGCTCCCGCGGCCGCGCTCGGGGCCGTCGCGTTCGCCCTTTCCGGCGCCTTCGTCGCCTGGCTCGAGCACCCGCAGACCTTCGCGGCGGCTCCCGTCCCGCTCCTCCTTCTCTACGCCGGCCGGCTTGCCGAGCGCCCGAGAAGTCGCGACCTGATCGGTCTCGCGCTCGCCACTTACCTCGTCCTGGCGGGAGGCCACCCCGAGACCGCGCTGATGGCGGCCCTCCTCTGCGGGGGGTGGGTCCTCGCCCTCGCCCCGGCACCGAGGCGCTGGCTTCCACCGCTCGGAGGCGCCCTTCTCGGCGCGGCGCTCGCAGCGCCACTTCTCTTTCCGTTCCTGGAGTACTTCGCGAGGAGCGAGGCGGCGCAAGGCGCCGCCCGGACGTCCCGGCCCCTTCCGCTCACAACCCTCATCCGGTTCGTCATCCCATCGGCGGGCGGCTCACACCCGATCGCGGCGGCTGCCACGGTCTCGCTGGCTCTTCTCGTCCTCGTCCCGGTCGGCCTCACCCTCGTCCGCCGCGATCGAGAGGTCGCGTTCTGGGGCGGCGCCTCGGCCGTCCTCCTCCTCGCCGCCTACGATGGGCCGTTCGCGCGGTTTCTCGCCACCGCGACCCCGATCTTCTGGACGCGCACGCTGCTCCTCCTCCCTCTTGCGCTCGGTTGCATCGGGGCGGCGGGGCTCGACCTGCTCCTCGCCCGCGCCTCGCGTGCGGGGCGCGAGCGGGCGGCGCGGGGTTCAGCCTGGCTCCTGGCGGCCGTCGCGGGCATCGAGCTTCTCGGCACGGCTCGCGGCGTCCACTCCATCACCCCCCCGGCCGAGATGGAGCTTTCGACGCCGCTGCTCGCGCGGATCGCCTCCGATCCGGAGCCCTTCCACATTCTTCCTCTTCACACCTTCCTTCCGGCCAACTCCGCGACGCTTCTTGCACTCGACGATCTGCGCGGATATGACGCTCTCGCCTTCGGCGCCTGGCGTGAGCGCCGGGCGGCGATCGGGAGATTCACGAACACCCCGACGGTCGTGGACGTCCTCGAGCCCTGGGACCTCGCGCCGGGAGGCGCGGCGCTGGACACCTGGGCCGTGAAGTATCTGCTCCTGCACCCTCAGTTCGCCTTCGGCGCCCCGGAGCTGAATGCCCGCCTCGGACTCGACCTCGCGGAGGTCTATTCCGGTCCGGATGGAAGGATTCTCGTGAACCGCCGCGCCAAGCCGCGCGTGAGGCTCGAAGGGTCGCCCGGAAGCGCTCGTATCGTCTCGCGCACGCCGACCCGCTGGACGATGCGCACGGAAGCCTCCGCTCCCTCCAGCCTCGTCGTCGCCAATCCGATGTTCCCCGGCTGGCGGGCGAAAGTCGACGGAGCTCCTTCGAGCATCGACTCGGAAGCCGGCGACCTCACACGCATTCTCGTTCCCACGGGCACCCACGAGGTCGTCCTCGAGTACCGCCCGTCGTCCTTCCGGCTCGGGCTCGGGATCGCGGCGCTCGGCGCCGTCCTCGCCCTCGCGGTGGCGCTTCGCCTTCCGTCAGCGTGACGCCGGCGGGAATGGGAAGGACGGCGGGGGGAGCGCGAGCTCGCGCGCCCTGCGGGCGAGGAGGCGCGGCTGCGGGGTTCCCGTCCGGGCGATCTCCTCTTCGAGCGTTCCACGTCGCTCGAAATAGACGTCGGCTATGTACGCGCGCTGGAGGAGAAGAGAAGGAGCCGGAGAAAGAAAGAGAGGCTTAGAAAGGTAAGAAAGACAGCCGACAGCCGCGCTCGCCGCGACGCCGAGTAAGAAGGCGAGCGCCGCCCTCCGCCTTCCGTCCCACTTCTCTTCTCTCCTTCCTTCTAAGAAGATCTCTTCTTCCCTCTTCCCTTCCAAGAAGAAATACACCGCAACACAAACGATCACCGGCAGCACGAAGCGCGCCGCGCCGGGCGCGACGAGCTGCAGCACGTTCGGTGCTGTCAATCCCCTTTCGAAGAAGAACGCCGCAAACGATCCCCAGGGCAACGCGAACCCGGGAGGGACGAAGGGGAACGCGAGCGTCGTCGCGCAGACCGCGAGCGTCGAGGCGCCAACGAGCGCGCTCTCGAGCACGCCTCCCTTCCGAAAAACAAACGGGAAAACGAGGAACGGCAGCGCGGCCACGAGGTACCGGAGCCCCACCGTGAAGCCTCCGTGCCAGTTCGCGTAGCCCGCATAGACGAGGAGGAGCGAAAGAGGGACGAGCACGAGCGCGAGGCGGGCGTCCCGCGGCAGCGTCTCGCGGGACGTCCGAAACGCTCCCGGCCAAAGCAGGAGAAACGGCGAAAAGACGAGAAGACCCTTCGACGGATCCGCGAGCAGCCGAAGCACGATCTCCGGAGACGGCAGGGAGATGCCGTAAAGGCCCGCCGACGCGAGCGACCGGAAGCCTGCCGCGCGCTCGTGGGCCGAGGAGAGCTCGAAGACGCCTCCGAAGCAGGCGGCGTCGTACGCGCCGAGCGCCACCGCGAATGGCGCGCCGCCTGCCAGGACGGCGAGAGCGCGCCGGGGCGCGGGGATCACCGCGCAGAGAACGAGCACGCCCGCCGGCACCGCCGCCGGGTACTCCGAGAGGACGGCGAGACCGAGGAGCGCGCCCGCGAGCACGTCGCGG
>JBGQDL010000133.1:0-11619 GCA_041495865.1 Thermoanaerobaculia bacterium | reverse complement strand
CGCGCGATCCCGGACTGGGAGTCTCCCGGCGACGCGCAGAACGAGGACCCCGCGCTCCTGCAGCAGGACTGGGCGACGATCCGCACCACGATGTGGAACTACGTCGGCATCGTGCGCACGACGGCGCGGCTCGCGCGCGCCGTGGCCGACCTGCGCGACCTCGAGAAGCGCATCCTGCGCTTCTATCAGGTGACGCGGATCTCGAAGGAGATCGTCGACCTCTTCCACGGCGTGCGCGCCGCGCACCTGATCGCGACGGCCGCCTTCAAGAACCCGGTTTCACGGGGCTGTCATTACCGGAAAAGCTAGCCCGTGGTCTCCAGGATCGCCTCGGCGTCGAGGGTGATCTCGACCTCGTCTCCCACGACGAGGCCGCCGCGGTCGAGCGGCGAGTTCCAGCTGACGCCGAAGTCGTGCCGGTTGATCGTCGTCGTCGCGAGGAAGCCGGCGCGGAGCTTGGGGCCCTTGTCGACGCCGTCCTCCCACCAGGGGGTCCACCACTGCCCGAGGTAACGCACTTTCAGCGTCGTCTTCTTCGTCTTCCCGCGGATCGTGAGGTCCCCCGTGACGAGGGCGTCGTGGTCGCCGACGAGCTCGACCTCGTTTCCAGAGAACGTGATCGTGGGATGGTTCTGAACGTCCAGAAAGTCCGCGCTCTTCAGGTGGGCGTCGCGGTCCGGCTCTCCCGTCCAGATCCCACGGGCGTCGATCTCCACCCTGACGGAGGAGGCCTTCGGGTTCCCCTCCGGGTCGAACTCCAGCGTGCCATGCACGTCCTTGAAGTGCCCGCGGACGCATGTGACCATCATGTGCCGCGCGCAGAACTCTGCCGCCGTGTGCCCGGGCTCGAAGGTCCATCTCGCCATGACGTGCCTCCTCTCATCAAGAAGCTCACGAGCCGGGCGGGATTCTAGCCGCGCTCCTCCGGCACGATGATGTGGACGCGGCCCGCGGCCGGCCCCATCTCGAACGGCGTCGTCGCGACGGCGTCACCGTCGACCTGCACGTCCAGCTCGTAGCCCGCGAGCGAGCGGGCGGAGAAGCTCCGCACCGCGCGGCGGGAACAGCCTTCGAGCGAGAGGTGGGCGGCCTTCCCACGCGAGAGGCGGCCGTACCAGCGCATGAGCGTGCCCCTCGATCGGGACGCGAAGAGCACGAGGTCGAGGAGGTCGTCTTCCGGATCCGCGAACGGGGACAGGATCGGGTCGCCTCCGTACCGGCGCGTGTTCGCGGCCAGGACGAACGTCGCCTCCGCCGTGAACGGCGCGCCGTCCGCGCCGACACCCGTCACCTCGATCGGCGGGAACTCGTACTTCAGCCATTCGAGCGTCGCGCTCCAGCTGTAGCCGGTCCGTCCGAAGGCCCGCTTGAGCCAGGGCACGACGTTCTTCATGACGCGCGCGTCGAAACCCACGCCCGCGCCGATGAGGCACGTGCGTCCCGCCGCATGCCACACCGTGATGGGCTTGCGGCGAGAAGACGTCAGCGCGCGCTCGCCCTCAGCCGCGGTGCGGCCGATGCCGTATTCCCGCGCGACGACGTTCGCCGTGCCCGTCGGGAGGATCGCGATCGGCACGTCGGCACCGAGGAGGGCCTCGGCGACCTCGCCGACGGTACCGTCGCCGCCCGCCACCGCCACCAGGTCGAGCGCGTCCCGAATGCGCGCGGCCACGAGCTCGGTCGCGTGGCGGGGGCGCTCGGTCGGGAGCGCGAGGAGGTCGAGGCCGCGGGCCGCCGCGCGCGCGACGAGGCCCGGGATGTCGACTCGCCGGGCGCCGCCCGCCATCGGGTTGTGGACGAGGAGGCCCCGCCGCGGGCCGCTCTCAGCCAAAGAGCGTGCCCGGACCCGCCGTGGGCTTCAGCCCGAGATGGCGATACGCGAGCGCGGACGCGACCCGCCCCTTCGGCGTCCGCTGCAGGAAGCCGGACTGCAGGAGAAAGGGCTCGTAGAGGTCCTCGAGCGTGCCTTTGTCCTCGCCGAGCGAGTGCGCGAGCGCCGAAAGACCGACGGGCCCTCCGGAGAATCGCTCGATGACGATCGTGAGGATGCGCCGGTCGATCTCGTCGAGGCCGTGCTGGTCCACTTCGAGCTTGTCGAGCGCGACCTCGGCCCCGCGCTCGGTGATCGCGCTCTCCCCCGCGACCTCGGCGTAGTCGCGCACGCGGCGCAGGAGGCGGTTCGCGATGCGGGGCGTGCCGCGGCTCCGCCGCGCGATCTCGCGCGCGCCCGCCGGCTCGACGGGGCAGCCGAGGATGTCGGCGGAGCGCGTCACGATCGTCGCGAGGGCGTCGGCGTCGTAGAAGTCGAGGCGATGCGTGATGCCGAAGCGCGCCGTGAAGGGCTGCGAAAGGAGGCCGGCGCGCGTCGTCGCCCCTACGAGCGTGAAGGGCGGAAGCCTGAGCTCGACCGTGCGCGCCCCGGGTCCGGTGCCGATGATGAGGTCGAGCCTCCCGTCCTCCATCGCCGGATAGAGGATCTCCTCCACGGCGGGCGGCATGCGGTGGATTTCGTCCACGAAGAGGATGTCGCCCGGAGCGAGGTTCGTGAGGATGGCGGCGAGGTCGCCCGCCTTCTCGAGCACCGGGCCGGACGTGACGCGGATCTGCGCGCCCATCTCGCGGGCGATGATGTGCGCGAGCGTGGTCTTCCCGAGGCCGGGCGGGCCGCAGAGGAGAACGTGGTCCAGCGGCTCCTGCCGCTGCCGCGCGGCCTGGAGAAAGACGCCGAGCGTCTCCTTCAGCTTCGCCTGCCCGATGAACTCGAGGAGAGCGCGCGGGCGGAGCGTGACCTCGGGGTCCGCCTCGGCCGTCTGGAGCACGCCCGAAAGAATGCGCTCGTCCATCCGAGGCGATTATGGCGCGGAGCGCGCCGGAGTTCCCCTCGACGCACGCGCGTGCTGTCTGAGCGAAGCGAGTTCACGCGCGAAGGAGAGGGGGACTCCGGGCGCGACGCGCTAACGCGCCAGCGATTTCAGAGCGGCCTGAAGGATCTTGTTCAGGTCGTCGGCCCCGACGTCGCGCACGGCCTTCTCCACGGCCTGCTCGGCCTGCGCGAGCTTGTAGCCGAGGTTCTCGAGCGCGCCGATCGCGTCTTCGACGGCCGAGGCCTTTCCGGTCGATGAAGGGGCAGACGCGCCCGCGCCAAAGCCCGCCAGCTTCTCCTTCAGCTCGAGGCCGAGGCGCTCGGCCAGCTTCCTGCCGACTCCCGGGATCGTCGCGAGGACGCGCGCGTCCTGCGTCACGATCGCGCGGACGAGGTCGGGGAGCGGCAGGCCGGAGAGCACCGTGAGCGCGACCTTCGGCCCGATGCCCGACACCGAGATCAGGCGCTCGAAGACGTATTTCTCCTGCGGCGTCGCGAAGCCGAAGAGCGAGAGCGCGTCCTCACGCACATGCGTATGAACGTGAACGGCGGCCTTCTCACCCGCCGGCGGAAGCGCGGAGAACGTGCCAAGCGGGATCGCGAGGTCGTACCCGACGCCGCCCACGTCGAGGACGAGCCGGTCCGTGCGGAGATCTAGGACGGTCCCCGAAAGGCGGGCGATCACGGGGGGACTAAGCCTTCGACCCGCCCATCCGCGAGAGGAGCTCGCGGTTGAACTCGACCTTCAGGTCGGAGCGCCTCTTCTGGACGAGCGCCTGCAGGAGCCGGTTCGACTTCTGGCCGCGCAGGCTTTCGCGCAGCGCGTCCTTCTCTTTCTCGAACGCGGCCGGGTCGAACGGCGAGACGCTCTCGACGCGCAGGACGACCGCGCCCCGCTCCGCCACGATGATGGGTCCCTTCAGCTCGCCCGCCTTCGCGGCGAACACGGCGTCGAGAACGGCCTTCGGCGCCCCGAGGCCGGGAATCGGGCCGCCCTTGGGGAACGCTTCGGGTGTCTCGACCTTCAAGTTCAGCTTCTTCGCGAGGCCCTCGAGCGTCGCGTCGGCAGCCATGGCCTGCCGGAGCGAAGCGAGCGTCGCCTCGTCCTGCCGCTTCTTCTGGATGTCAGAGGCGACGCGCGCCTTGACCGCGGCGAACGCCGGAAGGCCCGGCTTCTTGATCTCGACGAGCTTGACGATCGCCTCGCCGCGCGCCGTGGAGACCGGAGCCTGAGCCGTCTCCCCCTCCTTGAGCGAGAACAGCTTCTCGCTGAACTGGGGGTTGAAGCCGATGCCCGCTGGCGCGTCGGTCCGCGACAGGAACTCCGTCTCGTTGAAGGTCACGCCCGCGCCCGCGAGCTTGCGCAGGTCGTCGTCGGATGGCTTGCCCATCTTCGCGACCTTCTCGGTGAGGCCCGCGGCAAGGCGCTTGGCCTCGTCGCGCGCGCGGTCGTCCTGCAGGCGCGCGCGGATGCCAGCCGAGACCTCGAAGAGCGGCTGGACGCGCTCGCCTGTCTTCTCGAGGACCTGGATCACGTGGTATCCGAAGGAGCTCTTCACGGGCCCGATGATCTCCTTCTCTTTCGCCGCAAAGGCGGCCTCCTCGAACTCCTTCACCATCCGGCCCTTCCCGAAGGACCCGAGATCGCCGCCCGAGGTCTTTGAACCGGCGTCGTCCGACTCGGTCTTCGCGAGGGCGGCGAAATCCGCGCCGCCCTTCAGCCGGCGCACCGCGGTCTCCGCCTTCGCCTTCTGAGCGGCGTCGCTCCCCGCGTCGGCCTTGTAGAGGATGTGACGCGCGTGCACTTCCTCGCCCTTGCGATAGCTCTCGGGGTTCGCGGCGTAGTCGGCCGCGACGTCGGCGTCCGAGACTTGGATCGCGGGGCGGATCTTCGCCGTCTCGACGAGGAGGTACTTCGCCTTGCGCTTTTCGGGCTGCAGGTACGCCGTGGGATTCGTCTTGAAATACGCCTCGGCCTCGACGTCGGAGGCGGGCGTCTGCGCCGCCGAGACGACGGGCAGGAGCGCCCAGGCGATCTTCGCCTTGACGTTTCGCTTCTCGAACTCGGACTTCACGTCGTCGTCGGACACCACGACGGCCTCCGTGAGGAACCGGTTCAGCTTCTCGAGGAGGATCTGCTCGCGCTGCTGCTCCTCGAAGCCCTGAGGCACGAGGTGATTCGCCGCGAGAATGCGGGCGTACGCCGCGTCACCGACGAACACGCCGTCCTTCACGAAGAGCGCCTTGCCGCTCTGCGGATCCTTGAGACCCAGGATGTGCTGCGTGAGCTCGTCGTCGGTGACCTTGAGGTGCAGCCGCTCGGCCTCCTCGCGGAAGAGGCGTCGGTCGATGAGGGAGTTGAGCACCTGTTCGGGCAGGTTCATCGCCCGCGCGAGCTCGGGGCTGAAGTTCTTGCCGTACGCCTGGCGGTAGCGATCCTCGGCGAACGCATACTCCTTCTGGAACTCGGCGGTCGTGATCCGGATGTCGCCTGCCTTCGCCGCGAGCGCCGCGTCCCCTGCCCCGCCGCGCTGGGAGCCCATCCCCCAGTCGGCGAAGACGAAGATCACGAAGACGGCGATGACCGCCCAGAGGATCCACTGGAGGTGCTTGAAGTTCTCGCGTAGCGCCTTGAGCATCTTGTTCTCCGAAGCCGGACACGTCCGGGGCGCGGGGGCGCCGCAGGGCCCGAAAGAATCGAGAACGATACCTCAGAGGCAAACGGCGGTAAAGTCAGCGGTGAAGGGTCGCGCCCGAGGGGCGGGCCGGGCGTCTGGCAGGCTGTGAGAAACTTGCTGTAAGGGTTTCCAGAAACGAGCGTTATGGTCAAGAGGTCGTCTCCGAGCAACTTGGAATCCCAGCTCGAGTGGTACTACGTCTCCACTCAGACGCTCGTTCGGATTCTGATCGGTGTCGCCGTTCTCGCCGTGGGGATCGCGCTCGCCATCAACTTCTTCGCGAAGCGCGACGAGACCGCGGTCCGCGCGAAGCAGGCGATCGCCGAGGCGGACGACGCGCTCGCCCGCGCCCGCCAACAGAAGGACGCGGCGTTCCTTTCGAAGGAGATCGCCCTGGCCGAGGAGATGCTCGGCGACGCGCGCCGGGACCTCGCGGAGGGCTTGAACGAGAAGGCGGCGCGGACGGCGGTCGAGGTGAAGTCGCGCGCGATGAAGATCATCGCCGGAGTGGGCGGGAGGAGCAGCGCGAACGTGGTCGACACCGCGGGCGACGTCAAGGTCCAGAAGGCGAACCGCAACACGTGGGAGACGCTCAAGCCCAACACGGGTGTCGGCGAGGGCGACTTCATCAAGACCGGCCCGAACGGCACCGCCGAGGTGCTCTGGAACGACGGCACGATGTACCGCATCCGCCCCGAGACGCTCTTCGAGGTCCACGGGGCGAGAGGTCCCTCGGAGGCGAACGTGAAGCTGGTCGTCGGCACGACGGACGTGAGCACGGGAGAGAAGAGCGCCTCTGTGTCGACGGACGCCGCCCTGGCGCGCATCGGCGCGAACGCGAGCGTGGGGATGGAAACCGACTCGCAGCGGACGAACGTGAGCAGCTTCGCCGGCTCGACGACCCTGACCGACAAGGCCGGGCGCGCCGTCAATCTCGGACCGCGCGAACACGCGGCGGCGTCGAATGAAAGCGGCATCGGGCCGAAGTCGACCCTCCCCGAGTCCCCGTCGCTCACGGCACCTGAGGACAACCTCGAAATCGACTACAGGAGGCGCGAGCCCCTGCGCCTTCGCTGGTCGACGGTGAAGGAAGTGAACGCCTACGAGGTCGAAATCGCACGCAGCCGGCTCTTCGTCAAGGACTCGATCCTCGACATTGGAGCGGGCGAGCGCAGCAAGCCGGACGTTCTCATCGGCATCTACGAGCCCGGCTCGTACTTCTGGCACGTGCGCTCCCTTCGCAGGGGAACGCCGCCCGCCCTTTCCGAATGGTCGGCATCCCGCCGCTTCAAGGTCACGTCGGGCGAGCCCTCGCAGGCACGTCTCGACACGCTGCCCCCCGATCTCGTCATCACCCAGAGGCCGAACGTCGTGGGCTCGTCCGTCGTGCTCGTGGGGCGCACCGCTCCCGGCGCCGAGGTCACCGTCAACGGCGAGATCGCCGACGTGGGCTCGGACGGCACGTTCCGGAAGGTCATCTCCATGAGCGGCGAGGGTCTGCAGACGATCGTCATCAAGGCGCGCACGGCCGGCGGCGAGACGGTCAAGAGGGAATCGGTACTCATCAGCGGCAATTGACTGGGGGACGGCCGCCCGGGCCGCCGGACCCGTGAAAGGATCCTGTTTTGGCTTTTCGCTCTCTCTTCTCGATCTTCTCGTCCGACCTCGCGATCGACCTCGGCACCGCGAACACGCTCGTCTTCGCGGAGGGCCGCGGGATCGTCGTGCGCGAACCCTCAATCGTGGCGGTGAACAAGATCACGAACAAGGTGGAAGCCGTCGGCAGCGCCGCGAAGGAAATGGTCGGCCGCACGCCGGGGAACATCGTGGCCATCCGCCCCATGAAGGACGGCGTCATCGCCGACTTCGAGGTCACCGAGCGGATGCTCGACTACTTCATCAAGAAGGCGCACGGCCGTTCGCTCTTCGTGAGGCCGAAGATCGTCATTTCGGTGCCTTCCGACATCACGCAGGTCGAGAAGCGCGCCGTGAAGGACTCGGCGCTTCAGGCGGGCGCGAGCGAAGTCTTCATCGTGGAGCAGGCGATGGCGGCCGCGATCGGCGCGGGCCTCCCCATCACCGAGCCCACGGGCAACATGATCGTCGACATCGGCGGCGGCACGACGGACGTCGCCGTGATCTCCCTCGCGGGCATCGTCTACGCGAAATCCGTCCGCGTCGCCTCGAACGAGATGGACGAGGCGATCATTCAGTACATCAAGAGGAAGTACAACCTCCTCATCGGCGAGCGCACGGCCGAGGCCATCAAGATCGAGATCGGGTCCGCGTACCCGCTCGACGAGCCCGTCTCGATGGAGATCAAGGGCCGGGACCTCGTCGAAGGCGTGCCGAAGACGCTCAACCTCACGGATGCCGAGGTGCGCGAAGCCATCGCCGAGACCGTCGGGATCCTCCTCGACGCCGTGCGCGTGGCCCTCGAGAAGACGCCGCCCGAGCTGTCGGCCGACATCATGGATAAGGGCATCGTCCTGACCGGCGGTGGTTCGATGCTCAAGAACCTCGACCGGCGCCTCCGCGAGGAGACCGGCCTCCCGATCACCACGGCCGAGGACCCGCTCTCCTCCGTCGCGCTGGGCACCGGCGCGATGCTCGCGGATGTCGACCTCCTGCGGAAGATCAGCCTCGACTGACGCCCGTGGCCGCCCCGACCCTCGCCGAACGCCGCCCGGAAATCTTTCTCGCGGGACTCCTGTCGATGTGCCTCGTCGCGCTCTCGCTTCAGGTGCGGCGGCCCGGCGGAAGAACCGTGGGCGAGAGCTGGCTCCTCACGGCCGTGTCCCCGTTCGTGGATCTCGTCACCTCGGTGCGCTCGGGGGTTCACGACGTCGGGGCGTGGGCGCTGTCGAGGCGCGCGCTCCGCGCCGAGAACCGCGCGCTCTCCTCCGAAGTGGACCGGCTCCGCGCGGAGCTTCTCCGGCTGCGCGACGCCGAAAAGGACAAGGGGCGTCTTCTCGAGCTGTTCGGAGAACACCCGTCGCCACCGCCCGGCACCGTTTCCGCGCGCCTCATCGCCGTCGATTCGAGCGGGCCCTTTCACACCGCGCTCCTCGACCGGGGGGCGGCTGACGGCCTCCAGGTCGACGGCGTCGTCCTCGCCCCGGGCGGGCTTCTGGGCCGTGTCATCGCCCTCGGCCCGACGACTTCACGCGTGCAGCTTCTCTCCGACAAGACGGCCGCCGTGGGCGTCCTCCTCGCGCACGCGGCGCGCGTCGGACGCGCGGCGGTGGCGCGAGGCGATGGACAGGGAAGCGTGAGGATCGACTACGTGCCGACGATCGAGCCCGTCGAGCCGGACGACACGCTCGTCTCTTCGGGCACGGACGGCCTCTACCCCGGTGGGCTTCCGGTCGGTCGCATCGTGTCGGTCCGCCGAAACAAGACCCTGTTCTGGGAGATTCAGGTCTCCGCCGCCGCCGATCCCCACCGCGAGTCCGTCGTCTTCGTCCTGCCCCCCATGAGGAAGTCCGACGTCACGTCGGGCCCGACCGTGGCCGGACGCCGCTGAGCGCGAGACGCGTCCGGTGAAGCCGCTTCGCGTCGCGATCGGGCTCTCTCTCGCGGTCCTCGCGACGCTCGCGCTGGGCGTGCTCCACGTGCCGGCGCCTCCGGACCTCTTCCTTCTCGTCGTCGCGGACATGGCGCGCGGCGGAGCCGCCATACCGGCGATGCTGGTCGGTCTTCCCGCCGGTCTTCTCGAGGACGCCCTTCTCGCGCCCGGCCGGCTCCTCGGGCTCCACGCCTTCACGAAGATCCTCGTCGGGTACCTTCTCGCCACGGTGGGCGCGCGCATGGTCGTCGAGAAGCCCGTGGCCGTCGGCGGCCTCCTGGCCGGCGCCGTGCTCATGGATGCCGCGACGCTCACGTTTCTCCTGTGGGTGCTCAAGGGCAATTACGTTCCGCCCGCGCCCGGGATGCTCGCCGCGCGCGCTCTGGCAACAGGCGTCCTCGGCGGCCTGCTGTATGCGGCGTCGCGCGTGAACTGGAAGCAGCGCCGTGAGGCGCGCCGCCGCGTGAGGATGACCTGATGGCGGCCAGCGCCCGGGAAGACCGTCGCCCCGTCCTGTCGCGCATCGATCTCGTGGCGCGCGGCGTGTGGATCCTCATCGGCGTCCTCGCCGGCGTCTACTGGGTCCATCAGGTGCTTCGCGGCGAGGAGTACGAGCGCCAGGCCGAGAACAACCGACTGCGCCATGTGCCCGTGACGGCGCCGCGGGGGTTCATCCTCGACCGCTACGGCGTCGTCCTCGCGGAGAACGAGCCCTCCTTCACCCTTCTCCTCTACCGCCGCGAGACGAAGGATCTCGACGCCTCGCTTCGCTTCGTCGCCGACGTCTTCGGCCGCCCCTTCGAGGATCTCAAGCACCGTGTCGAGCGCGACCGTTCGTACTACGACTTCGTCCCCGTCATCCTGCAGGAGAACCTCACGGTTTCCGAGGTGGGCGCCGTCCAGGCGCGCGCCCTCGAGCATCCCGAGCTCGTCGTGCAGAAGACCGAGCGCCGCGTGTATACGCAGGGAACGGCTGCGGCGCACCTCCTGGGCCAGCTCGGCGAGGCCACGGCCGACCAGGTCGCCGCACGGGCGAAGGCGCTCCCTTCCGACGCGAGCTCCCCGCGGCCCGGCGAGGCCATCGGCCAGCAGGGAGTCGAAGCGACGTACCAGGACCTCCTTGCGGGGCTCTCGGGCTCGCGTACCTACGTCATCGACTCGTTCGGGCGCGAGGTCGTCGAGTCGGGGTACGAGTCCCCGCTGCCCGGCAACACGCTGGGCCTCACGATCGACCTCTCTCTCCAGAAGATCGCCGAGGACTACTTCGCGGACAAGGTCGGCTCGGCGGTGGCGCTCGACCCGAAGACGGGCGAGATCCTCGCGTTGCTCTCGGCGCCCGCTTACGACCCGAACCTCTTCACGCGGCGTCTGAGCCGCACGGAATGGGAAGACATCGTCGAGGACGCCAAGCACCCGCTCAACAACCGCGCGCTGCAGAACGTGTACTCGCCGGGCTCCATCTGGAAGCCCTACATGGCCTACTCGATTCTCACGCACGGCATCGACCCCAAAGAGCGCGTGTTTTGTCCGGGCGGCGCCACGTTTTACGGGCGCTTCTTCCGCTGCCATGGCCGTCACGGATCCGTGGACCTCACGACGGCTCTTCAGGTCTCGTGCGACACCTACTTCTATACGATGGGCAGGCGGCTCGGGATCGACGCGATCGCCGAGTCGGCGGGGCTCTTCGGCTTCGGTCGGCAGACCGGCATCGACCTCGCCCATGAAAAGAGCGGCATCGTCCCCTCGCCGGCCTGGAGCCTCGCGGCTCGCAAGCACCCGTGGTACCTCGGCGAGACGATCTCCGTGGCGATCGGCCAGGGGCCCGTCCTCGTGACCGCGCTGCAGATCGCGCGCGCCATGTCCGGCATCGCGAACGCGGACGGCGCCCTGCCGACGCCGCACCTCTTCCACATCGGCGAGAACGTGCGCACGGGCGAGCGCTTCGTCTACCGCCCCGACTCGAAGGAGTCGCTCGCGTATCCTCCGGGTGCGCACGAGACGATCGTCGAGGGCCTCTGGCGGGTCGTGAACATGCCCGGCGGGACCGCGTACGCGTCGCGCGTGCCCGGCCTCGACCTGTGCGGCAAGACAGGCTCCGTTCAGGTGGTCGGACAGAAGGAAGCGAAGAAGGGGCACCTCCTCCCCGAGGAGCTGCGTGATCACGGCTGGTTCGCGAGCTTCGCGCCGCGCGACGACCCGAAGATCGTCGCCGTCGTTTTCGTCGAGCACGGCGAGCACGGCGCGTCGGCCGCGGCACCGCTCGCGGCGCGCCTCGCGGAATACTGGGTGACGAAGTGCCGCGGCGCGACGCCCGAGGTGCTCGCCGAGGTCGCCGCGCGCCCGGTGGGCCGCGCGAGAGCGCGGGTGAACTGAGCGATGTCGCGGCTGGCCGAGGTCCTTCCCCGCCGGATCGACCTGCGCCTGCTCTTTCCCGTCATCGCCCTCACGGCGATCGGCATCGCCATGGTCGCCTCGACGACTGCGGGGACGCCGCGGGGGGACCTCCCCGG
>JBGQDL010000132.1:0-11935 GCA_041495865.1 Thermoanaerobaculia bacterium | reverse complement strand
GTCTCCAGGGTGTTCCGGTCCACCTGAACCCAGCCCGTTCCGTCGACGAGGCCGGACGCCGCGAGAACGGCGGGCGGCTTGATGGGCGGCACGTAGACGAGGAGATCGACGTCGAGCGCCGCTCCGTCGGTGAAACGCACCCGCCCCGCCTCGGCCCGCGCGATCTGGTGCTCCGGGTGGTAGGCGATTCCCTTGCCCTCGACCATGGCGCGCACGGCCGCGGAGGCCTCCGGGCCGGCCACCCCCATCGGGCCGGGTTCAGCCGAGTGAAGCTCGATCTCCACTGCGGAACGGACGCCGCGGCGGCGGAGGAATCCTTCGATCAGCATCGCCGCTTCGTACGGGGCGGCCGGGCACTTGTAGGCAGGAGCCGCAGTGAGGACGACGATACGTCCTCCGCGAATCACCTGGAGCGCATCCCGAAGGCGGGTCGCGCCCTCGAGCGTGCAGAAGGTGAGGCCGGCCGTCGCGAGGCCGGATACGGCCTCGGGAGCGAACTGCGCCCCGAGGGCCACGATGAGGTGGTCGGCCTGATAGGTGCGGCCGTCGACGACCGCCTCCCGGCGTGCAGGGTCGATCCGCTCGACCTCGCCGAGGATGACCTCGATTCCCTTGCGCCCGAGGCGGGCGAGCGGCCGCGCGATCTGATCCGGCCTCCGGTCGCCGGTCATCACCCAGAGGAAGGAGGCGGCGAGAGCGAAGGTCGGCTCCCGATCCACCAGGACGACACGATGGCGCCGTCCCAGCCGCTTGCGGAGCCGGTTCGCGGCGACGACGCCGCCAATGCCGCCGCCCAGGATGAGAACCGTCTGCTCCTTCATGGCGTCGCTCCCCGGCCAGGTCAGAAGACCAGGACCTTCTCGGTAGATGCGGTCTTCTCCGTGAGCTCGTCGAGCGTGCTGCGGCGGCTCCCCTCCACGATCTCGGTCTCCTTGATGCCGCGGGCATCCATGCACGACCCGCAGAGGAGGACCTGGCCTTTGCGGCCCAGGACGCCCTTGAGCATCCGCTCGACGTTGTAGTAGCCGGTGGGCGTCTGTTGCCCTGCCTTGGCAGAGCCGACGGCGTCGCCCATGAGAAACACCGTGACCTGCGCTCCCTCGACCTTCGAGAGGAGGTTCATGGCCAGGCGGAGCCCGTTGTAACTGCGCTCTGTGCCATAAGGCGCGTCGTTGAGGATCATCAGGATGTTCATCGCCTTTGCTCCCTCGATCGTGGAGAAGACTCGCTGCCCGTCTCGACAGGCAGGTTGGCATCGCGCCACTCCGGGTAGCCCTCTTTCAGGCGCTGGGCCTTGACGCCGCGCTTGCGCAGCAGCCGTACCGCTTCGGCAGCGAGAACGCAGTACGGACCGCGGCAGTAAGCAACGACCTGCCGCCCGGGGGGCAGCTCGGCAAGGCGCCTCTCGAGCTCGCCGAGCGGCATCGACACCGCGCCCGCGATGTGACCGGCGGCGTACTCCTCGGTCGGGCGCACGTCCACGACCACGACGCCACGCCCGCGTGCTCTGCGGAGGAGCTCCTCCTTCCCGACCGGCTCCAGGCCGTCCGCGTTCCCGAAGTAGTCGTCCACGAGCCGGCCCACTTCGGCGAGCCTTGCCTCGGACAGCTCCTGGAGTACACGGTAGCCTCGCAGGACTATGGGATCGGCGAGCCGGTAGAACACCTGGAGCCCTTCCTTGCGCGACGCCACGAGATGCGCGGCCTTGAGGACCTGGAGGTGGCGCGAGGTATTGGCGAGGGTCAGCCCGGCCTCGCGGGCGAGGGCCTCGACGTGGCGCTCGCCCTGTGCGAGGAGATCGATGATCTCGATCCGCTTCGGACTCGCGAAAGAGCCCGCGATCTGCGCGAACTGGGTGAAGAGGGCGTCTTTGAAGTCGCGGCCGTGCATCTGGAACTCTACTACTCAATTGAAGAATAGATCATGCGAGGACGAATGTCAAGGGAGTTGAGACTCTCACCGGACAGGCTCCCGGCGCACCTCGTCGTGGTGAACTACGCGGCGCTCCCGCTCTTCCAGGCACCGGACACGGACGAGCGGACGCTGGCTCTCGTTGGAACCGTCCTGGAGCTGGTCGATCGACGTGGTTGAAGCCCACGACCCTCACGCGAGGGACGATCACGGCGTTGACAGGCGGAGCCCGTTGTAAGTGCGTTCCTGCTTCACTTCCCGGCCGCGCCGCAGGCGCAGTCGCCCCGGAACGCGTCGTTGCCTGGCGCGTGCTTGTTCTCGTGGAAGCAGTAGTCCGTCAGCTCCGCCGAGCCGGGGCCCGTCGCGAGCGGCAGCGTATCGGCCCCGACGTCCCGGAACCGCGCCGTGATCGCGCCGCCCTCTCCGACCTCCATCCGCAGGTAGCCGTAGCGGATCGTGTCCTGGTATTGGAGCGCGCCCGCGGTCCCGATGATCCAGCCGGGCAGCACCTGCCCGCGATGCTCGGGCGTGTCGTAGATGTTCTCCAGGAAATAATGCGAGTGGCTCGCCAGGACGTAGACGTGCTTGCGCTTTTCGGGCGGCCCGGAGAGGTTCTGCGCGCGGAAGAGGAGATCGTAAGCCTGCTGGCCCGAGCAGAGTCCCGCGCAGGTCGCGTCCATGGCGTGGCCGCGCGACGTGCTGTAAGGAAGTGCGGCGTGCAGGCCGACGACGATCGTCTTCACGAGGTCGTCCGCGGCGTCCACGGCGAGGACGCGCGCGAGCCAGACGAGCTGCTCCCGCGAGAAACCGGATTCGTCCGCGTTGTCCAGGGAGATGAAGTCCACGCCTTTGCGGACGACCCGGTAGAACGTGCTCCCTTCGGTCGTGAGGATGCCGCGCGAGGAGTCGAGGACGCGCTGCTCGTGAATCGGTGACTGGAGGAGCCACTTGCGGAAGGCCCTCCGGTAATCGTCGCGCGTCCTCCCGTAGAGCTCGTGGTTGCCGATCGAAAGGAGCACGGGCGTCTTCTGAAAGCTCCCGAGCTGCCGCTCGATGAAGTCGTCCCACGCCGCGTCGAGGTATTCGGCCATCTCGAAGCGGTCGAGCTGGCCCGGCGGCCGGCTCTTGCAGTCGTACGAGGGATGCCTGCGCTTCAGGATGTCGCAATCGATGTCGTACATCCGCCGGAAATCTCCGAGATGCCAGTAGAGCTCCGCGGGCGGCCCTTCGGCCTCGCTCTCGATGGCCCTCGCCACCTTGGGCATCACGAGGTCGCCGCAATCGCGCGAATCGCCCGAGACGGCGAACGCCCATGCGATGGGAGGCCCCGGAGCGGGAGCCTGGGCAAGGGCGAGATCGGCCAGGGCGGCCACGGCGACCCCCACGACGACTCTTTTCATGGAATCTCCCTGCGTCGTCCGGCTCAACGGGCCGCGACGCCCTCGATCCTCCGGATGCGCGCGTTGACCGAGTCCACGACGTAGAGGTTGCCCTTCCCGTCGAGCCCGAGGCCGAGCGGGAAGTTGAAGCGGGCCTTCGCGGCGGGACCGCCGTCTCCCGCGAAGCCGGGCGTGCCGTCCCCCGCGATCGTCGTCAGAATTACAGTCTTCGCGTCGAGGCGGCGGATCGCGTGGTTCTGGGTGTCGGCGATGAAGACGTTGCCCGCCGCGTCGACGGCGAGCGACGCGGGCTGGTTCAGCCGGGCGGCGGGGCCCGGGCCGCCGTCACCGGCGAATGGGTTGTTCAGGCCGCTGCCCGCGGCGACCGTGATCCGGCCCGATTTCGCGTCGAGGCGCAGGACGCGGTTATTCCCGGTCGCGCAGAAGTAGAGGTTGCCCGCGCGGTCGAAGCGCGGCGCGTTCGGCCACGCCATTCCCGTGTCGAGGGCCTTGGCCGGGCTGCCGTCGAAATCCATGGCGCCGTTTCCGGCGATCGTCTCGATTCGAGAGGACCTGAGGTCGAGGCGGCGGAGGCGCGCGTTCATCGTGTCGGCGATGACGAGGCGGTCGTCGCGGTCGAACGCGAGGCCGCCGGGCCGGGCGAGGGCGGTTTCCGCCGCGGGTCCGTCTCCCGTGAAGGCGTTCTTCCTCGTGCCCGCGATCGTCGTGATGATCCTCGTCTTCACGTCGACGCGCCGGAGGACGAAGTTCGCGGCGTCCGCGATGTACAGGTTGCCATCCCGGTCGAAGGCGATCTCCGATGGAGCCTTCAGGGCCGCGGCCGTGGCCGGGCCGCCGTCGCCCGCGAAGGCCGCCCGGCCGCTGCCGGCGACCGTCTCGAGAACGCCCGTCTTCCCGAGGATGCGCCGGACGCGAGCGGCGTTGCCCTCGGAGAAGACGAGGTTGCCGTCGGGATCCACGGCGACGTTCGAGACCGAGTCGAGCGCGAGCGCGATGGAGGAGGCGAAGGCGAGGCTGCCGTCGGGAGAGAACCCGTGGGTTCCGTCGCCGGCGATCGTGGTGATCGTCTGCGCGGCGGCGGGAAGAGCGAGGGCGAAGGCGAGAAAGGAGGCAAGAGCCGGGGCGGGCCGGAGGCGCGTCACCTTTCGATTATCACAGGGTGGGGGAGAGGGCGCGCGCGCAGACGTCGCCGAATTTGTGAAGCGCCGTCCGCCAGTCCCACTCGGGCAGAGTGATCTCGCGCGCGCCGGCGAGATCCATTTCGAACTGCTGCTCCAGGGTGAGAGCGACGGCGGCATCGAGCACGACGACGTTGCACTCGGAGTTGAAATGGAAGGATCGGAAGTCCATGTTCGTCGAACCGACCATCGAAACCCACCCGTCGGCGACGACGGTCTTGGCGTGCAGGACGGAGGCTTCGTACTCGAAGATCCTGACGCCGCGCTCCAGCAGATTCCGGAAGATGCCGTGCCCCGCGTGTCTCACGAGCGGGACGTCGCTCACTCCCGGCAGGAGAAGCCGCACGTCGACGCCGCGCGCGGCCGCCCGCGCGAGGAGCGGCAGCGCGCCGCGCCGCGGGGCGAAGTACGCGTTCGTGAGCCAGAAGGTCCTTCGCGCGGCCGCGCTGATCGCGGCCAGAACGGAAGCCGTTTCCTCGTGTCCCCGGCCGGGACTCGAGTCGAGGACGAGAATCGACGCCCCCGGCGGGACCGGCTCGTCCGGCGGCGGAAGCTCGAGGGGCGGGATCTCGACGGGGGTCCCGCCGGCGCGGTCCCAGCCTTCCTGAAAGACGACGGCCATGTCCCACGCGGCCGGCCCCTCGAAGCGGGCGTGCGTGTCGCGCCACGTTCCGGATCCGCGCCCCCTGAGGGACGAGCCGTATTCGTCGCCGATGTTCATGCCGCCCGTGAAGGCCACGCGCCGGTCGATGACGAGGATCTTGCGGTGGTCGCGATACGGCTGATACCAGAGGAACGGAAGGAACGGGTGATAGAGGTGCACCTCGATGTGCCGCTCCTCCATCTGCCGCCAGAACTGAGGCCGCGTGTCGCTCGAGCCGAACGCGTCGGCGAGGACGCGCACCGTGACGCCGCGCCGGGCGGCGTCCGCGAGAGCTTCGACGAAGGCGCGTCCGGTGGCGTCGTCCTTGAGGATGTACGCCTCGAGGAGGACTTCGCGCTCGGCGCCGGCGATCGCGGCGCACATCGAGGCGAACGCGGCCGGGCCGTCGAAGAAGACCGTGACGGCGTTGCCGCGGTAGAACGGCGAGGCGTCGATCCGCCGGAGGAGGACCTCGAAATCCGGGTCCCTCACCCCCTGCGCCAGGGCTTCGGCGAGGCGCCACACGCGCGTGGGCGCGAGCGCGCGGGGCAGGACCCGAAAGGCCATCGGCCGAAGGACGGGCCTGAGGAGCCTCGGCGTCGCCCTCCTGTGCTTCTTCTTCACGCCGCGTGGGAACACGGGCACTCTCGCTGCGCTAGCATCGCACGATGTCACCCGGCGGCGTGCGCTCCGTTCTCCATGGCGAGATCCTCGAGCAGCCCGAGTCCGTCGCGCGCCTTCTCGCGCAGGAACGTCGGAACGCGTCGACGCTCGCGGCTCGCTGGCGCCGCGCGGACATTCCCTTCGTCCTCGTCGCGGCGCGCGGCACGTCGGACAACGCGGCCCGCTACGCGAAATACGCGTTCGGGCTCGCCTCGCGCCTGCCCGTCGCGCTCGCGGCGCCGTCCCTCGTCACGCTCTACGGGGCGCCGCCGCGGCTCAGGGGCGCGCTCGTGATCGGCATCTCGCAGTCCGGGCGCTCGCCCGACATCGTCGAGACGATCGCCGCCGCGCGGAGCGCCGGCTCGCCGACGCTCGCGATCGTGAACGATCCCGAAAGCCCGCTCGCGCGCGCGGCCGATGACGTGCTGCCGCTTCACGCAGGACCGGAGCGGAGCGTCGCGGCGACGAAGAGCTACACGGCCGAGCTCGCGGCCGTCGCCCTCCTCGTGCTGTCGTTCGCGCGGCGGAGGAAGGACCTCGACGCACTGGAGGCCGTGCCGGACGCCATGGGACGGGCCCTGCGTTCGGAGGCCGCCGCGCGTCGCGCGGCGCAGACGCTCGCGCGCGCGAATCGGGCCGTGGTGCTCGCGCGCGGCGTGCACTACGCGACGGCGTTCGAGATCGCGCTCAAGCTGAAGGAGCTCGCGCTTCTCCTCGCCGAGCCCTTTTCGGCCGCCGATTTCCAGCACGGCCCCATCACGATGGCGGAGAAGAACCTCCCCGTGGTCCTCGTGTCGCCGCCCGCGACGCGGCCGGAGGCGGAGATGCGCGCCGTCGGCCGGGACCTCGCGCGGCGAGGCTGCCCCGTGATCCGCATCGGTCCGCGCGGAGCGGGCGCGATCCCGACTCCCACCGTCCTCGAGCTCTTCGCTCCGCTCGTCTCCGTGATTTCCGGCCAGCTCCTCGCGTACCACGGGGCGCTCGCCCGGGGTCTCGACCCCGACCTCCCGCTCGGCATCCGGAAGGTGACCGAGACGCGGTGAAGGCCGGGCGCCGCGTCTGCTAGTGTCCGCCCCATGAGAAAGACGTCGTTCCTGCGGGCCGCCGGCGCTCTCGGCGCGGCCTCGGCGTTCGTCGCGCTCGTCGCGGGCGCGGGCTGCGCGTCGGGGCGCGGCTCCGTGGAGGCGCCGGTCGTCGCCCAGGCGAAGGACCTGCCCGACCACTTCATGGTCGCCGCGACGGGACTTTCCCAGGCGAATGAGCCCGTACCCGGCGAGGGCTGCCGGAACCCGATGGTGGACCCGAGAGACGGCACTCTTCTGAACCTCATGCGCTCGAAGGGCGGCACGGGCGACTACCAGGTGCTGGGCGAGCAGTACGCGCTCAGTTTCAGGTACGGTGTCGATTCCCGGCACCTGCTCCGTCTCGACTGCGCGACGGGAAAGGCGCTCGGAATCGTGGACCAATAGCGCCGCGGGCCGCGTCTCAGCGCGGCCGCACCTCGAACAGCTTCATGAAGGGGACCTCGAGCCCGTCCGGATCGGGCCCCGTCTCCGGCGATTCCCAGAGCTTCCTCAGCCGCGCGAGGGCCGCGCGCGCCGCCGGCGGATCGCCCGGAAACGGCGCGCCGTCGAACAGATGGAGTCGCACGAGGAACGTGCGGCTTCCCTCCTCGGTCGGGCGGTACGGCGTCATCCGGTCCAGGTCGTAGCCGCCCGGAAAGTACAGTCGCGCGTCCTCGCCGAGGCTGTGCACCGCGTTCGGCAGGACGTTGGACGGGTAGACGGCGAGGACGTACCGGAGGCGCAGCGCGTCCAGCTCAGCCACCGCCACCGCGGGATCCGTCTCCAGGAAGATACGTGTCGCGCGCGCGAACCCCGAGTGCATGCTGCCGAAGTTGTTGAGCGCCACCGCCCGGGACGAGCGCGTGAGAAGGTCGTGTCCGTAGTCCCACGGCGCGAGGACGCCCCATTCCGGAGGATTCGCCGGCGCCGGCGTGAGAGCGACGAGAGCCGCGGCGGCCTCTTCGCCGGGGGAGAACACGGGCGCGGCGGTTCCCCGCAACGTGAGGGCGGCGTACGTCACGAGGAACGCCTGCGCCGCGGCCACGGTTCCCGCCGCGAAAATTCCGCGCCTCAGCCAGAGCGCTGCAGATGCCAGAGGAACCCAGGCGGCACCCGCCGCCGCGGCCGAGAGCGCCGCCGCCGGCGGGAGGAGGCGCTTCTGCAGGAGGGCGAGCGCGACGAACGCAAGAGCCGGCAGCGCGAGGCGGGCGATCGCCGCGCGCCGCTCGGCCGGAAGCTTTCCTCTGGCGCGAGTCGCGAGGAAGAGCGCGAAGAGGAACGCCGGCACCGAAGGGAGCGCCGCGAGGAGCCCGGTCGGCGTGGTGACGAGCGGGCGGAACTCGTCGATCGTCGCGAGCCACGGGTCCCGCGCGCCGATGAAGCCGAAGCCGCGAGCGAGCGCGCCCCAGGCCGGGCGGGGCTGGAGCACCGCCACGAGGACCGCGGTCAGAAGCGCGGCAAGAGCGAGCATCGGCTCGAACCGGTCAGGTCTCGGCGAGGGGGGCGCCGGCTTTCTTCGAACGAGAAAGAGAGCGAGCGAGACCGCCGCCGTTCCCGCGGCGCCCGCGCAGAGCAGGAGAACGAACGTCGGGCCGAGGCGCCAGGGGTCGGCGGGTTCAGGGCGAACGCGGAGTCCCGCGAAAAACGGAAGCGCGGCCGCGGCGAGCGCGAATCCGCCAGCAAGGGCCGAGAGTCCCGCGCCCTTTCTCTCTTCCCTTTCGAAGAAAACCGCCGCGGCGCACGCCGCGGCGGCGGCGATGCCCGCCGAGAGGACGAGCCCGGCGTAGAAGCCGAGGGCGACGAGAACGAGGAGCCCCCAACCCACCGCCCACAACACCAATCCGCGAAGACCAGGAGGTCTCTCTTTCACCTTTGAAGAAAGCTGCGCCACGAAGTACACGAGAAGGAGGCCAAAAAGAACCTCCGTGAGGTTGTGGTCGATTTCGCCGAAAGCTCCGCGCCGCACGAGCGCGGGCGTCAGCGCGAGGAGCCATGCCGTGACGAGGCCTCCGGTGTCGCCGCCCGTCTTTCGCGCGAGCGCCGCGGCGAGGAGAACCGCGAGGACGAGCTCGAGGACCGGAAGCGCCGCGGCGAAGGGCAGGCCGCGCGCGGGCGCATCGCGTGTCGAGCCGCCGAGCCGGGCGAGGAGCGCCAGCACCGTGTCGTGGAGCGGTGGCCAGAGGGCGCGGCCTCCCTCCGGAAAGTTCTCGAAGCGGTCGAGCACGGGGGGCAGGAGCGCTCCCTCCGCGACCGCCCGCGCCGCGCGCCGGGCGTGGAACATCGCGTCGGGGTCTTCGAACCGGCCCGTCGGCTCGGACGACACCGTGGGGTAACGGTGCGCCGCGAAGAGCGCCGCGGCGAGCCCCGCCGCGGCGACGCCGGCCCAAAAGCGGGCGCTCCTCGTCAAGGCGCGGAGGCCTTCCCGGCCTCGTCGAGGAGACATCGGGCCTCTGCGAGGAGCGAGGCGCTGCGCACGTTCGGCCGCGCGAGGAGACCCCGCAGGATCTCCGCGGCCTGCTCCGGCCGATGCGCGTTCAGGTTGAGGATCGCGAGGTCGAGGAGCGTTCGCGCGTTGTCCCAGCCGGCCGCCTGGACCTGCCGGCCGAGCGTCTCGCCCGCCGCGAGGAGATCCGGTTCTCCGGTCCCGGCGAGCGCGGCGAAAAGCGAGGGATCCGCCGCTTCGAAGGCCCGTCGACCCGCGAGCGCGACCCGCAAGGCCGCGGCGGCTCCTGGATCGCGCCTCCACTGAAGCGCGAGCGCCCGGTCGATCGACGTGTCGGCGGTCACGAGCCGCCGTGGCTCCTCGGCGAGGGGCACGAAACGGCGGAGAAAGGCGAGCACGAACGGAGAGCGCAGGGGGTTTGCGTATCGCAGGTGAAAAGGCGCACAGAGGCCCCGCCCCTCCGCGAGCAGGATCAAGGCGAGGCCGCGGTCGGGCAGGCGGAAGAAAAGCGCCGAGGCTTCCGAGGATTCTCCAAACGCCCAGACCATCCGCTCGCCCGCCGACCACGACACGAACCAGCCCAGGCCGTAAGGGAGAAATCCGTTCGGCGTGAACGTCGGCGACGTCATTTGGCGGAGCGGCTCCCGCGCGAGGAGCCGATCCCCGCTCAGGGCCGTCTCGAGCCGCGCGAGATCGCGGATGTCCGAGGCGAGTCCGGTCGCGGCGGAGAGCTCGGGGGTGGCGCGCGTGGAGCGGAAGTGCGCCGGGCGGAACACCTCTTTCTCCAGAAGGGCGGCGAACCCTTTCCCCGAAGCGTTCTCGAGAATCCCGGTCAGCCGCGCGAACTCGGCGCTCTCGTGGTGAAAGGTGGTCCCGGGAGTCTCTTCCGAGGTGTGGGAGAGGAGGTGCCGGACGAGCACCGTGCGCGGGCCCGCAAAGGACGGATCGAGATCGACCACGGGCGCGTCGAGGCGGAGCTTGCCCCGAGCTTCGAGGCGCAGAGCCACGATGGCGGTGAACGCCTCCGTCAGCGCGCCGATCGGGAGAGCCGCGGCGCGGGTTTTCGTTCCGAGCTCCACCGACCATTCGAGGGTTCCGTCCCGGACGACCGCCGCCGCAAGAGCGGGGATTCCCGGAAGGTCCCTCAGGGACTCGAGGTCAGCCGCGAGCGCTTCGAGACGCGCCTTCTCGTCGGGAGAGAGCTCCTTGGGAGGCGCGGAAGGGGCGCTCGCGCACGCACCGGCCAGCAGGAGGGACAGGACCGCCACGGCAAGGTCGACCGGGCGAGAGCGGCTTGGCGGCGGCATCGATGCGGTCGATCATAAGATCTGTCGATGCCGTTCTCCCTCCTGACGCATCTGTCCTGCACGAAGTGCGGCGCGCGACAGGACGTGGGACAGCTTCTCAACGTGTGCACGGCGGCGGGCTGCGGGGGCGCCCTCTTCGCGGAATATGCGCCGGCCGCGCTTTCGAAGGATGACACGGCCGGCCGCCCGCGCACGATCTGGCGCTGGCACGAGCTGATGCCCGCGCGCCGTCCCGAGGAGATCGTCTCCCTCGGCGAGGGTGGGACGCCGCTCCTTCACGCCAGGCGCCTCGGATCGAAAAACGCGATGCCGCGGCTCTACGTGAAGGAGGAGGCGGGCAACCCGACGGGCTCCTTCAAGGCGCGCGGCCTCGCCGCGGCCGTCACGATGGCGAAGGCGCTCGGCGCCCGGAAAATCGCGCTCCCCACCGCGGGCAACGCGGGCGGCGCCGCGGCGGCCTACGCGGCCGTCGCGGGCCTCGAATGCCACGTCTTCATGCCGACGGACACGCCGAAGGTCTTCCGGATCGAGTGCGAGGCCTACGGCGCGCGCGTGACGCTCGTGGACGGTCTCATCGACGAATGCGGCCGGATCGTCGCGCAGAAAAAGGACGCCGAGGGCTGGTTCGACGTGTCCACGCTCAAGGAGCCGTACCGCGTCGAGGGCAAGAAGACGATGGGCTACGAGCTGGCCGAGGATTTTGGCTGGACCCTGCCCGACGTCGTCGTCTACCCGACGGGGGGCGGCACGGGCCTGATCGGGATGTGGAAGGCGTTCGACGAGATGGAGCGCCTCGGGTGGATCGGCTCCGCGCGCCCGCGCATGGTCTCGGTGCAGGCGGAGGGATGCGCGCCGATTCAGAGAGCCTTCGCGGAAGGGAAGGACGTCTCGGTGAAATTCGAGAACGCGCGCACGTACGCGTCGGGCCTGCGCGTCCCGAAGGCCTACGCGGATTACCTGATCCTGAAGATCCTCCGCGAGTCGAAGGGCGAAGCCCTGACGGTCACCGACGACGAGATGCGGCGCGGGGTGAACGAGCTGGCGTCCTCGGAGGGCCTCTTTGCCGCGCCCGAGGGCGGCGCCGCGTGGGAAGCGGTCAAGAAGCTCGTGACGCAGGGCAAGGTCGACCGCGGCGAGCGCGTCGTCGTCTTCGACACGGGCACCGGGTACAAATACGTGGACTGACGGACCGATGAAGACGCCCTTTCCGTGGCTGGACATCGCCTTCTTCGTTTCGGGCTTTGCGGCGCTTCTTTATCAGATCGTCTGGCAGCGCGTCCTGTTCTCCGTCGTCGGAATCAACATCGAGTCGGTGACCGTCGTCGT
>JBGQDL010000131.1:0-12053 GCA_041495865.1 Thermoanaerobaculia bacterium | reverse complement strand
GACCTTCGGCGCGTGGCGCGGAAGCGAAGCCATCTGCGCGCGGCTCTCGACCTGGAAGAGGCCGATCGTGTCGGCCGCGCGGAGCAGCTCGTACACCTTCGGGTCGTCCGCGGGCAGGTGCGCGAGGTCCACATCGACGCCCTCGTGCGCCTTGATCAGGGGCAGCATCTTCTCGATCGCGCCCAGCATCCCGAGGCCGAGCAGGTCCACCTTCACGATGCCGAGGTCCGCGCAGTCGTCCTTGTCCCACTGGATGACGACGCGCCCTTCCATCGCCGCGGGCTCGAGCGGCACGACCTCCGACAGCCGGCCCATCGCCACGACCATCCCGCCGGAGTGCTGTCCGAGGTGGCGCGGCAGGCTCTGGACGCGCATGAAGAGCTTCCCGAAGTGCGCGACGCGCGGGTGCGCGGGATCGAACCCGGCTTCGACCATCTCCTTCGCGAGGTCGGCCGCGCCGTCGCGGTACTCGCCGAAGCTCCACTTCCCGAGGTGCTTCGCGATCGTGTCCACCTGCTCCGGCGAGAAGCCCAGCGCCTTGGCCATCTCGCGCGCCGCCGAACGGTCGCGGTACGTGATGACGTTCGCCGTCATCGCGGCGCCCTCGGAACCGTACGTTCTGTAGACGTGCTGGATGACCTTCTCGCGCGGGTCGCCCGAGGGCAGGTCGAGGTCGATGTCGGGCCATTCCCCGCGCTCCTCCGAGAGGAAGCGCTCGAAGAGGAGCTCCATCTTCACGGGGTCGACCGCCGTGATCGAGAGCGCGTAGCACACGGCGCTGTTCGCGGCCGAGCCGCGCCCCTGCACGAGGATGTGCTCCCGTTTGCAGAAGTTGACGATGTCCCAGACGATGAGGAAGTAGCCCGCGAGGTCCAGCTTCGCGATGAGGTCGAGCTCCCGCTGGATCTGCGCCTGCGCCTTCGCCGTGAGCGGCCGGAAGCGCGCCCGGGCGCCCTCCCACGCGACGTGCCTGAGGAACGACGACGGCGTCTCGCCCGGCGGCAGCGGATACGCGGGGAAGCGGTAGCCGAGGTCCGCGAGCGTGAACGACAGGCGCTCCGCGAGCGCGGCGCTCGCCTCGAGGACGCCGGGCAGGTCCGCGAAGAGGGCGTCCATGTCGCGCGCCGATTTCAGGTGGCGCTCGCGCCCGGCCTGCAGCTTCGTGCCGGCGGCGTCGAGGTGCGTGTGGTGGCGGATGCACGTGAGCGCGTCGAAGAGGTCCTTGTCCTTCCGCTCCGCGTAGCGCGCGCCGTTCGTCGCGAGGACGGGCAGCCGCGCGGCGCGCGCGAGATCGAGGAGCGCGCGGTTCACGTGCTCCTCCTCGCGCAGGAAGTGCCGCTGGAGCTCCACGTGGAGGCGGCCGGGGAAGAGCGCCGCGAGGCGGTCCACCTCGCGCCGCGCCGCGTCGAGGCCGCCCGCGTCGCGCGACGTCAGCGCGCGCGTCACGACGCTTTCCTCGCCGCCGGTCAGAACGTGCAGCCCTTCCGTGTGCGCGGCGACTTCCTCCCACGTCGCCGCGGCCTGCCCCTTCGGCTTCCCCGCGGCGGCGGCCGTGAGAAGCGAGCAGAGGTTCCGGTATCCCTTCTGGTTCTCGGCGAGCAGCGTCAGGCGGGGATAAGAAACTCCTGCTGGGAGGGGAGGGGGGACGAGGCCTAATGGGCCACGCCGCCCGACGAGTGCGGGGTGCGGAGCGAGGACGACCTCCGCCCCGACGAGCGCTTTGACGCCCGCCGCTTTCGCCGCCTTCCAGAAGCGCGGGGCGCCGGAGACGCCGTTCGTGTCCACGAGCGCGATGGCGGGGAGGTCGAGCGCCGCCGCACGATCGACGAGGTCTTCCGGCAGCGACGACCCGTTCAGGAACGAGAACGCCGACGCGACGCGCAGCTCGGCGTACGGCCGCGCCCTCTTCGCGGCGGCGGGCGGCCGCGCGAACGCGCGCACGCGCGCTTTCTCCTTGCGCGCCCCGGGCCCGTTGGGATGCAGCCCGCATCCGTTGTAAGGGCCGATGAAGTCTCGGGTCGGAGGCCCTTCCGCCATGGGGCGGCGAGCCTAGTCGCAAGTAAGACGTAAGTCAACGAGACGGTTTCGGCTTGGGCGCGCGCTCGAGCGCGGTGAGCTGCGGGGCGAGATCCGGCGCGACCCAGAAGCCGAGGCCGCACTCCACGAGGCCCGCCGCGCGGAACTTTCGCCGATACCACGATGCGCGGCGCATGTGGAAGTCCACGAGGTCGCCCTCGATGCCGGTCTCGAGGTCGTCGTCGGAGGAGAGAAAGTCGAAGTACCCCACGCCGCCGACCATCTCCGGCAGACTCTCCAGTCCGCGCAGGACCTCGCGCGTCGACACATAGTGGAGCGCGTCCGAGCACACGACGAGGTCGAACGGCTCGTCGAAGCGCAACTCGGCGACCTCGCCCCACGATCCACGCCGCACGTTGCGCGAGCGACCGAAGCGGCGCACGGCATAGTCGCTCGTGTCGAGACCGAGGTAGCGCAGCTTTGGGCGCAGCGCGCGGAGCAGCGGGAACCACGCGCCCTCGCCACAGCCCACGTCGAGCACCGAGGCGATCGGCCGTCCGAGGAGGTGCTCCGCGACGCCCAAGGCCATCGCCACTTTCCGCGCGACCTCCGCGCGCCGGACGAGGCGCTTCTTCGGGTCGTGATACCACTTCCGGAAGTACGCGCGGTCGTACGCCTTTGCTTTCAGACGAGTCCTTCCTTCTTCCACCGTTCGTAGGCCGCTTTGGCCGTCTTCATTCGGACCTCATGCCTTGATCATGACGAGGACCATCTTGAACGGCGTGATCGCTTTCACGGCGTGCGGCTCGTTCGCGGGGAGGCGAAGCAGGTCGCCGGTCTTGACGCGGTGCCGGACCTTCGAGATCGAGACCTCGGCCTCGCCCTCGACCCCGAGGACGAGCGCGTCGAAGGGCGCGGAGTGCTCGGAGAGGGCCTCGCCCGTGTCGAACGCGAAGGCGGTGACGGTGCCGCCGGGCGCCTTGACGAGCGTGCGGCTCACGACGGCGCCAGGCTGCAGCGCGACGAGCTCGGACTGAGGAACCGGAGTTTGCGGAAGGGCCGGTGTTGACATGAGCGCTCCTTGCGCGCCGACGATACCGCCCAACGGGCCGGCTGCGGGAGGTCGTCATCCCTTCATCCCTTGAGTCGCACTTTCTGCCGGATCGCCGCAAGGTGGTAGGCGAGGTGGGCGACCGCGCCGACCGCCCCGCCCATCGATTCGACGCTGTCCGACGCGTGCGCCTCGATCGCCTGGCGCAGCTTCGCGTGGCGCTCGGGCAGCTTCATCCTGAGGGCCTTCCACGTCGCGTGGTCGACGGTCTTGACGCTCCAGCTCTCGCTCCAGTCGTAGGACTTCCGGACGCCGCTGATCCAGTCCGCGGAGGCGTCGCACGAGAAGACGATGTGCTGGACGTTGGCCGCGATCGAGGTGCCGCCGGATTCGCGCGACGCCTCGGCGGCGCTGAGCGCGCCGACCGTCGCGACGAGGCCCGTCCCGGGCCCCGAATCGGAGAAGTAGCCGAAGGCCGCGGGGCCGTCGAAACCCTCCTTGAGAGCGGCGAGAAGCTGGACGGTGACGTCGGAAATCTGGATCGAAGACATGGGGACTCCTTCTTCTGGTTGACTTAGTCGTACACGCCGTCGGCGAACCACTCGCCGCCGGGCTCGTCGCGGAAGATGCGGTAGAGGCCGCCGGCCGAAAGCTCGACGTCCCAGTACGCGCGGAAGGCGGGCGTCTCCTGCCACCAGCCTTCCTCGAGGCGCCACGGCCCCGAGGCCACGCGCACGGCGCCGGCCACGTCGAGCGCCGGCCGTCCGCCGCCGTCTGCGGGAGCGGGAGGAGCCGAAGCCAGCGTGCGCAGAGACGAGGGGCGCTCGTCTTCGAGAAGCACCTCGAGCGGCACCGGCGGGCGCAGCACCCGCACCGAGAGAAGCCCGCGGCCGGTTTTCGGGGTCTTTCGTACCGCGGGAGGAGGCGGCGGCGCGAACGGCACGAGGGCGAACCGCTCGGGGAGGTGGCCGTCCACCGCGCGCGGCGCGCCGACGCGCCCGGGCCCCAGCAGCGCGAACAGCTTCGCGAGCGCGGCCGCGAGCCGGTCGGGCGAGATCTCGGCCGGCCCGAACAGCGTGAGCTGGCCCTTGCGCGGCGCGTCGGGCTGCGCCGTGAGGGAGAAGCCCGTCACGGCGGCGCCCGGCGGCCGGCCCTCGAGGCCGAGACGCACGAGGGTGAGCAGCGTCTTCACGTCGCGCGTGGGCGCGGGCAGGTCCAGGCTGCGCGTGTCGCAGCCCTCGGGCTCGAGCGTCAGGGAGATGTCCAGCCGCGCGCAGCCCACGGCCTCCGCCTCGAGGCGCCGCGCGAGCCTTTCGAGCGCGCTCTCGGCCAGCGCGAGGAACGGCTCGAGCGTCACGAGCGGCCACTCCAGCTCCATGCCCTCCGTGAAGCCCGGCGGCGGCCGGCGCGGCACGAGGGGGCGCGGGTCGCGCCCGCGCGCGATCTCGTGCAGCGCGTGGCCGCGCGCGCCGAGCCGGCTCGCGACGTCGGCCGCGGGCAGCTTCGCGAGGTCGCCCACCGACGCGAGGCCCCAGCGCGCGAGCGTCTCGACGATCTCGGCCTCGGGGTCCAGCTTCGCGAGCGGCAGCGGCGCGAGGAACGCGGCCTCGCCGCCCGCGGGCACGGCCACGGGGGAGTCCGGCAACGTCGCGGCCACGCGCGCGGCGAGCTTGCTGGACGCCAGGCCGCAGCGCGCGGGCAGAGACTCGCGCTTCGCGGCGGCGATCAGCGCGCGGCCGAGGTCGCGCTCGTCCGGGAAAAGGCGCTCGAGGCCGTCCGCGTCGAGATACACGACGCCGTCGCCCGCGTCCTCCACGCGCGGCGACACCGTGCCGGCCACGTCGAGGAGCGCCTCCATGGCGGCGCGCTCGCTCTCGGTGTCCCGTGCACGGGTGAGGAGGTCGGGCAGGAGCGCCCGCGCCTGGGGCAGCGTGAAGCCCGGGCGGATTCCGGCCTTGCGCGCCTTGCGCGTGGCCGCGACCACGTGCGCGGCCGTCCCGTTCCCCTCGCACAGGACGACGGCCTCGTCCCTCAGGGCGGGCTCGCTACGCAGCCGCGCGGCGAGCGGAAACAGCGGCACCACGAGACACGCGAGACGGGGGGCCACGAAAGACGAATCTTTCTGCTGCTCCCCGCACGCGCCCGCCGTTCGTTCCATGCCTGCTTTGCCTCGGTCGATGTCATGCAGTTTTTCTTAGAAGGTGAATATCCCCGGCTCCAAAACCCTCAGTGCCCGAATGCGGACAAACGGCTCGAAAGCGCAACGGCGTTCTCTTCTCTTTCCCTTTCTAAGCAAATCTTTCTTTCTTTCGTGCCCGCCCGAACCGCATCCAGCAGGGAAAGATTCAGCAGGCTCGTTCTTTCTTTCATATTCGGGTCCCGCGTCTTCTCCAGCACGAGGCGCGAGGACAGGCCGTCGAGGAGCGACAGGCTCTCCCGCGAGCGATCCCACCCTGTCCGCGCCGCGTCGGCCGCGAGGACGACGCGCGCCGCGGTGCCCGTGACGCGGTAAGGCGCGAGGACGAGGAGCGCGACATCGTGAAAGCGCGCGCGCCGCGCGAGGCGCAGCCACACGGCGTCGTCGAAACGCCGCCTGAGGATGCGCGCGAGCCCGAGGTCGAGGACGACGAGCGCGAAGCCCGTCGCCAGGACGGTCTCGGCCGCGGCGAGCGCGGGTTTCAGTCCGCGCGGGCGCAGCCACAGCACCCGCGAAAGCTCGGCGCCCGCGGCGGCTGCGCCCTGAGGGTCGAAGTGGTCACCGGGATCCACGAGCGCGGCGGCCTCGCCCGCCTGCGTGGTGGCGGCGAGCGCGGAGAGCGCCACGGAGAAGCGCCCCGAGGAGGCGCGCCCCGACATCTCCACGAGCGCCCCGCGCGGCAGCCCGCCTCCGAGGAGGCGGTCCAGCCCCTCGATGCGCGTGGGCAGGAACTCCGGCGCGAACCGCCCGCGCGAAAGCCCGGCGGCGGTGGTCAGCCGGGCGGCGATGTCCTGCGGCAGGTTCGGCGGGACCGGCAGGGCGGGGAGAGAGAGTGCGGACACGCGGCAAACGTAGGTCCGCATGAGTCGTAAGTCAAGCGTAAGTTTTTACGAGACGGATGGAGCTCCCGATCCGCTCAACTCAGCGCCACGGCGCGTTTCCATTGTCCATGTCGGACACGATCAGCCACCGTCCGTCGGGGTCCTTGCGCAGCGTCAGCGTGAACTTGCCGTCGTCCGCACCTCCCGCCTGTCCCGCATAACCGCCGATGACGTAGGCGACCGTTCCCTGCGCGCCGTACGCGAGAGCTCGAAGCGCGAGCGGGCCCCCCTTGCCCGCGTAATGCTTCGCGATCTCGGCGCGGCCCCGAACGGGCGGCCGCCCGCCCGCGAGCACGAACCCGTCCTCGGCAAAGAGGCGCGAGAGCGCTGCGGCATCGCGGCTGCTCCACGCGGCCTCGTAGTCGGTGAGGACCCGCGCAAGCTCCGGCGGCAGCGCCACGCTCGGCAGCCGCTCGGCGACCGGGGGAGCGGGCCCGGGCCGGGGGCCGGCGGACGCCACGCACTCGATCTCCACGCGCGCGCCCCGGGCGAGGCCGCTCGCGCCGAGGGCGCTTCGCGCCGGGAGGTTGCCCTTGAAGAAGCCGCGGTAGACCTCGTTGAAGGTCGGCCACTCGCGCATGTCGGCGAGGAACACCGTGCACTTCACGACGCGGTCGAGCGAGGAGCCATGGCGTTCGAGGATCGCCCGCATGCTCTCGAGGGCCTGCTGGGCCTCCGCCTCGATCCCGCCCGGAACGAGGTCGAGCGTGCCGGGCGCGGTCCCGATCTGACCGGAGACGAAGAGCAGGTCGCCGACCCGCACGGCCTCCGAGAAAGGAAGGGCGGCGAGCGCGGGATCGGGTGAGGGAAAGAACTGCGTCACGGGCGGGTCGGCCGGCGATCCCACGGCGCGCGCGGCGATCGCCAGAGACAGGACGGCGGCGCGAAGAGTCACGGCCTCTCTGTGGGCGGCTTCTCGCCCGGGCCCGGCAGCTCCGGCCACTCTCCGCCGGCGTCCTCGGCGGCGAGCAGGTGCTCGAGCGAGCGGTAGCGGTAGATCGTCGGGGCCTTGTGGAGAAAAAGCCCGCCCGTGTCGGCGGTCGGCCCATACGTCGAGTAGAGCGGGCGGCCGAGGAGGCGCAGATAGATCGTGAGCTGGCCGCGGTGGTGCGACGAGTGCGTCAGGCGCCGGAGGAACACCCACGAGCGCGTCTCATCGACGTCGAAAAATCGCGTCACCCCGTCCCACCAATCCGCGGCCTTCGTCGCGAGGACCTCGCGCCGTTTGCCGGACGCCTCGGCGTAGTGGTGCAGGAAGCCGAGCCGGTCCTCGCGCGCGGGCAGCGCGGGGAGCGCGATCTCGATGCCGAGCATGTTCTTCATCCAGGAGTCTTCCGACACGCACTGGTGGACCATGTGCTCGAGCGGCGTGCGGGCCCTTGGCGCGGGCCGGAAGCCGAGATCCGCGTCGCCGAAGCACGACCACACGCTGAGCGTCTTGAGCCGCTCGGTCTCGTAGGCGGCGACGAAGAACCCGCCGAGATTCGCGTCCGTCATGCCGCCGCCATTCTGCGCCCCTTGCCGGGCCGCTGCTCACGCCAGCCGCGCACGCAGCCTCCCGTATCCCTCAAACCATGAGCTGCCGAATGTGGCGGGAGATGATCCGTAACTGGGCACCGTCCGTGCTTCCCAGAATCGAACGAATCACCGGTGACATGACTCTGAGGGCGCCCGCCATGCCGAAGTTTGCGGTCTGTCGCGCCACGAAACTCACCTTTGCCATGTTGAGCGGCTTGAGGAAATAGTAGTCCAGACCGGCCTCGGTCAAAGCGACGACGAGAGCGGCCAGCGCATCGACGTGTTGCGTTGGGTTCGCGTCGTGCTCGATGGCGGCAAGCAACTCGTCGGTTCTTGCCCTGAGCGCGGTCGAGTGGAAGAAGCGAAGGGAGGGCTTGGCTTTCGGAGGCATGTCGCGGCCTTTCGTGACGGGTCGTGGTCAGGCGGCGCTGTTGCCGTTCTTCCCGCGGGGTGTGCGGCGCTTCGGTGAACGCGAGGTGGAGGCGGGAGGCGTCGCGTCGCCGGCAACCCGCTCGACCACGAGAGTGCACCTCGCGACGAGCGCCGCGAGGGCGCCCACGGCTGCCCACACCGGCACGAGAACGGCGCCGGCGAGCCCGACGACAAGGGGGATCTCCAGGAGCGTGATGCCCCTGGAGTTGCGGATCGAGAGGCGCCGGATGTTTCCCTCGTGAATGAGGTCCTTGATCGACCCGAGAAGCTGCTGGCCCGTGATCTGGAATTCTTCGACCCGGGGAGACTTGGAAGGCATCGCTCTCTCCTTACTGACGGACGGGACGTCGGAACGCCTGACGATATCAGCTCGCTCGCGCTACATGCCCTCTCGGTCCGTTTCGAAAGGTATGAAGGCGGAGTATTTCGCAAAAAACATGACGCTGGCGAAGCGTTCAGCGGGTGTGGGTGTGACTCCGCCGCGCCATGCCGACCAGACTCCCATCGCCTCTCTTGCCTGCTCCACGCCAAGGACCTCGGACAGGGAAGGGTCGACCGAACACGTGGGACTGCCGCCCTCACTGCGCGGACAGACCAGCGCGCGACTGTCTCGTTCCCCATCTACCCCGCGTTGCGCGTAGATGATCAACGGATCAGAGCGGTCGCCGCCCGGAAGGTCGTCCAAGTCCTGGATCAGCTCGAAGAGGGTGCCCGTCCGCTTCACGCGCGCCCCCTGACGAGATCGCGCCCGCCGCGGTGAGGCGTCATGTCCCGGCGCGCACACCTTGAAGAGCGCTGATCTGCCGGTCGTGGTAGCTCCCTAGGCCGATCAGGGCGGCGCCACCGCCGACCAGGGCGAAGAACATGTCGGACTGCGTGTCCCATGGATCGCCCTGAGTGCCGAGAAAATCCTCTGCGCCCTGGCCAAGCGCCACCGCCGACGCCCACTCGAAGAGTTCGTACGAGGCGCTGATGGCGAGGACAATGCAGATGACGACGAACGCGAGCATCCCGCGGGTTCTGATGGAGTGCCCGCGAACGAGAATCTCCCGGGCCGCGATCGCGGGTACGAACCCCTGAGCGAAGTGGCCGATCTTGTCGTAGGGATTCCGGTTCACGCCGAAGAACCTGGCGATGGCGAATCCGAGCGGAACCCGCGCGTAGGTGTAGTGACCGCCGACCATGAGAACGATGGCATGAACGAAGATGAGCACATAGAGCAAGGTCGTGAGAGGAAAGCGGCGATACGTGAGGACGAGAACCGGGAGCACGACGATGATCGGGAACACCTCGAGCACCCACGTGAGCCGGTCGTAAGGGCGAAGACCTGACAAGCCCAACAGGACGATGAGGACGACCGCGGCGGTGACGAGGATGGTCTTTCGATCCATGGGTGGAGGAGGGCCTTCCCGATAGCCGTCAATCACTCGGAAGGGGTGTCTTCGGCCGCCACTGGTAGGCCAGAAAACGGATGGAGCCTTTCCGGTCGAATCTGACACCCTCGCGCCTGAGCATGTGTCTCTGCAGGGTGTCGTGGCCTGCTCCGTTGGACCGAACGCTGATGCAGCCGCTCGCGTTCACGACGCGATGCCACGGGACACGACTCTCCTCGCGCAACGCACTGAGGGCGTAGCCGACGAGCCGCGCGTGGCCGGGCATGCCTGACAACCGTGCGATCTGCCCATAGGTGGCGACGCGGCCGTGCGGAATCCGCGCCACGACGCCGTAGATGTGCTGGTACGACCGGCCTGCTGCCATTGCACCCGTTCCTGGAGCTTACGGGAGGTTAGACCACGGAGGCCCTGGAGGGAAGGCTCGGAGTAGACGCCGCGGCGACCGCTCCCGTATCCATTTCTCGGGGCGACCTTGAAGAAAGAGAAGAGGACGAGAAGACCTGGCAGCCGATGGCTGGCTCTGCTGGCCGCGGCTCTTGCGACTGCTTGTGGGCCGGGCTTGAGCCCAACGCTGGTGGAGCCGACTCCGGACTGCGGAGACGCGAGTGGCGCCTATCGAGCCAGTTTCAATACGTCTTGCGGCCAGTCCGCGACGGCGTTGCCAGCGACCGTCAGCCTGACCGGCTGTTCGTTCACGACAATGATTCAGGGCCTGGGCCGTGTCACAGGCACAATTGTAAAGGGAACAGCGGACATTTCGGTCGAGTTTCAGGCACCGTGCACCGGGACCGCGAAGGGAACAGCCACGGTTGGTACGGGGCGAATCGACGCGGCCTTTGCTGGAACGCAGACTGGTGCGGGGGCTTGCTGCAGCGTCATTTCCGGGACGCTCTCGCTCAGCCGCTAGGTGGCCTTCGAAGGGCCATGTCAATGAGCGGAAACAGTCCTGCGCCCTCGGTCCACTTACTTGGTGTGCGTGACGGCGACGCCCACAGCCCCCGCTGCGACCCCGGTGCCGAGCACCGCCCACAGCACGCCCCGCTTGTCCGAGAGAAAGACGTGGACCTGGACGGTCTCTCCTGAATGAATCACGAACGACTCATGTGCGGGCGACGACAGGAGTCGATATCCACCACCAGACCTCGCCCAGCCCAGCACTTGAAGCGTGTAGCGACCCGGCGGTACGGTCCGGACAGACCAGTCGCTTTCCGCACCCTCGTGCACGATGGTCGGGCCCGTGTCGTCAGAGCGCAGAAGTCGCGTGTCGACACGCCGGTCAATCGGCCCGCGCCCGATGGAGGATGGCGACCGGTAGACGGTCACCGCCACGCGCCCGCTCTCCGGTGACCCGCTCGCCGCCCTCTCCCGGATGACGTCGGTCGTGACGCAGGCGCCGGCCAGAACCGCGGCCAGTGTGACGGTGAGAATCGACGTGATTCGGCATGCCGGTGGTTTCGACACGACTCTCCTAATCGCGATCCAAGGATATCGAGTTCATCGGCGAGCGCAAGCGAGTCCGCTGCGCGCCGGCTAGGCACCGTGGCGCCCTTTTTGGGATGTAGCTACCAGCATGACCGGCCGGTACCGGACCGGATCTCGGGCAATGACGATAAAGAGGACCTGCCACGCGAACGCCACACCGATGAAGCCGTAGAAATGCTCCGCGTGAGTGATTGGCGGCGGGAAGTCGCGGCCAACCTTGGCCTCCATGAAGTACTGAGGGCCAAGAACGAGAAGGCCGTACACGGCGGTCTAGTGGAAACCTAGCGCTGGGCTCGGTGCACGTACACGGTGTGAGAGCCGCCCTCCCGAAGCAGCTCACAGCCGTGACGCTCGAGATTGACGGACGAGTTCCGCGCGCTTCACGCGGTGAGCTTGAAGTGTTCCCGGATGACCGATGCGTTGGCGAGCGCCTGCTCGCTGAGGGCGCGATTGGCCTCGAGAACGAGCGTTACCGCCTCGTGAAGGTTCGAGCGCGCCTCCTCGAGCGTGGCGCCCTGCGAGTTCGCGCCCGGAAGCTCCTCGACAAAGGCGATGAAGCCTTCAGGTACCTGCTGAAAGACGGCCGTCAGTTCGAGCGCCATGAGGAGATTCTAACGCTGCTTCCACCTCCGGCGCCTAACGATACCGAGTTCAGCGGCGAGCGCAAGCGAGTGCGCTGCAACGAGCTGCTAGCTGGCGTTCTCGGGTGGCTGGGGAGCGCGAACGCCACGAAGGAGGCCCTCGACGCTAAGGTCTTCGTCGATTTCGGGCCAATGAATGCCCTCGCCGTTACCCAGGAGCTCCCAGTGAGAGCGCTGTTGTGGGGAGGCGGCGAGGAGGCGTGGAAACCAGACCAATGGCGCAGAAATAGTGCGGCCGTCGGTAAGGCCGACGACGAGTTCGGATGCGGTGACCTGCACCGAACCGGCCAGAGAAGTACGACTAGTGTTCCGTAACGGTGAAACAAATAGTGCAGTGTTTGCGTTAGAGGGGCATGATTCGAGATGTGCTTTCTCTGACGACGGTCGAGCGTGAGGAGCTTGAATCCCGATGCCGCTCGCGGCGACTCCGTGCCGAGGATG
>JBGQDL010000130.1:0-12209 GCA_041495865.1 Thermoanaerobaculia bacterium | reverse complement strand
GTCTTGCTGAGGCTCGTCTCGGCGATCGTGTTCGCCGAGACGCGCCCCGAGTAGTCGAGGCGCGGCCGGAGGAGCGTGAGCGCCCCCACGGCGAGGACCCCGCCCGATTCCCTGAGCTTCGCCGCCGCCTGACGGTCCCATCGTTTCTGCAGCGCGAGGTCGATGAAGGGCGCCGGCGAGAGGGCGGAAAGGGCGCCGGCGTCGGGCAAGGGTGGAAAGGGATCGGCGGCGAACGGAGCGTTCCCGGCCTCGATGACCGCGAGGCCGATCGTCCTCGCGAGCTCGACGCGGGCCTCGTTGACGGCGCGCTCCGAGCTCGCGACCTGCGCGGCATCGGTGGCCTGACTCGCGAGGGAGCGCGCCCGCTCGGCGCGCGGAAGCTCGTCGCCCGCGATGAGCGCATCCGTGAACTCGAGGCGCTGGTCTCCGAGGTGCGCCGCCTTCCTGGCGATCTCGAGAAATTCCTGCGCCGCCACGAGATTCCAGTACGCGACGATCGTATTCACGACGCTGGACGACGCGGTGTGCTTCAACACGAATTCGCTCGCTTCGTAGTCGATGCCGGCGGCCTTCTCCAGCGCTCCCGTGGAGTCCACGCCGCGCCCCCGAAGGAGCGAGATGTTCAGGGAGAATCCGATCTCCGCCGTGTAGGTGTCCTCGATGCCGAGACCGCCCAGATCCGCCCCTCTCTCTTTGCCCTTGTAGCGGGTCGAGTCCCAGCCGCCGGTCGCGAAGAGACCGGCCGTGACGCCGTCCCGGTAGGGAAACGCCATGCTCAGGTTCAGGTCGACCTTGTTCTCCTGGATGATCTTCGGAACGTCGCCGAGCCGGGCGCGGATGTCACGAAGGCTCTGCTCGTTCGCCGCCTTGCCGGAGGCGTCCGAGGCGAATCCCGCGACGGACGACTGAAGGAACTGGTCGCGCTGCAAGAGGAGAACCGCCTTCCTGATCGGGTCGGTCTCCGCCGCGATGAGCTGGTTGAACCTCTGCACCTGAAGCTCGAATTGCAGGATCTGCACGTCCTCGCTCGTGGAGATGAACGTATCGGGGTTGGCCGCGATCCGCTTCGCTTCGTCGAAACGGAAATTCGCCAGGTCCGTGTCGCCGTGGGCCGTGGCGATGTCCTTCTCGACGTCCGTGCGCTTCTTCGTTTCCGAGCCGATCTGCGAGAGGCGGAGAGCCTGCTGCGTGAACAGCCAGCTCGCTTGCCCGCTGATCGTGGAATCGAACTGACCGGTCTCCGCCATGAAGGTCCCGCGCTGCGAGCGTGTCGATTGCTCCTGGAGCCGGAGATTCGGGTCGTTCTCCAGCGTGAGCCGGACGGCGTCCACGAGAGTGATCCGGTTCCCGGGGAAGGTCAGGGCCGGCGGCGTCCACTCCGCCGGCACCGGAGCATCCGCAGCCCGGACCGGTGCGGGCAAGGCGAAGGCGGCGAAGAAAAGAAGGGCGGTCTGGCGAAACGGGCTGCGAAGAAGTCTCATGCGACTCCCGAAGAGGAAGAGTAGGGACCGGCGCGAGCCGGTCCCTGACGGACGTTCCGGAATGGGGGTTCGAATTGCGGACGACGCTAGCATCGCTTGCCCAAGGAGGTCAATCCGTCCGCGCCCGGAGACGTTTCGTCGTGCCGCGCGTCTCGCCGACGAAGCTCGCGAACGGGGCGCACCGGCGCAGGACGAAAGCGGACATCCCGCGGTGCTGGACGGGAACGGTGAGCGTGCACTCGGCGAAGCCCGTGCCTTCCGACAGCCGCCGGATGGCCTCGGAGTACGCGGCGACGATCTTGCCGCGGCGCCCGAGGTCCCGCCGGATGAAGCTGCACGTGAAGCGCACGGTGCGCGCGTCCACCGCGTGGTTGATGACCCATCCCACGATCTCGCCGTGCAGCCGGATGCCGAGGCTCGAAACCGGCTCGAATCCCTCCGCGTCGTGCTTCCAGGGTTCGAGGTCGGGCTTGATCCATCCCGAGGCCCGCTGGCTCTCCCGGAGCATTTCGCGCTCGGCTTCCGTCAGGTCCTTCCACGGGAACACCGTGTAACCCTCCCCGAGCGGGTATCGTCCGTACCAGCCCATCCGTCGTGCCTCTTCGAGAGTGAAGCGCATGGTGAGCTGGCGGAACTCGGGCTTCGTCCAGCCCGCTTTCTGAAGCACGCGCTCGAGCGCTTCCTGGCTGGACCGCCCCGTCATGTAGACGCCCTGCGCCTTTTCCACCCCCAGCCGGGAGAGGTAGGTCTCCATCGCGTCGAGAAGGGCGGTTCCGAGGCCCCGGCCGCGACAGGCGGGTGCGACGAACAGAGACAGCACCTCGGCGTTCGCGGTCTGGCCCTCGGGAACCTCTGCGAGCGCGAGTCCCACCGGCTCTTCGCCGACCCGCGCGCCCAGCGCGACCGGCATCACGGCGGGCAGGCTCGGCATCTGGGGGTGCCGCTTCGCCGGTTGAAGGGCGAGAAAGTGTCGATACGCCGGAAACGTCATGTCGGCGAAGCGGGGGTCGACCGGGGAGGCCAGCCCTTCGAAACGAACGTCCAGGGGCGCGCGCGCGAAGATGCTCATGCGGTCCCCATCGTATGGCCCGAGCGCCGCCGCGCCTCGAAGGCGAGCACGTTCGGGAGAAGGCCGGGCCGCGCGAGCCGCAGGAGCGTGTAGCCGATCCCCGCGTGCCCGCGGAAGAAGCCCGGCAGGACGCCCGCGTTCTCCTCCTCGCCGCCGCGCAGCCGGAACCCGCCGAGGAGCCGCGCGCGTCGGAGCACGGCGCCGAGGCGGGCCTGCGCCGCGGAAGCAAGGTCGGGCCGCGCGAGGGCCTCGCCGGCGGCGAAGAGCGTGTCGACGAGCCCCGCGTTTCCGCAGCAGACGTGGTCCAGCGACAGGAGGCCGGTCCGGCGCGTGGTGTCGAGCGCGACCTCGAGCTCCCGCCCGAGATCCGGATCGCCGAGGCCCCGTGCGGCGAGCCGCGAGAGAGCGATTCCGGGCGCCCCGTGACACCACGTCTTCATGTCGAGGCGCCGCACGCCGTCCCCGTCCCTCGCGAGCGCGGGCCAGTTTCCCGTCGGGCCGTCGAAAAGGAGCGCCTCCCGCCGGTAGGCGGCGCGGGCCGCACCGAGGAATTCGTCGCGTCCCGTCGCGGCAGCGAGACGCACGAGCGCGAGCGCGATGCCGCTCGTGCCGTGCGCGAGGCCCGCGAGGAAGAGACCGTCCGGGGAGGGCCATCCCCAGGCTCCGCCTCCGAGGTCATGCCGCCGCGCCACGAGGTGCCCGGCGCAGAGGACGGCGGCCTCGAGAGCGTCCGGATGCGCGGCCGCCTCGTGAAGCGCGAGGAGGCCGAGGATCGCGCCAGCCGTTCCTCCCTCCAGGTCGTAAACGGCATCGCCCGCGATGCGCTCCGGCGTCACGAGCTGGGCGGCGCGGCGCGCGAGCGCGAGAGGCCACCCCTCGCCGAGAATCTGAGCGGCTGCCGACAGCGCGTAGATGAGCGAACCGGTGCCGTGGCAGGCTCCGAGGCCTTCGCTCGCGAGCAGCGCCGGAAGATGCGGAGCATCCAGGACGCGCTGAAGCGGCATCGCGCAGCGGCGAGCAGCCTCGCGAAAACGCTCGAGTCCCGTCGTCGCCGCCGCGGCCGCGAAGAAGAGGAGCACCCCGGCGCCTCCGTCGTAGACGTAATAGGACGCCCCACGATCCGGGCGATCCGTCCCGCGCACCGCCGCCGGATCGATCCACGTGAGCGCGCCGTCCTCCCCCGCGACCGCGTCCTTCAGGATCGCGTCGGCGAGGCGGACCGCCTCCGCCACGAGCTCGTCGGGCGAGCCGGCCGGCCCGGAATCCGGGAGCGGGCCCGCGGCCGGGTCGGCGGCCGGCGTCTTCGAGCTTGCTCCCACCGTGAGGTAGGCGGTGAGGAGGCGCACCTGCGCCGCGAGGTCCGTTTCGTCCATCCGCGCCAGCCGGTCTCCGAGCGCCTCGAGGCCCGAGCGCGCAAAGTGCCCGGCGGCGCGAATCCCGGCGCGCGACACGGGGTCCGTGTCCGCGGCACCGAGGTCGAAACGCGGAATGTCCATGCGCTCGAGTGACGCGCGCTCGTCGGCGACGAGGGGCCACAGGGCCGGCGGCTCCGCGCGTGACGCGAACGGCCGGTTCAACGTGTCGAGAGCGACACTGCGCACCCAGCCCTCGCGCAGGTACCGCGGCGTGGCGAGCACGCCGAGCAGGCGCGCGTACACCTCGCTCGGCCGGAAGACGACGCGAAGGCGATGGGTACGAAACCCCGACAGCGGCCCGCCCGGCGCCGAGAGCTCCGGCCGGCGCGAGAGGAGGAACAAGTACGTGGCCGTGAAACCCTTGATGACGGACGCCGGACGATCCTCGGCCTCGAGGCGGGCGCCGCCGAGGACGGGCAGGTTCGGCATCGGCTCGGCGAGGGGTCTCTTCGCGACCACCCGCATCGAGTCCGTGTTCACGTGCTCGAAGACGCGCGTGTCAGCGGGCGCGGAGTGACCTCCCGTGCCGCTCAACCCGCCCACGTCGAACAGCCGCCCTTCGGCGTCCTCCTGCTCGAGGGTCAGGAGGCCCGTCGGCGGAAACGAGGCCGCGAGTCGGGCGTTTGCCGCGTCGAACGCGCCGCGCGGTCCCCGGGCGGCGGGAAGCGGGCACGGGTCGGGCTGCAGAATCGCCTCGGCGTCCACGACGGCGGGGCCGGCCGGCGTGGCCACGACGTTGTCCATGTGGAAGTCGCGCGCCCCGAGGAGCCATGCCACCGCGAGGAGCCCGCCCGCGCTCCGGAAATAGGCCTCGGCCGAGGCTTCGCCGCTCAGCGGCGCGCTCGCCGCGAACTCCGCCCACCCGTATCCGTCCCGCGCGATGAAACACAGTGCGGGCGGGGCGTCCGGCGCTCCAGCGGCGCGGAGCCAGGCGAGAAAAACGTTCCACTCGGCTTCGAGTCCGACGGGCCGCGGCTTGTACGCGACGCGCGCGCCCGAGGCGAACGTCAGGATGAAGACGCGCCGTCCGCCATGATGCCGGTCCGAGAGGCCCGTCGAGACGGCGGCCACCGGAGGGATCGCGCCCAGCACATCCGCGAGGGCGGAGCGATCCGCACGAAGGCGCGACATGATCTCAGACGTCGCTGCGACCCAGTCCGTCGAGAGCGAGGACGAGAGCCGCGCGAGCACCGGGAACTCGGCGAGGAGGTTCTCGAGCTTTCCGGCGAGAAGCTCGTCGACGAACCCGTCGTAGAAAACACGCGATCCTTCCCCGCTCTCCGCGACCTCCTCGCCCCCGCCCGAGCTCGCCCGAGCCGACGCGAAGCGCTCGAAGAGCACGGCTCCGCCGAGAGACGCGAGCTCTGCGAGGAGCGCGCCTTCCAGCGTCCGGCGAGCCGCGGGCGAAAACAGCGTGTCGTCCATGCTCCCCGCCCGCGCCCGAGCCGCACGCACGAAGGGAATCCAGACTTCCGCGAAGGGCGGTTCGGAACGGAACGCGGCGAGCTCCGGGAGTGTTTCTCCGGCGCGGCGGTCGCCGCCAACCTCTCCGGCACGGGCGAGAGCTTCGGAGAGAAAATCGGCCCAGGGCGCCTCCGCGTCGCCTTCGGTTCGCGCGACAGCCTCCACGACGTCGTCCGGCGTCAGACCGTCCCAGGAGAGGCGCCGGGCGAGGGCGTCCGTGTCGCCGCCCGCGAACACGCGCGCCCAGAATTCGAGAACTCCGGTGTCCTCCGCCGGAACCGGGGCGGATGGTCCCCTCGAACGCGCGGCCAGACGCTCGTCAAGCGTCCGCGCGCGCGCGTCGAGGAGCCTTCGCACGGAGAACCCGATCACGCGGAATGATCGCAGAAAGCGGCCCCATCGGGCCGCCGGCGGCGAGGCTCAGGTGATCCGGGGCGCCCCGTTACTTGAGAGTGACGCCGGCGTTGAACTCGACGCGTGTGTTCTGTCCGCCCTGCGAAGTGTTGCACGTATACGTATCGCCGCCACCTTGGCTGCCCCCGCCGCCGCCGCCGCCGCCGCTGCTGCCGCCACCGCCCAGCAGCCCGCCCACGGCGCCGCTGATGCCGCCGGTCAGAACGTTGCCGATGCTGTCCAACACGCCTTTGCCTCCGGCCACCGCTTCGAGCTCGTTGTCCGAAAGCTCGGCTCCCTGCTTCGGCACGTACGGGACGACCACGTAGATCGTGCTGGGAGTTTCTTCCACGGCCTTCACCGTGACGCCGTCGGGGATCTTTCCCCCCATCTGGCCCTCGACAACCAGCTTCGGGTTCTTCAAGAGCGCCTCCCGGTACTTCGGGTTGCTCTTCGAGAACTTCGTGAGCAGATCCTGGATTTCGCCACGGGTCAGGTTTTCTGGCATGTGTCTTACTCCAAAAGGGTCATTCGGGCTCACTTGAGAGTAACGCCCGCGTTGAACTCGACACGCGTGTTTTGTCCGCCCTGAGAGCTGTTGCAGGTGTACGTGTCGCCACCGCCATGGCTGCCCCCGCCGCCACCGCCGCTGCCGCCGCCGCCATCCAACATCCCGCCTACGGCCCCGCCGATGGCACCACCCACGGGGCCGCCAAACATGGTGCCGATCGCGCCGCCGATGCTGCCGAGGCCCTTGCCTCCCGCCACCGCCTCGAGCTCACGGTCAGAAAGCTCGGCTCCCGGCTTGGGCACGTAGGGGACGATCACGTAGATCGTGTTCGGGGTCTCCTCCACGGCCTTCACGGTGATCCCGTCAGGGATCTTCCCCGCCATCTGGCCCTCGACAACCAGCTTCGGGTTCTTCAGGAGCGCCTCCCGGTACTTCGGGTTGCTCTTCGAGAACTTCATGAGCAGATCCTGGATTTCGCCCCGGGTCAGGTTTTCGGGCATGTGTCTCCCTCCCTCCAAAACGGCCGTTCGGGCTTACTTGAGAGTGACACCCGCGTTGAACTCGACGCGCGTGTTCTGTCCGCCCTGGGAGGTGTTGCACGTGTACGTGTCGCCGCCACCATGGCTCTCCCCGCCGCCGCTGCCATGGGCCATCCCGCCCAGTAGCCCGCCCCCGCCCACCAGGCCGGGGTTGGCGAGGTCGCCGAGGCTCTTGCCTCCCGCCACGGCCTCGAGCTCATGGTCCGAGAGCTCGGCTCCCGGCCTGGGCACGTACGGAACGACGACGTAGATCGTGTTCGGGGTCTCTTCCACGGCCTTCACGGTGATGCCGGCCGGAATCTTCCCCGCCATCTGGCCCTCGAGAACCATCTTCGGGTTCTTCAGGAGCGCATTCCGGTACGTCGGGTTGCTCTTCGAGAACCTCATGAGCAGATCCTGGATTTCGCCGCGGGTCAGGTTTTCCGGCATGTGTGTCCCTCCCCGGTCCCGGTGAGTCACGCGGGCATCGAACCCGACATGCGGGCTCCCCCGTCGTGCCACCCCCGAGATCGGGGGTGGCACGGAACGATTCCGGAGGTCGTCCGACTTACTTGAGAGTGACGCCGGCGTTGAACTCGACGCGCGTGTTCTGCCCGCCCTGGGACGTGTTGCACGTGTACGTGTCGCCTCCACCATGGCTGCCGCCGCCGCCTCCAGTGCCGCCGCCGCCACCGCCGCCCAGCAGCCCGCCGATGCTGCCGCCGATGCTGCCGATGGTGTCCATGATGCCCTTGCCTCCCGCGACCGCTTCGAGCTCGTTGTCCGAGAGCTCGGCTCCCGCCTTCGGCACGTATGGCACGACCACGTAGATCGTGTTCGGGGTCTCCTCGACGGCCTTCACGGTGACGCCGTCAGGGATCTTCCCCCCCATCTGGCCCTCGAGAACCAGCTTCGGGTTCTTGATGAGCGCCTCCCGGTATTTCGGGTTGCTCTTCGAGAACTTCATGAGCAGATCCTGGATTTCGCCTCGAGTCAGGTTTTCGGGCATGTGCTTCTCCTTCCGCGAACCGGTTTCTTCTGAAACCTCTTCGTTGCTCTCCGTAGCGCAGGAACCGTACCAGGGGAGGGCGCGGGTATAAGTCGTTGATTCCAGGCCGCCGCGGCGGGCGAAACGTGCGCATGGTCAAACGTCCGCAGGATGCCCGCCTCCATCCAGTAGAGCCGTGGCTCCATCGTGGAGCGTCGCGCTCAGGGGCTGAAGCCGCCATCCACGGGCAGGATCGCGCCCGTGACGAAGGAAGCCTCGGACGAGGCGAGGAAGAGGAACGCGCGGGCCACGTCCTCGCTCTCGCCGAGACGGCCGAGAGGCGTTCGTTCCCGCACCCGGCGCTCGGCCTCGGGCCCGTTTGCCTCGTTCATCGCGGTCCTCACGTAGCCCGGGGCGACGGCGTTTACCGTGATTCCCCACGGGCCGAATTCGCGCGCCCAGACGCGCGTCATGCCCTCGATCGCCGCTTTGGAGGCGGCGTATGCCGACTGGCCGGGGACGCCATGACGAGCGAGAACGGAGGAGACGTTCAGGATGCGGCCGTATCCCCGCGCCTTCATGCGGGGCACCAGGGCCTGGACGGCGTTGAGCGCCCCGCGGAGGTTCGTGTCGAGCATCAAGTCCCACGCGGCGGTCGGGAGCGACTCGGCCGGGAGAAAGCCGCGCGTCACGCCGGCGTTGTTCACGAGGATGTCGACGTGCCCGGAGGCGCCTAGAGACCGGTCGGCCGCGTCCCGAAGGGCCGCGGCATCCCGCACGTCCACCTCGACGCGCAGGTCCTCCGCGTCTCCCGGCACGGGCGGCTCGGGCCACTCGAGATCCCAGCCGATCACGGTCGCGCCCTCGGCCTGGAAGAGAAGGGCCGTGGCGCGCCCGATCCCTCGCGCCGCGCCCGTCACGATCGCGACGCGGCCTTCGAGGCGTCGCATCGGGGCGCGCGGGTTCACCACGTCGCCTCGAGCGCCGCTTCGGGGTCCAGGGCGAGCCGCGAGCGGATGTCCTCGACGTCGACCTCTGCCATCGCGCGGCGGTAGCCATGGGTTCCGATGACGAGCGGCGGCTCGGCGTGAACGCGCGCGAGGAGAACCCCGATGAGCTCTTCCGCCCGCGCGCGCTGCGCGGCATAGAACGAGATCCAGCCCTCGCGATAGGCCGCGTCCATAGGGGAGCCGCGCGGCGTATCGCCGAAGAACGCCCGGCGCGCCCGGCGCGTCGCGCGGGGAGACAGGACCTCCTTCTTGACGCGCCGCGCGAGCTCGTCTTTCGGCATCCGGTCGAACGTCTCGGGGCGCTCGGCGCGTTCGAGGCCCTCCGTCTCGATCGCCAGGTTGAAGAAGCAGTGCTCGAGGTCCACGAGCGTCACGGTCCCGCCCGAGACGAACGCGTTGCGCGGCCGGATGTCCCCGTTCGAGAAAAGGAGCGCGAAGACGCAGTGCGCGCCGATGGCGCGCGCCACGTCCTGGGTGAGCCGCCCGTCGAACTTCACCCCGGGCGCCTCCGAGACGAGGAGGAGCGGCTCGGACGCCGGATGGAGCGCGGCCGAGCAGCACGGCAGGCCGCTGAGCGCCTGCAGCCGATACGCGAATACCTCGAGAGGCGCCGTCTCGGGCAACAGGAAGCGTTTCGCGTAGAGGTGCACCGGCCAGGCCCCAGCGCGGGCGTCGACCCGGTACACGAGGTTGTAACGGCCCTGCTCGGCGTCCGCGACCGGCGTGAGCGCCTCGACGACGGATGGACGGCCGGCGACCTCGACCCTGTCCCCCACCGCGAGAAGCGGCGCGAAGGAAGGCGCGGAGAGATCGAGGAGGCCGAGGCCGGCGGCCGAGGACAGCGTCACGTCGCCTCCGGCCGCGCCGATCCCGGCCGTCCTCAATCCGAGCGCGGCCGGCGCCTTCACGTCGTTCGGATTCGAGTCGCCCACGAACAGCGCCTCGGACGGCGTGACGCCGAGTCGTGCGAGCGCCCGCCGGTAGATCTCCGGATCCGGCTTCGTACACCCTTCGTCGCAGGAGAACGCGAAAGCGTCGAAGAGAGCCGCGAGGCCCAGCCTCCCCACCGGCTCCTTGAAGGGGCTCGCGAGATTCGAGACGAGCCCGAGGGCGTGGCCGCGGCGTTTGAGGAAATTCAGCAGCGGCACGGCTCCGGGCGCGAGTCTCACCGCCTCGAGCTCGGCTCGCAGGAGAGAGCGGCAGACCGCGGCGGCATCGGGGCGCGCGGGCGCCAGCGTCTCGACGAGCGTCCCGACGAAGGCGTCGTCATCGGGGTACGAGGTCGTGAGGAGGCTGTCCCTCAGCAGATCCATCCAGGCCGCGCGGGACACGCCGAGCGCGGCGGGCAGCCGGCGGGACAGCGGGCGCTCGGCCGCTTCGACGAGGGTCCCGTACAGGTCGAAGAGAACGGCGGCCGGCGTCACGGCGGGACGGTCAGCTCTTGAGCTTCTGGTGGCGCAGGAAATCCATGAACCGTTGGTAGTCGTCCGAAGCGACGTGAAAGATGTCGAGAAGGTTGCGATAGCTGCCTTCCCCCGCGAGCAGGCCCCGGCTCACGACCGCTTTCACCTGCGAGCGGTTGAGGTCGCGCTCCATGAACGGCGCGTACACGACGCTCCAGAAGGTCTCGCCGTCCACCACGATCCTGCGGTAAAGCTCTTCCAACCGCTCGTCGGGGTGCGCGCGGCCACCCTCGTTGACGTGCGAGACGAAATCGTGCGGCTCGATGACCGCGCCGTCGGCGAGCGCGTAGCCCGCCGTCGTGAGGCTGACGAGCTCGCGCACGTTGCCCGGCCAGTTGTACCGCTCGAGGAGCCGCAGGGACTCGGGCGAGAAGCGCTTGCAGACGCCGTAGTTCGCGTGGAGCCGGTGGAGCGTGTGGTCGAGCAGGAGACGCCAGTCGTCGCCCCTCTCGCGAAGCGGAGGCACCTTCAGAAGAAAGTACCTCAGGCGGAAATAGAGGTCGTTCCGGAACTCCGACCCGACCATGAGCTGCGTGAGCGGCCGGTTCGTGGCGGCCACGACGCGGACGTTGACCTTCTTCGTCGTCTCCGAGCCGAGCGGCTGGAACTCGCCCTGCGCGAGGGCCCGCAAGAGCATGAGCTGCGCGCTCATGTGCAGGTCGCCGATCTCGTCGAGGAAGATCACTCCGCCGTTCGCGGTCTCGAAGCAGCCTTTCCGGTCGGCCGACGCGCCCGTGAAGCTGCCTCTCCGGTGCCCGAACAGCTCGCTCACCGTCAGATTGCCCTCGAGGTACTGCGGGCAGTTCACCGAGACCAGGGGAAAGCCCCGGCGGTTTCCAAGGAGGTACAGGGCCTGGGCGAGCCCTTCCTTGCCCGTGCCCGTCTCGCCCGTGACGAGAACGGGCTCGTTGAACGGCGCGATCTTCTCGACGTTCGCCAGCACGCGCATCAGCTCCGCGCAGTGGCCGACGATGTCGACGCTCCGGCCGGGGCCCCACGTCTCCACCGACAGCTCGCGGATGCGCGCAGCGGGGGGGCTCAAGAACGACGTGACCCCTGTCGTGCTCATGTCCTCGTTCTCGGTCGGCGGCGATACGTCATGGAAGGACGGACCACGAGATCCGCCGTCAGGCGTTCGAGAGGCGCGAAACCCGAGATTATAGGGAAAAGAGGGCCTAGAGGTTCAGGTTTTTCGGCGCGGCTGACCTGCGGACGGACTCTCGGGCGTGTCGTTCGACGCGAGGCGCTGGAGGTCGGACCAGCGGGCGTAGAGCCGGTCGACCGCCGCCTGCTTCTCGTCGAGCGCCGCCAGGAGCGCGACGAGCTTCGGCGCGTCGCTGGCATGCGCGGGATGCTCGCTCTCCTCGCGAAGGGCGTCGCGGGCCGCCTCGGCGGCCTGGATGCGCTCTTCCATGCCGTCCAGCTCCCGCTGTTCGTTGAAGCCAACCCGGCGCTTTCGCGCCGGGACCTTCGCGGCGGAGCGGCGCGCGGGAGCGGCGCCTTTGCGCTCGGCGTACCACGCCTCCCACTGGTCGAGGCCGGCGAGCGAGGTGAGGGTCCCCCGGCCCTTTTCGTCCCGGGAGAACGCGAGGAGGCGGTTCGTGACGCGGTCCAGGAAATACCGGTCGTGCGTCACGAGGACGACCGCGCCCGGGAAGTCCGCGAGGCAGTCCTCGAGAACCTGAAGCGTCGCGAGGTCGAGGTCGTTCGTGGGCTCGTCGAGGATGAGCAGGTTCGTCTTCTTCAGCATGAGCCGCGCGAGGAGCAGCCGGCTCTGCTCGCCGCCCGAGAGGCGCCCCACCTTCATGTCTGCCTGCTCCTCCTTGAACAGGAACCGGTCGAGGTAGCTCCGGATGTGGACGAGCGCGCCGCGGTAATCGACGTGGTCCCCCTCGGG
>JBGQDL010000129.1:0-12315 GCA_041495865.1 Thermoanaerobaculia bacterium | reverse complement strand
CTCCAGGGGCGCATGGAGTTCGGGCCGCGGGCGCTCGGCGGGCGCAGCATCCTCGGCGACCCGCGCTCGCCGGCGATGCAGTCCGTCATGAACCTGAAGATCAAGTTTCGCGAGTCGTTCCGGCCGTTCGCTCCCTCGGTCCTTCGCGAGGAGGCGGCGAACTGGTTCACCTTCGCCGGAGACTCGCCTTACATGCTCTTCTGCGCCGACGTCGCGCCGAAGAAGCGTCGCGCGATGACCGCCGAGGAGAACGCGCTCTGGGGGATCGAGAAGCTCAACGTGCCCCGCTCCACGATTCCCGCGGTCACGCACGTGGACTACTCCGCGCGCCTCCAGACGGTGCGCCGGGAGACGAATCCGCTCTATCACGCGATCCTTTCCGCTTTCCGGGAGCGCACGGGCTGTCCCGTCGTCGTGAACACGTCGTTCAACGTGCGGGGCGAGCCCATCGTCTGTACGCCGGAGGATGCCTATCGGTGCTTCATGCGAACGGCGATGGACGCCCTCGTCCTCGAGAACCACGTCCTTGCGCACGAGGAACAGCCGGCCTTCGAGGAGAGCGGCGACTGGCGTCGGACGTTCACGCTCGATTGAGGGCGGGCGGTCAGGGAAAGATTCCCAGCTCCATGTAGCTCACGGCGATCTTGTCGATCGCGGAGATGAAGGCGGCGGTGCGGAGGTCCGACTTCGGATACTTTTGCTGCACGTCGCGGATCTGGCGCCAGGCGACGGACATCGTCTCCTCCAGACCCGAGTTGACGAGGTCTTCCTCCTCGGCGCCGTGAATGACGAGCTTGCGCTGGCGGCCCGAGAGGGGCTTGCCCGTCGCGCTTTCGATGGATTTCACCATTTCCTCCGCCCTCATCTCCTCGAAGCGCTTCTCCATCCGGCCGAAGCGCACGTGCGAGAGGTTCTTCAGCCACTCGAAGTACGACACGGTGACGCCGCCCGCGTTGAGGTACATGTCCGGAATCACGCACACGCCCTTCTGGCGGAGGATTTCGTCGCCGTCGGCGGCGATCGGACCGTTCGCGCCTTCGGCGACGATCTTCGCCCGGACGTGCGCGGCATTCCGGCCCGTGATCACGTTCTCGAGAGCGGCCGGGACGAGGATGTCGCAGTCGAGGAAGAGGGCGTCTTCGCTCGCGATGTCGGTGGCGCCGGGGAAGCCCGTGATTCTCGACGTGGCAGCGCGGTGCTTCATCACCGCGGCGATGTCGAGGCCCTTCGGGTTCGCGATCGCACCCTCCCACTCCGAGAGGCCGACGATCACGGCGCCCCCTTCCTGGAGGAATCGCGCCGCGTGCGAGCCGACGTTTCCGAGCCCTTGCACGACGGCGCGCTTTCCCGCGAGACCGCCGGAGAGCCCCAGCGTCCCGGACAGCTCGGCGTCCGAGAGCGCCTCCCTGACGCCGAAGAAAACGCCGCGGCCCGTGGCTTCCTTTCGTCCGCGGATTCCGCCCTGGCTCAGGGGCTTGCCCGTGACGCATCCGATGGCGTCGATCTCGCCGGGGTGGAACTGGGCGTAGGTGTCCGCGATCCACGACATCTCGCGGGGGCCCGTCCCGTAGTCGGGAGCTGGCACGTCGATCCCGGGCCCGATGAAGTTCTTCTTCGTGAGCTCGGCCGTGTAGCGGCGCGTGATGCGCTCGAGCTGCTCGAGGGACACTTTTCGCGGGTCGATCCTGATGCCGCCCTTCGCTCCGCCGAACGGCACGTCGACGATCGCGCACTTGAAGGTCATGAGGGCCGCGAGAGCGAGCACCTCGTCCTCGTTCACGTCGGGCGAGTAGCGGATCCCTCCCTTGACGGGCAGCTTGTGGTGGCTGTGCTCGGCCCGCCAGGCCTCGATGACCTCGTAGCCGCCCCCCTCCTTTCGGACCGGGAAGCGGAACTTGTAGACGCTGTTGCAGACCTTGATCTGCTCGAGCAGCCCCGGAGGATAGTCGAGATAGCTCGCGGCGGCGTCGAAGTTCTGGTTGACGGTCTCCAGGAATCCGTTGGCTGCGGTCATCGATCCTCCAGCCCCGCGAGTGTAGGCGAGGAGTTCGACCTGATCCAAATGCCTCATCCTGGCGCGGGGGGACTGGCGGGTAAGATCACGGCGATGATCCGGTGCGAAGAGGGCGCCGCGTTCCGGCCCTCCCGGCGGACACACGACGACAGCTAGAGAGGGAGATTCCCGATGAAAAGTGCGTTCAATCCGTTCGAGATGGCGCAGTCGCAGTTCGACAAGTCCGCCGACATCCTGGGGCTTGACGGCGCCACGCGCGAGCTCCTGAGGTGGCCGCTGCGCGAGTTCCACTTCGGCATCCCGGTCCACATGGACGACGGGACCGTGAAGGTGTTTCGCGGCTTCCGCGTCCAGCACAACGACGCCCGAGGCCCGTCCAAGGGAGGGATCCGGTTCCACCCGCAGGAGACGATCGACACGGTGCGGGCCCTGGCGATGTGGATGACGTGGAAGTGCTCGGTCGTGGACATCCCGCTGGGCGGGGCGAAGGGCGGCGTCATCTGCGACCCCCACAACCTGAGCGCGCGCGAGCAGGAGCAGATCTGCCGGGGCTGGGTGAGGCAGATTTCGCGGAACGTCGGCTCTCAGGTGGACGTGCCGGCGCCCGACGTGATGACGACGCCCCAGCACATGCTCTGGATGCTCGACGAGTTCGAGGTGATCCACGGCGTGAGAGAGCCGGGTTTCATCACCGGAAAACCCGTGGGGATGGGGGGCTCTCTCGGGCGAACGGAGGCCACGGGTTACGGCCTCGTCTTCGCGCTGCGCGAGGCGCTCCGGCTGCTCGGCCTCAAGGTGGACAAGACGCTGGCCAGCGTGCAGGGATTCGGGAACGTGGCGCAGTACGCCATCCGGCTCTACCTGAAGCTGGGCGGAAAGGTCATCGCCGTCTCCTCGTGGGACCAGGCCGACCAAACGGCATACTGCTTCCGGAACGACGCAGGGGTCGATCCCGACGCGCTCCTCGGCATCACGGACCGCTTCGGGGGCATCGACAAGGAGAAGGCGGCGAAGTTGGGATACGAGGTGCTTCCGGGCGATGCCTGGATCGAGCAGAACGTCGACATCCTGATCCCGTCGGCCCTCGAGAACCAGGTGACGGGCGAGACGGCGCGGAAGATTCGGGACCGGGTGAAGGTCATCGCCGAAGGCGCGAACGGCCCGACGACGCCGGAGGCCGACAAGGTCATCCGGGAACGCGGTATCTTCCTTCTGCCCGACTTTCTCGCGAACGCGGGAGGCGTGACCTGCAGCTACTTCGAGCAGGTCCAGAGCAACATGAACTACTTCTGGGAGCAGGACGAGATCCTCGGAAAGCTGGACGTCAAGATGACGTCGGCCTTCCACGCGGTGGCCGACCTCGCGAAGAAGCAGAAGCTCTACATGCGGGACGCGGCCTACGTCATCGCCGTCAGCCGCGTGGCGAAGGCCTGTCACGACCGCGGCTGGGTCTGAACCGGCGATGAGCCGCTCGTGACTTCGACGGAGGAGGCGGCCCTTCCGCGCTTCGACCGCCGACTTTTCGACGGGACGGAGCCCGCCACGCGGATGGGCGATGGGCCGGTGGGAGGAAAGGCCGCCGGGCTGATCCGCATTCGCGACACGCTGGCCTCGGCCTTCCCGGGTGCTTCGCCCGACCTCGAAGTCTCGATCCCGACGATGTCCGTGGTCACGGCCGAGCGCTTCGATCGGTTCATCGAAGAGAACCGGCTCGAGGAGGTGGCCCTTTCGGGCGAGAGCGACGAGGCCATCGCCCGCGCCTTCCAGAAGGGCGGCCTTCCCGCGGATCTCGTGGGCGATCTCCGCGCCCTGTCCAATGGAATCCACGCCCCCCTCGCCGTCCGCTCCTCGAGTCTTCTGGAGGACGCCCTCGAACGTCCCTTCGCGGGCGTGTACGCGACGAAGATGATCCCGAACAACCAGCCGGAGCCGGACGCCCGCTTCCGGAAGCTCGCGGAAGCCGTGAAGCTGGTCTTCGCGTCGACGTTCTTCCGGGGCGCGCGGGCCTACCGGGCCACGGTGGAGGCCGGGCCCGGCGAGGAGAAGATGGCCGTTCTCCTGCAGGAGGTCGTGGGGCGCCGGCACGGCGACCGCTATTACCCGGACATCTCCGGCGTGGCGCGCTCGTACGGCTTCTACCGCTTCGGCTCGGCGCGCCCCGAGGACGGGGTCGTGCTCCTGGCGCTCGGCCTGGGGAAGACGATCGTGGACGGAGGGGTCTCCTGGATCTACTCGCCCGCCCACCCGAGGGCGTCCGCGCCCTTCACGTCCACCGCCGACCTCCTCAAGAGCACGCAGACAGAGTTCTGGGCCGTGAACATGGGAAAGCCCCCCGCGTACGACCCGGTTCGCGAGACCGAGTACCTCGTGAAGTCCTCTCTCGTCGAGGCTGACGAGGACGGCACGCTTCTGTTCAGCGCGTCCACCTGGAACACCGCCTCGGACCGGCTCGTGGCCGGAACCGACGTGAACGGCCCCCGCGTCCTGACCTTCGCTCCGCTGCTCGTACACGACCAGTATCCGCTGAACGGCCTCGTGAAGGCGCTCCTGTCCGCCTGCGAGAAGGCGGCCGGCGGACCGGTCGAGATCGAGTTCGCAGCGACGCTCGAGCCCCGGCGGGACCCGGCGCTGAGGCTCGGCCTGCTGCAGGTGCGCCGGATGGTGGTCTCGGCGGAGATCGTCGACGTCGCGGTGAGCGTGCGGCCGGGCTGGAGGGTGCTCCTCTCCTCAGACCATGTCATGGGGAACGGCCTCGTCGAGGGGATCCGCGATGTCGTGTACCTTCCTCCCGATCGCTTCGAGGCCCGTCAATCCCGGGCGGCCGCGGCGGAGATCGCCGCGAGGAACCGCGCCCTCATGGAGGAGGAGAGACCGTACGTTCTCATCGGCTTCGGGCGCTGGGGGAGCGCCGATCCGTGGCTCGGCGTCCCCGTGGTCTGGGCAGACGTCGCGGGGGCGAAGGTCCTCGTCGAGGCGTCGCGGCCCGAGCGCGGCATCGAGATGAGCCAGGGCTCCCACTTCTTCCACAACATCTCGAGCTTCGGCGTGAGCTGCTTCTCCCTGCCCCAGGAGGGACCGGGGACGCTCGACTGGCCGTGGCTGGAGAGCCGGCCGGCGGTAGCGGAGACGGCCTTCGTCCGCCACGTTCGGCTGAGCGCGCCGCTGCGCGTGGAAGTCGATGGGCGCGTGGGACGTGGGATCATCTGGAGGCGGGAAGAGGAGACATGAGCTCACCGGGCGGCCCTGCCGACACGATCCTCGACGCCCTTCAGGAGCGCGCCAAGGAGCTCACCTGCCTCTACCGCCTGAACGAGATCTGCAACCGCCCCCAGGCTTCGCTGGACGAGATCTTCCGGGACGTCGTCGACATCCTCCCGCCGGGCTGGCAGTACCCGGCCGAATGCCGGGCGCGGATCACCGCGGACGGCGCGGTCTACGAGCCGCCGGGGTTGATCCCGACACCGTGGGTCCAGGCGGCGCCGATCCGGGTCCAGGGGGAAGTGGTGGGCAGCGTCGAGGTGTTCTACGTCGAGCCGATGCCGGCCTCGGACGAGGGGCCGTTCCTGAAGGAGGAGAGGAAGCTCATCGACACGGTCGCCGAGCGCCTCGGGCAGCTCCTCTTGCACCGCCGGCTGCTGGACAGGATCCAGGGCAGGCAGGGGGTGGTCGAGGGCCTCCCGGCGGCGCCGCGCGGGGACTGGTGGGTCATCATCGACTTCCTGCGCAAGACCGACGAGCACCTGCTGATGCGGGTCTCGCGCCGGATGATCAACTACCTCTGCTGGAACGGCATCGCCGAGGCTCAGGACCTCCTGCCGCGCTTCACCGCGGGCCGGAGCGGACCCGAAGACGCCGGAGGCGACAACCGGCCCATGGAGCGGCGGGGTATCGACTCTTTGGTCAACGTTGCCGCCGAGGTCTTCCGCATCGCCTCCGAGCACCTCGGACCGCACGAGATCCTCTCGTGCATCCAGAAGTGGATCAGGGACGAGAAGTCCGGCTTCCTGGTCGAGGCGGTCGAGAACCAGGGGACCCCCCTGATGGAGATCGCTCAGGCGCTGGGCCGCTTTCACAACGCGGCCGTCGACGACCACGAGCTGTCCCGCACCGTGCAGGTGGAACTCCGGGTCTCGTTGATCCGCCGCTTCCTCACCGATGACCTCGACTTCGTCGGCACGGCCAAGAACTACATCGACGTGAGCGACTTCTACGAGCTTTCCCGCCGCGTCATCTGTCCCCCCAGGAGCCACGGCAAGCTCGGAGGGAAGAGCTCGGGGCTGTTTCTGGCGGCCCAGATCGTCAAGAAGTCGCCCGAGTACGCCGACGTCCTCGGACGCATCCGGATCCCCAGAACGTGGTACGTCACGTCGGACGGAGTTCTGAACTTCATCGAGTTCAATCAGCTTCAGGATGTCTACAACCGGAAGTACCTGGAGATCGAGGAGGTGCGGCGCGAGTACCCGCACATCGTCCAGGTCTTCAAGGACTCGCACTTTTCGCCGGAGATCGTCAAGGGACTCTCCGTCGCGCTCGACGACCTCGAGGGCCGCCCCCTCATCGTCCGCAGCTCCAGCCTGCTGGAGGACCGCATCGGATCGGCTTTCTCCGGCAAGTACAAGAGCCTCTTCCTGGCGAACCAGGGCACCAAGAGCGAGCGCCTGAGCGCGCTGATGGACGCAATCGCCGAGGTCTATGCCTCGATCTTCGGGCCGGATCCCATCGAATACCGCGCCGCGCGCGGCCTCCTCGACGTGCACGAGGAAATGGGCGTGATGATCCAGGAGGTCGTGGGCAGCCGCGCCGGCAGGTACTTCCTGCCGACGTTCGCCGGAGTCGCATTCTCCAACAACGAATTCCGCTGGTCGGCGAGGATCAAGAGAGAGGACGGTCTGGTACGCCTCGTGGCGGGCCTCGGCACGCGCGCGGTGGATCGCCTCGGCGACGACTATCCGGTGCTGATCGCTCCGGGCCAGCCCGGGCTGAGGGTGAACGTCACACCCGACGAGGTGGTGCGCTACTCGCCGAGGAATCTGGACGTCATCAACATGGAATCGGGGCGCTTCGAGACCGTCACGTTGAAGGACCTCCTCGCCGAGTGCGGTCAGGAGATCCCCGGCGTGCAGCAGATCGTCTCGCTCGCGGATGGAGAGAGCATCCACCGGCCTCTCCTGATCGACTGGGCGTCCGATACGGACCGCCTCGTCGTCACCTTCGACGGGCTCATCGAGTCCACGCCCTTTCTCACCCAGATGCGCGCGCTGCTCCGCCTGCTCAAGGAGAAGACCGGTGGGCCGGTGGACATCGAGTTCGCCTCGGATGGAAAGGACTTCTATCTCCTGCAGTGCCGGCCGCAGAGCTTCTCGGAAGACGTCGCGTCGGCGCCGATCCCGCGCGATCTGGCAGCCGACAAGGTGATCTTCGAGGCGCGGCGCTACGTCTCCAACGGCCGGATGCCGGACATCACGCACATTGTCTACGTCGACCCGGAGCGTTATGCCATGCTCGAGGACGGCGCCAGCCTGAGGCGCACGGGGCGCGCGGTCGGCCGGCTCAACAAGGTGCTGCCGAAGCGCCAGTTCATCCTCATGGGGCCCGGCCGCTGGGGCAGCAGGGGCGACCTGAAGCTCGGCGTCCCCGTCACCTACTCGGACATCAACAACACGGCCGCGCTCATCGAGATCGCACGGAAGAGGGGGCACTACGTCCCGGACGTCTCCTTCGGCACCCACTTCTTTCAGGACCTGGTCGAAGCCTCCATCCGCTATCTCCCGCTTTTCCCGGACGACCCCGACATCGCGTTTCACGAGAAGTTCCTCAGGGAGTCGCCCGACATCCTGGCCGATGTGGCGCCGGAGTTCGCGGATCTCGAGGGCACGGTCCGGGTCATCGACGTGCCTCGCGCCGCTCAGGGCCTCATCCTGCGCGTGTTGCTGAACGCGGACCAGGACCGTGCCGTCGGCTTCCTCACGAGCCCGGGCGGCGGGGAGGAGGTCGCGGCGGATAGGAAGCGGGTTCCCGAGCCGGTGCCCGCGGAAGACCACTCGCGTTGGCGTCTCGGCATGGCGGAGCGCATCGCCGCCTCGGCCGACGCCGCGCGCTTCGGAATCAAGGGAATCTACCTCTTCGGCAGCACCAAGAACGGCACGGCGGGTCCCGGCAGCGACATCAACCTCCTCGTTCATGTCTCCGGCACCGCGGAGATGCGCAGGGACCTGCAGGCCTGGCTTTCGGGTTGGAGCCTCTGCCTCGCCGAGATGAACTACCTCCGAACCGGCGTGAGGCGGGACGGTCTCCTGGACGTCCACTTCGTGTCCGACGAGGACCTCGAGAGCCCGTCGGGCTATGCGGCCAAGATCGGCGCCGTCACCGACGCGGCGCGGCCGCTCTCGGTCGGAGCGACGGCTTCAGGATGACCCCTTCGTTCCTTCGGCCGTTCATCTTGACGAGGATGGGATCGCGGAACCTCACGTGCTTCACGCACGACTTCTCCTCGACCACGGGCTGGGCCGAAAGCCAGTCCCAATCGATGAAGCCGTCGCCCAGCTCCGGGTTCACGGTGAAGTAGCCGGTGTTGTTGACGGTCAGGTTCTGGAAAAAGTGCGTCCCTTGCGACGGGGTGACCCGGAAGTCCTTGAAGCCGGTCTCGACGATGACGCGCGCTCCGGAGATCTGATCCCAGGTCACCGGGATCCCGAGGAACGGATCCGCCGAGCCCCACCGCCCCACCCCGAAAAGGACGTACGGAATCTGCCGGGCCGAAAGGGCGGCGTTGAACGCGGCCACCTCGGAGGCGGCGACACGGCTCTTGGAGCGGTCGAAGCGGTCGTAGTCGACGACGACGAGGTCGCACACGCCCTCGATGCGGCCGTTGCCGAGGACCGTCGCGCTCTGGCAGATCAGGTCCTCGCGCTCCACGTTTCCGATCTCCAGCTCGATCAGCTCGCGGGAAAGGGCCAGCGGGCGAAGCTGCAGGAAGCCGAACTCCTTTGGCGTCGCGGGCGGCGTGGAAAGGTTGACGGCGAACTCGATTTCCACCGGAGCCCCGGTGCCCTGCACCGAGACCTCGAGCAGGAGAGCGAGGATGTCCGGGAGCGGGAAGATCCGGTGCTTGAGGATGGGCGAGAAGGTCACGAGGCGGACGCCGGGGCGAGCGATCCCATCGTAGACCGCCTCGTTCTCGGGAGAATACGTGGAGCCGACCGCGGCCAGCGTGCCGTCCGCCTCGGCGACCTCCAGGCCGTAGCGCTGCAGCTCGAACGCGTGCAGGGCCGGCCTGACTTGCGCGGCCTCACCGCCCGGCTCGGCCACTTGCAGGGCGAAGAACTCGCGCTGCGAGTTTTGCCGGATGTCCTCCACCGAGGAGAACTGGACGAGGTGGCGCGGGTACTTCGGGCAGAACCTCACACACGCCTCGCCGTCCACGACGCTCTCGCCGAAGCCGAGCGCCACGGCGGCGATGCCGTCCTCGGTCCGAATCGGTGCCGCCGGATAGAAGTTGTGCGAGCGCGCGACGCCGGACATGGAGGGGTAGAAGCGGCCGCCGTGCGCCGACCCCACGATCCTCTGGACGACCACGGCCATCTTCTCCTCTTCGAGCCGATAGGGCGTGGCGTCGAGGTAGGCCTTCGCGCGGTTGGAAAACGTCGAAGCGTAAACCCTCTTGATGGCCGACAGGAGCTGCGAGAGGCGCACGTGGTGGCTGCTGTGGTTGTTCGCCAGCATGTAGGTCTCGTAGACGCCGGCAAAGGGCTGGTACTGCGAGTCCTCGAGCAGGCTCGAGGAGCGCACGGCGAGCGGGTAGCGGGCCACCTGCAGGAAGGCGTCCAGATCGCGGGCGGTCTCCTCCGGAAACTCCGAGGAGTGGAAGCGCCGCAGGATGGCGTCGTCGTCGGCGGTCTCGATGGCGAAGTCGCGCAGGCCGTTGTCCTCGAGGAACCGGTCGAAGACGTCCGCTCCGAGGACGACCGCGGCCGGGACGGAGATCCTCACGCCCTCGAAGCGGTCGCGCACCCGGTCGTCGTTCAGGAGGAGGTTGACGAAGGCCAGGCCGCGCGCCTTGCCGCCGAGCGAGCCCCCGCCCAGCCGCGCGAATCCCGTCGTGCCGTCGAAGGTCGCGCGGTCGAAGTCGGCCACGATCCTGCGGCCCCGCTGGGCCCTGTAGTCCTGGATCGCCCGAATGAGGTCCCGCCTCAGATTCTCGAGCCCCCCGAAGTCGCCCACCTTGCGCGGCCGGAGGCTGTGCGCCAGCGCGAACTCGGTGCGCGCCTTGAACCAGGTCGAGAAGTGGTTCCGCTCGCCATGGTAGGCGAGGCTCTCGGCAGGCACGGTCCAGAGCATCTCCTCCAGGGTCTTCAGGTCTTTGGCCCGGCCGACCTCGGTGCCGTCGGGGAGGCGGAAGACGAAGTCTCCGAAGCCGAAGTTCTCGACGATGAAATGGCGGAGCTGCTGGAGGAGCAGGGGCGATCCCTTGAGCTGGAAAGTCGCGCCGGCCTCGCGCGCGAGCGCCTCGTTCTCGCTGCGGCTGGACTGGAGCATGATGGGAATGTCCGGCTGCATTTCGCGCACCTTGAGGGCGAGCTCCACTCCGGCCCGGGGCGCGAGCGCTCCGCCCCGCGGAAACTCGATGTCGGAGATGATCCCGAGGATGTTCTCGCGGTAGGTCGAGAAGAGGTCCCAGGCCTCTTCGAAGGTCCGGCAAAGCAGGATCTTGGGCCGCGCCTGCAGGCGCATCAGCTTGTGCGACAGGTTGACCCCTTCCGGCACGAGGTTGTGCGAGTGGTTCATCACCTCCGTGTAGATGACCGGAAGAAACGAGGAGAAGAAGGGGACGCTGTCCTCGACGAGGATGATGGCCTGCACCCCTTTCAGCCCCGTGTCGTGGGCCAGGTTCATCCGGTCCTCGACGACCTTCACGATCGCCAGGAGGATCCTGACGTCCCCGCGCCACAGGAAGGTGCCGTCCAGGGCGGAGGCGTCCCGCCCTTCCAGGAACCGGTTCAGCTCGCGGTGGTCGTAGGCGAGGAGGACCACGTGCGCTCTGGCGCCCGCCTCTTTCATCTTCCTGGCGAGGGTCAGGGCGTCCATGTCTCCGACGTGCAGGGACGTGATGACGAGGTTGAAGCGGGGCGCCTTGGTCACGAGCGCGAGCGCTTCTCCTCCGGTGGAGACCCGCGTGATGCCGGGCACGTGCCTCAGGTTCAACTCGAGCGATTCGGAGAGGACGCGCTCGTTCAGCTGGCCGTCCTCGGCCAGGATGAAGGAGTCGTAGAGGCTCGAGACGAGAAGGATGTCCTGGACCCGGTACTCCATCAGGTCCTGGAAGCCCTTCCAGGAGCTGCCGGCCGGAAGGGCCGGACTTTCCGGGGTCGGGTCGGGCATTCCCTAGGTTAGACCAGACCCTGGTCCATCATCGAGTCGGCCACCTTCAGGAAGCCCGCGATGTTGGCCCCGTTGACGTAGTTGCCGGGTGTCCCGAACTGGTCGGCCGTCTCGCGGCAGGCCCTGTGAATCGACTTCATGATGAGGTGCAGCCGGTTGTCCACCTCCTCGCGCGTCCAGGAAAGACGCATGCTGTTCTGCGACATCTCCAGCCCCGAAGTGGCCACGCCGCCCGCGTTCGCGGCCTTCCCGGGCCCGTACAGGATCCCGGCGTCGAGGAAGACCTTCACGCCGTCGAGTGTCGTCGGCATGTTGGCGCCCTCGGCCACGGCGTAGACGCCGGCCTTCAGAAGGTTCGCCGCGTCGAGGCCGTTGATCTCGTTCTGGGTGGCGCTCGGGAAGGCGCACTGCGCCGTGTGGGCCCAGAGAGGGTTGTGGGCGAGCTTCGGATCGACGGGCGTGTAGACGACGCTCTTGAACTTGTCGGCGTACTCCTTGATGCGGCCGCGGCGGACATTCTTGAGGTCCATCACGTAGGCCAGCTTTTCGGCCGTGATTCCCGCCTCGTCGTAGATGTAGCCCTCCGAGTCGGAGAGGGTCACGGGCTTCGCCTTGAGCTGGATGAGCTTCTCGACCGTGTACTGCGAGACGTTGCCGCTGCCGGAGACGAGGCACGTCTTGCCCTCCAGCGTCTGACCCTTCGTGCCGAGCATCTCGGAAGCGAAGTACACGGCACCATAGCCGGTGGCCTCGGGGCGGATCAGCGAGCCACCCCAGTTGAGACCCTTGCCGGTGAGGACGCCGGCGAACTCGTTTTTCAGCCTCCTGTACTGGCCGAACAGGTAACCGATCTCGCGACCGCCGACGCCGATGTCGCCGGCGGGAACGTCGGTGTCGGGTCCGATGTGGCGGAAGAGCTCCGT
>JBGQDL010000128.1:0-12320 GCA_041495865.1 Thermoanaerobaculia bacterium | reverse complement strand
GGGCCGCCGTTGAACGAGAACATGAGCGGCCGCTTCTCGACGGGCGCGCCGCCGCGGTCGAGCGTGTAGGCGACGAAGAAGACGTGCGCCTCGAGGTCTCCCGTCTCGCTCTTCAGCGGCATGAGGCCCGTCGTGGCGGTGTACTTCAGGACTTTTCCGCCGGCGCGAAGCTCGTGGTGTGTGACGACGGGCGGCTCTTCCTTTTCCTCCTTTTTGACCTCCGGTTTCGCCTTTTCGGAAGCGGGGACCTCGGCGCGCGCCGGCTCGTCGGCCGGCGTGCGGGCGGGGCGAGCCGCCTGGGGCTGGGCGAGAAGAACGATCAGCGGAAGGACGGCGGAAGCGGGCATCGCGACCTCCTCGTCGGTTCTTTGACCAGGATGAGCGCGTACCGTACATTGCGCGCCGATGAAAAGCGACTCTCGAGGGGCGGCTCGCGTCGGTCTGATCGGCTTCGGCACCGTCGGTCAGGCGTTCGCGCGACTCCTCGCGAGGGAGGCGCCCGATCTGAAGTCCCGGCGCGGGGTGACCCTGTCTCTCGTCGCCGTCGCGAACCGGGGCGTGGACCGGAAGCGCGACCGGAGCCTGGGGACCGGCGTGCGTTGGACCGAGGATCTGGAGTCCGTGGCGATCGATCCGGGCGTGGATCTCGTCGTGGAGCTCCTGGGCGGGATCGAGCCGGCCCACGGCCTGATCCGCGCCGCGCTCGGCGCCGGGAAAAGCGTCGTCACGGCGAACAAGATGCTCCTCGCAGGACACGGAACCTCGCTGCAAACCCTCGCGCGCGAGAGTGGCGCGGGCCTCGGCATCGAAGCGGCGGTCGCAGGCGGGATCCCGATCCTGCGCGCGCTGAGGTCCAGTTTCACGGGCGACCGCGTCACGGCGGTCTCCGGAATCCTCAACGGCACGTGCAATTTCATCCTCACGGAGATGGAGGCCACGGCGCGTCCCTACGAGGAGGTTCTCGCCGAGGCACAGCGGCTCGGCTACGCGGAGGCCGACCCGGCAAGCGACGTCGAGGGCGACGATGCGGCCTACAAGCTGGCGCTCCTCGCGCGGCTCGCGTTCGGCCGGGATGTCGCCGTGGAGCAGATCGCCCGCGAGGGCATCACGCGCCTTCTCCCCTGCGACTTCGTCTACGCCCGGAGGCTGCTGTTGACGCCGCGCCAGCTCGCGGTCGCGCGCCTCCTCGAGAGCGGGCATCTCCTCCTCTCGGTCCGGACGCACCTCGTCTCCGAAAAGTCCCTGCTCGCGAAAGTGACCGGTCCCTTCAACGCGGTGGAGGTGCGCGGCGAGACCGGGGGCCCGTTCGTGTTCTCCGGACGCGGCGCCGGGGGCGGTCCGACGGCCACGGCCGTCCTTGCGGATGTCGTGGAGATCGCGCGGAGCGGTGCCCCGGCCGCCCCGCCCCTCGGCTTCGGCGCCCTCGAGCCGTGCGTGCCGGCGACGCCGGAGGAGTTCGTGTCGCCCTTCTATTTGAGGTTCGTCGTCCGCGACCGGCCGGGCATCATCGCGGACCTCGCGCGCATCCTCGCGGACCACGGTGCGAACATCGACGCCGTGTTCCAGGCCCCCTACGAGGACAAGAGCGCGCTGCCGTTCGTCGTGACGCTCGAGCCCGTCTCCGGGAAAGCGCTGGCGGGCGCGCTGGCGGAGATCGGCGCGCTGACGTTCCACGTGGTCCCGCCGCTCACGCTCCCCATGACGGAATAGCTCGCGCGGCGGCGCTCCTCCCAGGCGAGGAGCGTTGCCCAGAAGCCGACGCGGACCATCGCGAGGAGGAAAAATCCCGCCTGCCGGAAGAGGAAGAGCGCCGTCACGGCTCCGTCCGTGCGCGGGTTCATCCGCAGGCCCGCGCCGGTGAACAGGGCCTGCACGAGGACGAACAGGGCGAGCCAGAAAAAGAGGAGGCGGATGCCGGAGGCCCGGCGGCCCGAGAGCCGCTGCTTCGCGACCCGGAAGGCGCCACGGGCGTTGCGGGCGTCACCGCGAGCGAGGGCGATCCGGGCGAGGTCGAACCGGAGCCCCGTGTTGAAGAGGACGAGCAACCCCCCGAGGAGCGCCCACCAGAAAAGCAGCGTCGCGGCGCCGCCGTGGGGCGGCGCATGCTTCGCGAGCTTTTGAAGCCCGGCGCACGGCAGGACGACGAGGAGGCCGAGCCAGAAGAGGGACGACAGCGCGAAGCGCGCCGTCGCCCAGAGGTTCGCCTTGAAGAGGACGGCCGACTCGGCGACGACGCGCGCGAAGACCGGCCGGGGCTCGCCGGAGATGAGGACGCGAAGGACGCCGCCGGTCAGGAAGACCTGCAGAAGCCCGAAGAACACGGCCGCGCCCAGAAACGCGGCGAAGACGAGGCCGATCTCGTGCCGCTGAACGACGCGGAACGAGAGCACTCCCCACGAATCCCAGCCCTTGACCAGCGATTCGCGGAAGGGCCCGGAGTCGAGGATCTCGGTGGCTGACCGGAGCGGAGACCACGCGACGAGCGCGGAGGCCAGAATCGAGAGCCAGAGAACGCCGGCGAGCCGCCGATGCCGAAAGGCCGAGGAGACGCCTGCTCCGATGGCGCTCACAGCAGCACCCACAAGTTCGAGAGGAGGATCTGCACGAGGTGGAAGCCGTAGACGCGGGCCTTGCGTGCCGCGGACGGGCCCTCGTACTCCTTCGTGATTTTCGCGTTGTTCCACGGGTTGCGGTCGAGGACGACGCGGTGCGCCGGGTACACCTCGGCCTTCGTGAGCGCCGCCGGGGAGATCACGCGGAAGCGGATCCACTTCTCCGCGCCGTCCCAGTTTTTCTTCCACGTCCTGCCGTCCGCGAATGTGAGGACGACCTCGGCGGGGAGGACGAGGTCTCCGTCGCGGCCCACGACGACGACCGATTCCCACGGGCCGGCCGCCTTGTCCTTCTTCACCTGTTTTTCGTCCTTGTCGTCGCGCTTCTTCGGGCCTTTCGGGGTCTCCTCGAAGCCGAACGGCTTGCCCGCAGCGTCGAAGCCCTTGAACTTCTCGCTCTTCTCGGTGCGGGCCTCGAGGACCGAAACGTCGATGAAGGACGTGCCGAGCCAGACCTTGTCGATGACCTCCGAGACGGCGGGGACGCCCGGCGCCCGCATCGCGTCGAAGAAATCCTCGGAAGTGGGGTGGTCGAAGCGCCAGCGCTCCGCGTAGCCGCGGAAAGCCCGCCAGAACGTCTCCTCGCCGAGGAGGAAGCGAAGCTGCTGGATCGCCGTGGCCGGCTGCGGATAGGAGTTGCGCCCGTATGAACCGTTGCTCCGGAACCTCCACGAAGGCGTCACGATGCGGTCGAAGTCCGCCGAGAGGGCCGCATCGGCGCGGTTCGTGTCCTCGTCGGTGAAGCCGGTTCCGGGCCGGAAGCCGATGACGAAACCGTACCTGCGGTCCGTCATCTCGCACTCGATGAACGTGGTGATTCCCTCGTCCATCCAGCTTTCCTCGAACTCGTTCGAGGCGAGGAGGCCATACCAGTAGCCGTGGCCGAACTCGTGGATCGTCGTGGACTCCGAAAGGCGGGTGCGGTTGAAGGGCCAGCGCCCCAGCGCCTTCTGGGTGAACGTCGTGTAGAGAGTCTGGTACTCCATGCCGGCGGCCCCGAAGCCGTCTTCCGGCGGGTCGACGATGGAGATCTGCGCATAGGGATACGGGAAGGCGTAGAGGCCGAGCCACGCGAGCGCCCACTTCTGCGCGTCCGCGTGGCGGTTCCACTGGTTCACGTGGTCCGGCTGCATGTAGAAGCGAAGCGTCACCTTGTGGAAGCCCGCGCGCAGGGCCTCCGGCGGCCGGCCGAGGAGCTTCGCGGCGCGCTCCACTTCCGCCGGCGGGAGATCCTTCGCAGGATCGAAAACGTCTTCTTTGACCACGTAGCGCGGATCGGCCGTGAACGCGAAGTCGTGGATCGACTTCTGCTCGAACGTGAGCGTCTTCTTGCCGTTCGCTTTTCTCTCCTCGATGAGCGCGCCCGCCGAGCCCACGACGAACTTCTCGGGCAGCGTGATGGACACGCGGTAGTCGCCCCAGTCGGCGTAGAACTCGGAGTTCGCGTGGTACTGGTGGCAGTTCCAGCCGGCGTCGGCGCGGCGGCGGCGGCCCTTCGGCTCGTAGACGCCGATCTTCGGGAACCACTGCCCGAACATGAAGAAGTCGCGCACGTAGCCGGCTCGCGCGAAGACGGCCGGCACCCGCGCTTTCCAGGAGATGGACAGAGTGATGGTCTCGCCGCCGGCGACGGGGCGCGGGAGCGGGACGACGAGGACCGTCCGGTCGTACGGGTTCCCGTCGTCGGGACTGTCGAAGCGGAAGCCTCTCGACAGGTCCGCGCCCGCCCACGACATCGACTCGACGTCGATCGAGCCCCAGCCGACGTCCTTGTCCGCCTTGTCGCTTCGGAGCTCTCCGCCCGACTCCCTGAAGAGGGTCGAGCGATTGTTGCGGAAGGCATTCCAGTAGAGGTGAAACCGCAGCTCCGCGACCGGCCCGTCCGACGGGTTCGTCCACCTGAGAGTCTCGCGGCCGTCGACCGTCTTCCTGTCGGGATCCAGCGCCACGTCGATCGAGTAGTCGACGAGCTTTCTCGGGCTCTCGAGCGCTGCGGCGGGCGCGGCGAAAAGGAGCGCCGCCAGCAGGCAGACGGGAGATGTCTTCATCCGACGGCGCGAATCATAGCCGAGCGGTAAACTCGCCCGATGGTGCGCGGCGACGTCGTCGCCCTCACGGGGGGCACCGGCTTCGTGGGCAGCCACGTGGCCGACGCGCTTCTCGCGGCAGGCTACCGCGTGCGCGCGCTCGCGCGCCGTCCCGACGACCCCGGCTGGCTGAAAGGCATTGCCGTCGAGATCGTGCGCGGCGACGTGAGGAGGCCGGAGACGCTCGAGGCGTTGGTCGCGGGCGTGGCGGCCGTCGTGCACGCGGCGGGGAAGACGTCGGCGCGAAACGAGGCCGACTACATGGCGGCGAACGCGCGCGGCACCGCGAACGTCGTGGCGGCGGCGCGGAGGGTGGCGCCGGAAGCGCACGTCGTCCTCGTTTCTTCCCAGGCCGCCGGTGGCCCGAGCCCGGACGGCGTGCCCGTCCGGGCGGGCGATCCGCCGCGCCCCGTCTCCTCCTACGGCCGCTCGAAGCTCGCGGGCGAGGAGGCCGTCCGAAAGGAACCGGCCCCCGCCTTCACGGTTCTGCGTCCGAGCGCGGTGTACGGGCCTCGCGAAACGGCGATCCGAGGCCTTTTCGTCGCGGCGTCACGGGGATTCGTGCCGGTCCTGGCGGGTGGAACGCCGCGAATCCAGATGGTCTACGCCGCAGACCTGGCCGCCGCGGTGCTTGGCGCTCTCCGCAGGGGCGGAAGAGGCGAGACCTTCTTCGTGGCGCACCCGGAGATTCTCGAATACCGCGGCATCGCCGAGACGCTCGCGACCCTTCCCTCGAGGCGTCCTCGCCTCGTACCGATACCCGCGGCGGCGATCCGGGCGGCCGGCACCCTCGCCAGCGCGTTTTCGGCGTTCGGCAAGGGCCCTCCGGTCTTCAACGCAGAGAAGGCGAACGAGCTGCTCCAGAGCGCCTGGATCTGTGACGTCTCGGATGCACAAGTGGCTCTGGGTCAGCCATTTCGAACGGACTTCGCGGAGGGCGCCCGGCTCACCTGGGCGTGGTATGTCGGGCGTGGGTGGATCCTGGATCGAGATGGTAAGATTCCTAGGACAGGGGACTCGAAATGAGACAGTTCCACGGCGCGCGGCCCGCGGCCGCAGAGGATGGATCGATGCCTGTTCGGCCTTCTGCCGTCGCGAAACCCGCTTCGAGCCGCTCGCTTTTCAGCGAACCATGAGCAGGAGTGTTCCCGTGGCACCGGCGAGGCAGGTGCGGTCGGTTCCGTTCCTCGAAAAATGCTACCAGTACGAGCGCGCCGATCGAGCCCGGCAGGCAGGGCTTTACACCTTCTTCCGCCCGATCGAATCGGCCCAGGACCCCGAAGTCACGGTCTGCGGCCGCCGCATGGTGATGCTCGGGTCGAACAACTACCTGGGTCTCGTCAACGATCCTCGCGTCAAGGAGGCGGCGATCCAGGCCGTCCGGAAGTACGGCTCGGGGTGTGCCGGCAGCCGCTGGCTCAACGGCACTCTCGACCTCCACGTCCGGCTGGAGGAGCGGCTGGCGGGTTTCGTGAGGAGGGAGTCGGCGCTCGTCTTCTCCACGGGTTTCCAGGTGAACCTCGGCGTGATCTCCGCGCTCGTCGCCAGGGGAGACGTCGCCTACCTCGACAAGCAGGACCACGCCTGCATCATCGACGGGGCGCGCCTCTCCTTCGGACGCGTCCGGAAGTTCAAGCACAACGACGTCGAGGATCTGCGCCGGATGCTGAAGATCGACGGCGCCGGGACGCAGGGACGCTTCATCGTGATCGACGGGGTCTATTCGATGGAGGGGGACATCGCGCCTCTTCCTGAGGTGGTCGCGGCGGCGCGGCAGTTCGACGCGGCGGTCATGGTCGACGACGCGCACGGTCTCGGCGTCCTCGGCCGGACGGGCCGTGGTACCGCGGAGCACTTCGGCCTGGAGCAAGAGGTGGACCTCATCATGGGCACGTTCTCGAAGTCGATGGCGTCGATCGGCGGCTTCGTGGCCGGAGACGCGAAGGTCATCGACTTCATCAGGCACAACGCGCGCACGATGATCTTCTCCGCCGCGCAGCCCCCCGCCTCGGCCGCGGCGGCGCTCGCCGCCGTCGACATCATGGAGCGCGAGCCGGAGCGGCGCGAACGACTCTGGGAGAACACGCGTTTCTTCGCCGTGGGCCTTCGGTCTCTCGGGTTCGACACGGGGCTCTCGCAGTCGCCGGTCGTGCCGGTCGTCGTGGGCGAGGACCTCACGGCGCTCACGATGGTGAAGCGGATGCACGAGGAGGGGATCTTCGTGAACTGCGTGCTGACGCCCGGCACCGCGCCGGGCAGAGCTCTCATCCGCACCTCGCTCATGGCGACGCACCGGAGAGAGCAGCTGGCGCGGGCGCTCGACGCCTTCCAGAAGGTGGGCCGCGAGCTGAGCCTGGTCACTTAACCGGCTGAGCGGTCGATCCGGAACATGAAGCACCCGTAGGTGCTGTTTCGGGCATGGAGGTACGCGACGCGCGGTCGGCCTTGATCGCTCCGGACCGCTGTGAGACCGTCCGCAGCCGGAGGTGCGTAGAGACGTGAGCGATTCGGCCGTGGGGGTGGATACCGTCTCCTCCTCTTCCGACCTCAGGGAATTCGTCGAGCTCGCGTATCGGATCTACGCCGGTGACCCTAGCTGGCCGCCACCGCTGCGCTCGGACGTTCGCTGGATGCTCGACGAGGCGAAGAACCCGTTCTGGAAACACGCGAAACGCCGGCTCTTCTTGGCGCGGCGTGCAGGGAAGGTCGTCGGGCGAATAGCGGCCATCGTCGACGACGAGCACAACCGGGTGCACGGCGAAAAGACGGGCTTTTTCGGATTCTTCGAAAGTGAGAACGACCGGGAAGTGGCGCCCGCCCTTTTCGGCGCCGCCGAGGCGGCCGTGCGCTCGATGCTGCCCGGCTGCGACAGGCTGCGCGGCCCCGCGAACCCGTCGCTCAACGACGAAGTCGGCGCGCTCGTTCCCGCCGAAAGCGACCCCGGACTGCCGTTCCTGATGATGACGTACAACCCCGCGTATTACCTCGACCTCTTCGCGGAGGCCGGGTACGCGAAGGAAAAGGACCTCGTCGCGATCCTCGCGCCCGTGGGCGACGTCTCGTTCAAGCGCCTCGCACGCCTCTCGGAAGCCGTGAGGAGGCGCGAGAAGGGCCTCGTCGTGCGAACGATCCGCATGGACCGTTTCAACGAGGATCTCGCAATCGTGAAGTCGATCTACAACGCGGCCTGGGAGAAGAACTGGGGCTTCGTGCCGATGACCTCCGACGAGATCGACGCCATGGCGAAGAAGCTCAAGCCCATCCTGCATCCGCCATACATCCTCTTCGTGGAGATCGACGGGAAGGCGGTGGGGTTCAGCCTCGCGCTGCCGGACTTCAACCAGGTCCTCGTGAAGATGGGTGGGTCGCTGTTTCCGCTCGGCTGGCTGAAGTTCTTCACGGAGAAAAGGAAGATCGACCGGGTCAGGGTCCTGGCGCTCGGCGTCCTGCCGGAATACCGCCGCAGGGGAATCGACGCCCTTCTCTATTACGAATCCGCGAGGGAAGGCATCCGTATCGGCCACAAGTGGGCGGAGTTTTCGTGGATGCTCGAGGACAACCTCGAGATCCTCAAGCCCCTCGAGGTCTTCGGCGGCCGGATCTACCGGCGCTATCGGCTGGTGGCGAAGCGCCTGTAGAGCGCGTTCCCGAGTGGGACGGTCACGAACGCCATCGCGAAGCCCGCGAGGACGTCCGCCACGTAGTGGTACCGGCAGTAGACCGTGGCGACATACAGGCCGAGGGCGAACGGCAGGAACACCCAGAACGTCTTCTTCGACCGGCGGCGCGCCTCGAAGAGGACGGCCGTGAGGACCATCGTGTGGCCGGACGGAAAGCAGTCGCGCTTGTTCTTCTCGAGACCGTCGAGGGTGCCGTCGATCGCCTGCGCGATCGCCCCTCGCGGCAGCGGCCCGACGTGCGCCACGGTGTAGCGCGGGCCGATCGCGGGCACGAGGAAGTAGCACGCGTAGCTGACGTAGAACACGAACACCATGACGAACGCGTAGCGGGGGAAGTCGCGTCGCGTCGCGGGACAGGCGCGGTCGTCGAGTAAGACGAGCGTCCCGAGGACGATGGGATGGAAATAGTAGAGCGCGTAGAAGATCGTCAGGACGTCCGACAGGAGGGGCGTCGCGATCTTCTCGAGAGCGGCGGTCGGGTCCGTTCCGAAGAGCGCGCGGTCGAACGCGACGAGGGCGGCGTCATAGTCGACGGGGTGTACGGCGCGGATGAGGGGCCCGAGCCCGTCGAAGATCGCGAGGATGCAGGCGATCACGTAGAAGTCGAGGAAGACCTGAAGAGGCTTGGAAGGGTTCGGATTGCGGCCGCGGAGTATCGCGATCAGCGCCGGAGTAACCGCAACCACACTCATTCTCAGAAGAACTCCCCGCTCTTCCAACAGCTGGAAACGCGCCAGCCCGGCCACGAAGAGCAGCCCGGCAAACGCCGTGGTCAGCACGTCGACCGGCTTCCAGCGCATCGTCTCGTTCTAGCACGAACCTATAATGCCGCCGTGCGCTTCGCGGCGACGTTCCTGCTGCTCGGGGCCCTTGCGGTCCAGGGCGCGCCGCGCCCGGCTTCGGCCGTCGTCATCGACCTCGATTCAGAGATCCACGCCGTCAGCGCGCATTTCGTCGCCGAGGTCATCCGCGAGGCCGGAGAGGCCGGGGCGCCCCTCATCATCCTGCGCATCGACACCCAGGGGGGACGATACGACTCCACGCGCGCGATCACACGGGCGATCCTCGGCTCGCCCGTGCCGGTCGTGGGGTGGGTCGCGCCCCCGGGAGCGCAGGCCGCCTCCGCCGGTTTCATCATCCTCATGTCGTGCGACGTCGCGGCCATGGCGCCGGGAACGAATGCGGGCGCCGCGTCGCCCGTGGGCGGGGCCGGTGAGGATCTTCCGAAGACGATCGCGAAGAAGGTGGGGGAGGACGTGTCCGCGCTCGTACGGTCGGTGGCGGAGCCGCGCGGCCGTCCCGTGGAGGACGCCGTCAAGGCAGTTACGGAGGCCACCTCGTATTCCGAGACCGAGGCCCAGAAGCGAAAGCTGATCGAGGTGATCGCGCGGGACATTCCCGACCTCCTCGCGCGTCTCGACGGGCGTACCGCGAAACGCATCGGCAAGCCCGACGTTGTCCTGAAAACGGCCGGTCTCACGACCGAGCGCAAGGAGATGACGCGGCGGGAGAAGTTCCTCGGCGTGATCGCGAACCCCGCCCTCGCGGGAATCCTCTTCCTCGCCGGGCTCGTGGGCCTCTACTCCGAGCTGTCGCATCCCGGCGGGATCCTGCCCGGCGTCCTCGGCGCGATCTGCCTCCTTCTCGGCCTCTTCGCGATGTCGGTGCTGCCCGTCAGCGGCGCGGGGGTCGGCCTGCTCGTGCTCGGAGCCCTGTTCTTCTTCCTCGAGATCAAGCTCGCGTCGCACGGCGTCCTGGCCATCGGAGGCGCGGTCGCGATCGTCCTCGGCGGCCTCCTCCTCTTTCCCGACCGGGGCGGCGCGCCGCGCGGGGAGCTCGCCACGCTCGTCGCCGGCGCCATGACCACCGCCGCGATCCTCGCGGCGCTCTCGTTCAAGGCGCTCGCCGCGAAGTTCCTGCCGGACCGCACCGGTGCGGGCGTCCTCGTGGGCCAGGTCGTCGCGGCGCGCACGGCTCTCGCGCCCACGGGCAAGATCTTCGTGGACGGCGCCCTCTGGGAGGCGCGGTCGTCCGAGCCCGTCGCCGCCGGCGAGAAGGTCGAGATCACGGGTCTCGACGGCCTGTCCGTCCTCGTTCGCCCCGCCCCGAAAGGGGCATAAGGAGACTCGATGCCGTCCAATCTGTCGCTTCTCATCCCTGTCGTCTTCGTCGGGCTGGTCTTTCTCTCGAAATGGATCAACGTCCTGAACGAGTACGAGCGGGCAGTGACCTTCTGGCTGGGCCGTCTCGCGCCCAGTCCGAAGGGGCCCGGGCTGACGCTCATCTTCTGGCCCTTCGAAACGATGGTGCGCATCTCGCTACGCACCGTGGTTCTCGATGTCCCGCCGCAGGACGTCATCACGCGGGACAACGTGTCGGTCAAGGTGAACGCCGTCGTGTACTTCCACGTCATGGACCCGGCCCGGGCCGTCGTCAAAGTGGAGAACTACCTCTACGCGACGTCGCAGCTCTCCCAGACGACCCTGCGGTCCATCCTGGGCCAGGCCACGCTCGACGAGCTGCTCTCCTCGCGCGACAAGCTGAACGAGAGCCTGCAGGAAATCCTCGACAAGCACACGGACCCGTGGGGGATCAAGGTCACGATGGTCGAGCTGAAGGCCGTCGACCTGCCGATCGAGATGCAGCGCGCGATGGCGAAGCAGGCCGAGGCCGAGCGCGAGAAGCGCGCGAAGATCATCCACGCCGCCGGCGAATTCGAGGCCAGTAAGCAGCTCTCCGAGGCCGCGGCGATCATCGGGCGCGAGCCGGCGACGCTGCAGCTTCGATACTTGCAGACCTTGACGGAGATCGCCACGGAGAAGAACTCCACGATCATCTTCCCGCTGCCGATGGACCTCATCGCGGCCTTCCTGAAGAAGGAGGGGAAGCTCGGATGACGGCGTTTGGCCTGTCGGATGGCGGCGACGAGAAGCCCGGCCGGCCGCCCGTCCATTATCAGATCTCCGTCACCGGGCGGCAGGCCGGTTTCTTCTTCCTGCTCCTTCTCGCGGCGCTCGCGCTCTCGTTCTTCTTCGGGATGAGGACGGGGGCGGCGGCTCGAAAGGGCCCGGGCTCGGTTGCGACGCTCGTCGCGGCGTCGGACCTGCCGGTGCCGACGCTCGCGCCGTCGGAAAGGCCGGGCGACGGCAGAAAGGCCGAGACCCCCGACGAGAAGCCGACCGAACCGGCTCTCGGCTTCGCCGCCGGCAAGCGCGCGGCGCCGAAGGAGACGGCCGCCGCGGCGACGCCGGCCGTCGCGCCGACTCCGGTCCCCGCGCCGGCGAAGAGTTCCCCGCCGAAGGCCGCCGCGTCCTCTCCTCCGAGGGAAGCTCCCGCGTCGAAAGCCGTTGCGAAGGGACCGTTCTGGGTGCAGGTGCTCGCCACGAAGAAGGCGCCGGCCGCCGACGAGCTCATGAAGCGCCTCAAGAGCGAGGGATTCGCGGGCGACGTCTCGGCTGTGCCGGGCAAGGACGGCTGGTTCCGCGTGCGCGTGGGGCCGTTCAAGGAGCGCGCCCGGGCGGAGGCGGCGGCGAAGAAGCTCAAGCAGGCCGACAAGCAGATCAAGAACCGACCCCTGGTGGTGCCGTGAGCCGTCCGCTCCCGGCGCGCGGCGAGCCGGCGCTGCCCCCGTGGATCCGCGAGAAGAAGCTGCGGCTCTCCGACCTTCACGAGATGAAGACCCGCATGCGGCGCGGAAGCCTTTCGACCGTGTGCGAGGAGGCGCGCTGCCCCAATCGCACCGAGTGCTTCGAGAAGAAGACCGCCACGTTCCTCATCGCCGGCGACGTGTGCACGCGCGCCTGCGGCTTCTGTCACATCACCTCCGGGCGTCCTGCGCCCCTCGACCCCGAGGAGCCCGCGCGTCTCGTCGCCGCGGTGAACGAGATGGGGCTCCGGCACGTCGTCGTGACGTCCGTGGACCGCGACGACCTCGAGGACGG
>JBGQDL010000127.1:0-12334 GCA_041495865.1 Thermoanaerobaculia bacterium | reverse complement strand
GGGTCCTCGGCGAGATCGGGAAGGAGCCCGTCCTTCTCGCGGGCCACTCACTCGGCGGGCGTGTGGCGGGCGAGGCGGCGGTCCTCGCGCCCGACCGCGTCCGCGCCCTCGCGCTCGTGTCGCCGCTCGGCTCGGCGCCCTACGGCCTCACCGACCGCCTCAAGTGGATGGCGATGTCGCGGCGTGCCGTCCTCGAAAGCGTGCCGGAAAGCTCGCTGAGGAAGGCCGCGGGCTACGGCTTCGGCGTGGACGGGCCCGGGCGCGCCCGCTTCGTCGCGCGCACGGTCGCCGCGCGGACCGGTACCTCGCACGCAAAGGTCGTCTTGGCGATCGAGCGGTGCGTGGACGGCGTCCTCTCGGCGAGGCCGCTCGCCGAGAGGCTCGAGGGAAGCTCGATGCCGCTCCTCCTCGTGACTGGTGCGCGCGATCCGCTCGCGCCCGCCGAAGAGCTGCGCGCGATTCTCGCCGCGCGCAGGGACGCGACATTCCTCGAGCTGCCCGGGATCGGGCACTACGCGCTTCTGGAAGATCCTCCGCGCCTCGCCGCGGCGCTCCGCGGCTTCTTCCTCGGAGCGTGAGCCTGCGCGGCGGGAGACAGAGCCTCGAGCCAGGCCTCCGGGAGACGGCCCTCGAGCGCGGCCCGCTGCGCGGCGAAGAGCGCGGCAAGCCCCTTGCGGCCCGCCGCGAGCAGCCGACCGAGCTGCTCCTCGTCGAACGGCTCGCGCTCGGCGGTGCCCTGGATCTCGACGAAGCGCCCGCCCGACGTGCCGACGACATTCACGTCCACGTCGGCCGTCGAATCTTCGGAATAGTCGAGATCGAGGAGGATGCGTCCGCCCGCGACGCCGAGGGAGATCGCGGCGACGGCCTCGCGCAGCGGATTCGCGCTGATGTCACCCGACTTCGCGAGCGACGCGCAGGCGAGCGCGAGCGCGACGTACGCCCCCGTCACCGAGGCGCAGCGCGTTCCGGCGTCGGCGACGAGAACGTCGCAGTCGAGCGTGATCGTGCGGTCGGCCAGCCGCGAGCGGTCCACGACGCCGCGCAGGGCCCGCCCGATGAGGCGCTGGATCTCCTGCGTCCTCCCGGACTGCCTCCCGCGCGCCGCCTCGCGGGGGCTTCTCTCGAGCGTGGCCCTCGGCAGCATCCCGTACTCGGCCGTCACCCATCCGAGGCCGGTCCGCTGCAGGAAGGGCGGGACCTTCTCTTCGACCGAGGCCGTCACGAGGACCTGCGTGCGGCCCTGCGTGATCAGGCACGAACCTTCCGCATGCGGCACGGCGTCGCAGGCAATCGTCAACTTCCGGAGGTCGAGCGGGCCCCGCCCGTCGGAACGTGGGGGGCCGTGTGGATCCGTGGGCACGGCGGCATTCTGGCCCACTCGAGAGCCGGCCGCTAAGGCAGATCCACGAGCGTGAGGTCCGCAGCCGGGCGGCCGAGAAACCGTCCCGCCACGCGGCGCAGGCGCTCGGACGCATCGGTCACGAGGAGGCGAGTCGTCCCCTGAGAGGTTTCGCCCCGGCGCGACGCGCGGGGAAGGGCCGTCTCGACGGCGCGTGCTGTTGTCTCGGCGGAGTCCACGAGAATCGTGCCCGCCGGCAGCGCGCCTGCGATCGTCCGCGTGAGAAGCGGATAGTGCGTGCATCCGAGGACGACCACGCGCGCGCCGGAGCGACGCACGTCCGCGAGGTAGCGCGCCGCCGCGGCGTGCGCCACTTCGTTCTCCGTCCATCCCTCCTCCGCGAGGGGCACGAAGAGCGGGCAGGCCGTGTGTGTCACATCCCGGCCCGGGTCGAGCGCGCGAATCGCGCGGCCGTAAGCGTCGGACGCCACCGTGGCCTCGGTCGCGAGAACCGCGATGGGCGCGCGCGCTCCGTCCCGGTCCGAGGCCCGCGCCGCGAGAACTGCCGCCTCGGCGCCAGGCGCGACGACGCCCACGACCGGGACCGCCGACATCTCCTCGATCGCGTCGAGCGCGAGCGCCGACGCCGTATTGCACGCCACCACGACGGCCTTGACGTCCTGGGAAAGCAGGAAGCCGATGGCGCGACGCGCATAGCGACGCACCGTCTCGGGTGACTTCGTGCCGTACGGGAGGCGCGCCGTGTCGCCGAGATAGAGCAGGTCTTCGAACGGCATCCGCCGCGCCACGGCCTCCAGCACCGTGAGGCCGCCGACTCCGGAGTCGAAAAGCCCGATCGGACGCGCGTCGCTCATGCGCGCTCGGCCGGCGCACGCCGGGGCGGAACGGGCCGCGCCGGCGGCGCAGCGGCGGAAGGTACGGCCGAAGCCGGCGGCGACGGTTCGGCGGCGGGCGTCGGCGCGGCCGCAGGTGACGCGGGCGCTTCCAATTCCGGCTCCGCGGCGGCGCGACGGAGATCCGGCGCGATCGGATGCGTGAGATCCGCATGGCCGCCGAGCGTCTCGGCCGCGTCGCCCGCGACGAGAAACACGACGCGCGTCACGGCGGGCAGGTTCTTCGCGAGCGTGACGGCGATCGCCTGGATCGCCGTGTCCTCCTCGTGAGCGCCCGCCTGCCAGCGCGGGGCCGGGGGCGTTCCCGGCTCGCGCGGCTCGGGAAGAGGCGGCGGGGACAGGTCGACGACGGCGATGCCCTCTCGCAGGAGGTACGCGCCCCGCAGGGACCAGCCCTCCGGGAACGGCCTGACGAGCTCCGGCCGGCGCGGCCCCTCCATCACGGCCGCGGCGACCGACCTCAGGAAGGCCACATCGTCGAGCGCCGCGGGGATGTCCCGCGCCTCCGGGTGGAGCAGATCGTCGACAGGTGACTCGAAATAGAGCGCGACCCGACGGGCGGGAATGGGAGTCGGAGGAATGGCGGCGGTCGGCCGCGACGTGGGCACGGCGGAGGCGGCCGGGGACGGGCCTCTGAGCTTTCGCCCGGCGAGAAGGGCTCCCAGAAGAAGGAGAAGCAGGGCGACGAGAGCGAGAGCGAAGCGGCGCGGCATGAGCTGGCGGCGTCAGCCTTTGCCCGGCGTTCTTGGCGCGTACGGCACGGGCGCGACGGAGTCCGCCGTCCGGAAGAACGTGTCGACGCTTCCCGCGAGCGTCTCGGCCGCCTTGCGCCGGAACTCGTCTGATGAGATCCGCGTCTCCTCGTCCGGATTCGTGATGAAGGCGACCTCCACGAGGACCGCCGGCGCGTTGACGCCGACGAGAACGCGGAACGGCGCCTGCTTCACCCCGCGCGTGGTGATGCCGAGCAGCCGATTGAAGTCGGACTGCACGATCTCCGCGAGCCGCGCGGAGGCCGACAGATGCTGGTTTTGCGCGAGGTCCCAGAGGATCAGGTCGAGGTCGCGCCGGGCCGCGTTCCTTTCGGCCGTATCCGGCGTCGAGGCGGGCGCCGCGTTCTCGCTCTCGGCGAGGAGGGCCGCGGCGCGGTCCGACGCATCCAGCGACAGGTAATACACCTCGGTCCCGTGCGCGGTCGCCGCTCGCGACGCATTGAAGTGGATCGAAAGAAAGACGTCGGCCTTCGCCGCGTTCGCCGTCGCGGCGCGGTCCTCGAGGCCCACCGTGGCATCGGAGAGACGCGTCGTGACGACGTGATAGCCGCGCCGCGCGAGGACCTCCTGCACCGTCTTCACGAGCGCGAGCGTCGCGTCCTTCTCGAGGAGGCCCAAGGGACCCTTCGCCCCTTCCTCGACGCCGCCGTGCCCCGGGTCGAGGACGACGGTCTTCGCCTTCGCGGAGGGCGGCGGCCCCGGCGCGGGGGCGGGGACGCGCGCGCCGGCAGGCGACGGGGCGACGCCCTTCGCCACGTCCACGACGAGGCGCGGCGGCGTGCCCAGCGCGTACACGTTCGGCACGAGCCCCTTCCCCCGGAAGACGATCGTGATGTCGCCCCCGCGCACGAGGAGGCGCGCCACGCGCGGCGAGTCGAGGACCTTCTCCGGAGACGGCGCGACCAGGCGCGCGTTCGGAACGTGGAGGATGACGTGCTCGGCCGCCGTCTCGACGGCGTAGGACGGCGTCTGCGAAAAGCGGAAAACGACCTTCGTCGTCTCGCCGAGCTCGGCGACCGAGCTCTCCACCGTGATTTCGGCGGTCTCGGACTTGAGCACCGAGAGCGTCCGTGCCGCGCGGTCCCACACGAAAGGAAGGCCGGCCATCGGCCCGACGACCTTCTGGAAGAAGTCCGGCTCGGCCCACGCGAGCGCGCCCTGGCCGCGCACCGGCGCGCCCAGGGGAACGAGCTTCGTGTCCACGACCGCGAGCGCCGCGTCCACGCCGAAGACGGCCGTCCGCCCGCCCAGCTTCACCTCGTACGAGCGCGTCCTCTCGTCGAACGTCATCGAGCCGTCGAGCGCGGCGACGGCGTCGTTCACGGACAGAAAGGTTCTGCCGTCTCGCGTTTCCGCGCGAAGGCTCACGGAGGGCCTGTCCGGACGCGAGAGCGTCACCGGCACGTCCTCCCCTCGCGCGGCGCAGGCGGCGAGAAGGACGGCGGCCGCGGCAGCGTGAACGTGGAGCGGCGTGCGGCGTCTCACTCCGGGATTATGGCGATTCCCCGCGTGGCCCGCCGCCCGGGGTTCTGATATCCTCGACGGTCACGATTGGGGGCGTCCCGGTTTCGACGGGGCATTCAGCGATCGAGGAGCACGCCGAGCACGGCCGTTCGCTCGTAAAAACGACGGTCAACAACTAGCTGCCAACACCAGCGACCTCGCTCTCGCGGCCTAATTAGCCGTGACGGGCGCCGGGGAGCCTGTCCGGGGCGCCTCGGCGTTTGACGCGAAATCCGGGCTGGGGCCGCCTCCGCCATCTGAAGAGGCGTCCCGAGAGTTTCAGGTTCGCTGCCGCGCCCGGTCGTCCGGACCTGAAGACGCGGCGGCTAAAAAAACAAGTCCGGACTGAGCGTGGAGAATCTCGACGTTCGGGCGCTTCGGACGGGGGTTCGACTCCCCCCGCCTCCACCATAGGAAAGAATTCGAACCCGCTTCCGACACCCCGGAGGCGGGTTCGTTCTCTATGACGAACCTATGACGTCCGCATCAGGCAAACGGATCAACCACCTTGACGCCGGCCTTCTTGAAGTCTCGCACGTTCCGCGTGGCGACAGTCAGACCGTTAGCGAGGGCGGTCGCAGCAAGCAAGCTGTCCTTGACCGGCATGGACTGACCCGAGGCGCGAAGGCTGGCGAGGAGCCTGGCCCAACGAAGCCCCGTGGCGGCATCCCACGGAAGACAGACGACTCGGGCCACGCCCTCATGGAACCAGCGTTCCAATCGTCGGCGGCGTTTGCCGGCGGGCAGCAGGAGGATCCCGAATCGAATCTCGCCGAGAATGACGGGGTCAATGACGATCTCGCGCTCGTTTCGGCGCAACCAGTCCACGACTTGGGGGTCGGGCGCCGGCTTCGTGGCCTCGCTGAGCACGTTCGCATCGACAACATACTTCACAGCGTGTCGGTGGACTCGGATTCAATCGGCGTGAAGAAGCCCTTTTCCGGACACGCCAGCAGCCAGTCCACGAGGCCCTCATTCGGTCGGGATCGATGGCGCACGAGCCGGTATTCGCCGCAGTCGATACGCTCGAACTCGAACTCCTCTCCTGCTTCGATCGCATCCCGATGCCGGATTTCGGCTGGGAGAACGATCTGGCCTTTCGAAGATACCCGTGTCGTCACGAACGTAAGATATCGTCTTACCTCACTCGCGTCAACGGACGCATCACCGACCCGTCGCGAAAACGACGCCCTGTCCGCGTGATCGCCGTCCTGTTCTTCGCCATCTTGTTTCTTTCCCTCTGGGCCGTGATGTATGCGGCCATCCCGCCGCTGGCACGGAGCGTCCGGGCTCATGCGGGACGTCTCGCCGGGTGGCTGCGCGGTCACGCCCGCGTTGGCAGGGCGTTCGGACATCTCGAAGCGTGGCGCTCGTACCTGCCGCTGGTCGTCGCGCTCGTGAGCGGCACCCTCATCGTCGTCGGGGCGGCCGATGCTTTCACCGACATCGCGGCGGCGCTCAGGGCTCACAATCCGATCGTCCAGCACGTCGACGCCACGATCTACGAATGGTTCTCTCGAAGCCGGACGCCTTTCATGAATGTCCTGTTCGTGGGAATCACGACGAGCGGCAGCGCCGTCGCGATGGGACTGGTCGTCGCCCTGACCGCCATCATTCTGACCGCGCGCCGGCGCTTCCGCTGGGCGGCGTATCTCGGAATCACGGCGGTAGGCGGGGTGCTTCTGAATCAGCTGCTGAAGCTGCATTTCGCCAGGCAGCGCCCCGACCTGATGGGAGCGATCCTCGGAGCCGACGGCTATTCCTTCCCGAGCGGACACACCATGGGGGGCACGATCGTCCTCGGCGCTCTCGGGTATCTCGCCGCTCGTTCCACGCCGACCTGGAAGGGCAAGTCGGCTGTTCTCGCCGCGCTCGCGACCGCCGACCTTGCGATCGCGATCTCGCGCCTCTATCTCGGCGTCCACTGGACCTCCGATGTCCTCGCAGGCCTCGCGGCCGGGCTCCTCTGGGTGGCGGCAACGACGACCGCGTATGAGCTCGTCCGGCAATACCGGCTCCAGCGATCGTCTCGGGCGCGGGACAGGACACGGAGGGTGGCCTCGGAAGACTAGCCGCGACCCGGCGCGAAAACGACGCCCTTCGCGAGAAGCGCGTCGATCTCGGCGTCGGTGTAGCCGGCGCCGCGCAAGACGTCGCGCGTGTCGGCGCCGATCGCCGCCGGGTCGCGCCGGATCCCGAAGTCGTGGCGGCCCACCTCGATGGGAAGGCGCGGCATCTTCGTCTCGACTCCGCCGGGGAAGGTCGTGGGCAAGAGGCCGGCCCCCTGATTCAACTGCGGGTCCGTGAACAGATCCTCCGGCCGCGCGATCGGAGAGAACGGCACATCCGCCTTCTCGCACCGGGCGATGATCTCGTCGCGCGTGAACGCAGCCAGGAGCCTCTCGAGCTCGGGCAGCAGCCACACGCGCTCGCGGATGCGGTCGTTGTTCGTGCGCAGGCGGGAATCGAGAAGGAGGTCTTCGCGGCCGAAGACCTCGCAGAAACGCTCCCAGTGCTTGTCGGAGATCAGTCCCACGAAAACGGGCTGGCCGTCCTTCCCCGTGAAGACGCGGTACACGGACCACGCCGAGACGCGCGCCGACATCGGCGGCACTGGCTCCTCGGTGAGCGCCGCGTAGGCCATGTGCTGACCCATGAGGAACGCGGTCGTCTCGAAAAGCGCGCTTTTCACCCTCGAGCCCTTCCCCGTCGCGGCGCGCTCGCGGAGGGCGAGGAGGATCGCGATGACGCCGAACATGCCGCCCGTGATGTCGATGACGGACGTCCCGGCGCGCAGCGGCTGGCCGGGGGGGCCCGTCATGTAGGCGAGGCCGCCCATCATCTGGACGACCTCGTCCATGGCGTGGCGCTTCTCGTAAGGTCCCGAGAGGAAACCCTTGAGCGCGCAGTACACGAGCCGCGGATTGAGGGCGGAGAGCACGTCCCAACCGTACCCGAGCCGCTCCATCGTGCCGGGGCCGAAGTTCTCGACGACGACGTCGGCCGTCTTCGCGAGTCGGAAGACGATCTCCTTTCCCTCCGGCGCCTTCAGGTCGAGGGCGAGGCTCCCCTTGTTGCGGTTGAAGTACGGGAAGTAGCCCGTGCCGAAACCGCGCAGGCGGCGCGTGGGGTCGCCGTCCACGGGCTCGATCCGGAGCACGTCGGCCCCGAGGTCCGCGAGGATGACGCCGCACGCGGGGCCCATCACGGCATGCGTGAACTCGAGGACCGAGACATCCGCGAGGGGGAGCGTCATCCGATCAGGAGTCTGGCCCATGGGCGCCGGAGCTCATGCGGCGAGAGCGTGGATCTTGCCGGGGAGGCTCCTCCCGAGGAATTCCTCCATCCGGCGCGCGGCGCGGATCACGGGCCCCTGCGCGACTCCCGTCGCGACGCCCATCGCCTCGAGCATGTTCACCGTGTCCTCCGTCGCGATGTTGCCGGACGCCCCCGGAATGAACGGGCAGCCGCCGAGACCCCCGAACCCGGTGTCGAAGCGCGTGACCCCTGCCTGCAGCCCCGCGAGGAGGTTCGACAGGCCCAGGCCGCGCGTGTCGTGAAGGTGGAGGACGAGAGGGACCGCGCCGGCGACGGGCAGAACACGCTCGAGGACGTCCGCGATCTGCCTCGGGTTCGCCATCCCCGTCGAGTCGGCGAGGGAAAGCGCGTCGGCGCCTTCCGCCACGATCTCCCGCGACATCTCGACGACGCGGTCGAGCGGAACGTCGCCCTCGTACGCGCATCCGAAGGCGCACTGGAGGCCCACGCGCGTCCTCAGGCCCTTCGACCTCGCGGCCCGGATCATGAGCCGGACCTCCGCGCGCGCCTCGTGAAGAGAGCGGTTCGCGTTCTTCCGGCTGTGCGTGTCGCTCGTCGAGATCGAAAGGTCGACGGCGCCGAGGCCAGCCGCCGCGGCGCGTTCGACTCCCCTGCCGTTCAGGACGAGGCCGCTGCACGTGACGCCCGGGCGCTTCACGACGCGCCTGACGACCTCCTCCGCGTCGGCCATCTGCGGCACGCGCGAAGGGTGAACGAACGAGCAGACCTGGATTTCCGTGAGGCCCGCGTCCGCGAGCCCCTCGATCAACTCGACCTTCAGCTCGGTCGGGATGAGCTTCTGCTCGGATTGAAAGCCGTCGCGGGGACCGACCTCGATGAGCGTGACGCGCTCGGGAAGAACCATCGCCACACAGGCAAGGATCTCATATCCGACCCCCGCGCTTGACGCGGCGGCGGGGGTCCCTTACCTTGGCCCCCGTGGTGAAGAGCCCCGGAAAAGCCGCTCCGAAAGTCCTCGTCGTCGTGACGACGGTGGGCACGGAGCAGCAGGCCCTCGACATCGCCCGCCGCCTCGTCGAAAGCCGGCTCGCCGCCTGCGTCAACATCCTGCCGGGGGTGAGATCGGTTTTCCGGTGGAAGGGCAGGGTGCAGGACGAAGGCGAGTACCTTCTCATTGCGAAGACCGTGACGAAGAACTTCGAACGCGTGCGGGAAACCATGAAGGAGCTGAATGCTTACGAGCTGCCCGAAATCCTCGCCTACCCCGCCGATTACGCCGATTCCGCCTTCGCGAAGTGGGTCGCGGAATGCTCCACGGGAATCGAGAACCCGTCGGACGACGACGAAGAGGACCCGGGAGAAGCGACGATCGACTGACTCCTTGCTGCCTTTCTGGATGAAACGAGGCGTTCGATCAGGCCTTCCCGTCCCCGGAAACACGCTCGTCGGGCTTTGCCTTTTGTCGGCCGGCGTTCTGTGCTCGATACCCGTCGAGGCGGCCATCGTAACCGTCGCGTTGGCGCCCGCGGCCGACACCTCGATCTTCGAAGAGAACGTGGACGCGAGCGACGCGAAGGGCCCCGGTCTCTTCGCGGGGCTCAACGCCGGCGGCGCGAGCCGACGCGCCCTCCTCCGCTTCGACGTCAAGGGCCCGGTTCTTTCGGGCTCCACGATCTCGTCCGTCCGCCTCCGCCTGAGCCTCACGCGCTCGAACTCGGGCGACGTGCTCGTGTCGCTCTATCGCGTCACGGGCGCGTGGGGCGAGGGCACGTCGAACGCGGGAGAGCCCGGCGGCAGCGGCATCCCGGCGACCGCGGGCGACGCGACGTGGACGAGGCGCGTCTATCCGGCGATCCCGTGGACGAGCCCGGGGGGCGATACGGCGCAGGCCGCGAGCGGCTCCGCGCTCGTCGGCAGCGCTCCCGCGGACATCCTCTTCGACGCGACCCCGGCGATGGTCGCCGACGTGCAGAGCTGGCTCGACCAGCCCCTGGCGAACTTCGGATGGCAGCTCCGCGTGGACGAGACCCAGGTGGCTCGGACGGCGAAGCGCTTCGGCTCGCGCGAGAACGCGGAGCCGGCGCTGCGGCCGGTCCTCCTCGTGACGTACGACGACGCGATCGGCCCGCCGGCCGACGTTCCGGCGCTGGACACGCGCATGCTTGCGGCGCTCGTCGTTCTCCTCGCGGCGTGCGGCGCGAGGCTGCTCAACCGGGCGATCTGACGCGATCGACGCCGCTCTAGACGGCCGCGAGCGCGTTCTCGAGGTCCTGGAGGATGTCCTCGACGTCCTCGATGCCGACGGAGACGCGCACGAGGCCCGGCGTGATGCCGCGGAGGAGGCGCTCCTCGGGCTCGACGCTCGCGTGCGTCATCGAGGCCGGGTGCGAGATGAGGCTCTCGACGCCGCCCAGCGACTCACCGAGCGCGCACACGACGACCCTGTCGAGGAAGCGCTTGACCGCCCCGATGGAGCCGAGGTCGAAGGAGATCATTCCGCCGAAGCCCGACATCTGCCGTGCCGCGACGGCGTGCCCGGGGTGCGACGACAGGCCCGGATAGAGCACGTTCTTCACCTTCCCCTGCGCGGTGAGCCACGCCGCCACCGCGTGGCCGTTCGCGTCGTGGGCGCGCATGCGCACGGGGAGCGTCTTGATGCCGCGCGAGACGAGGAAGGAGTCGAACGGCGAGAGGATCGCGCCCGCCGCATTCTGCGTGAAGCCGATCCTCTCTCCGTCCTCTGGGTCCGCGCAGATCACCGCGCCGCCGACCGAGTCCGAGTGGCCATTCAGGTACTTCGTCGTGGAGTGCACGACGACGTCGCATGAGAGCGCGAGCGGCTTCTGGAAGCACGGCGTCGCGAACGTGTTGTCGACGACGACCCGGATCTTCGCGCCGATCCTCCCGCTCTCGTTCCTCGCCAGGGCCGCGAGCGCCTGAAGATCCGAAATCTCCATGGTGGGGTTCGTCGGCGTCTCCACGAACAGCATCCGCGTCGCCTTCGTCACGGCGGCGCGCACGGCGCCAAGATCCGTCGTGTCCACGTAGGCGAACGTCACGCCGAAGTTCGCGAGGACCTTCGAGAAGAAGCGATAGGTGCCGCCGTACGTATTGCGGCTCACGAGGACGTGGTCTCCCGCCTTCACGAGGCTGAGCATCAACGTCGTCTCGGCCGCCATGCCGGACGCGAACGCGTGCGCCGTGGCGCCGCCTTCGAGCGCGGCGAGCTGCGTCTCGAGGGCGAGGCGCGTCGGGTTCTTCGTGCGGGCGTACTCGTAGCCCTGGCGCGGCTTCCCGAAGCTCTCCTGCACGTATGTGGACGTCTGGAAGATCGGCACCGTCACCGCGCCGGTGAGGGGTTCGGGCGCCTGCCCCGCGTGGATGCACGTCGTCGCGAATCCCGGGGCCTTCGTCTTCCCGGACGTCTCCTTGCCGGTTTTCGTCGTCATCCGAGAATCCCCTGGCTCACGTAGCGCTCGGCGGCGTCCGGCAGCAGCGTGACGACGCGCTTTTCGGGGCCGAGGCGCCGCGCGATCCGCCGCGCGGCGGCCGCGTTGCAGCCGGAGGAGCCTCCGACGAGGAGCCCTTCCGTCCGCGCGATCTCCCGCACCGTGGCGAAAGCCTCGGCGTCGTCGATCGCGATGATCTCGTCGGCGAGCGAAGGGTCCCAGATCCCGGGGAGGAACGACGCCCCGATTCCCTCGACCTTGTGCGGGCCGGGCTGGCCGCCCGCGAAGATGGAGCCCTGCGGCTCGACGACGACCTTCAGAACGGCAGGCAGGCGCTCGGAAAGAAACCGCGCGACGCCCACGTGCGTGCCCGACGACCCCGCGCCGATGACGACCGCGTCGAGCCGCCCCTCGCACTGCTCGAGGATCTCGGGGCCGGTCGTCTCGTAGTGCGTGCGGGGGTTCGAGGGGTTCGAGAACTGCTGCGGGACGTACGCGTCGGGGATCTCGGCCGCGAGGGCATACGCCCGGTCGATGGCGCCCTTCATCCCGAGGGCGTCGGGCGTCGGAACCACGGTCCCGCCGAGAGCGGCCATGACCTTCTGCTTCTCGATCGAGAACCTCTCCGGCACGCAGAGGATGACGCGGTAGCCGCGCGCCACTCCCACGAGGGCGAGCCCGATGCCGGTGTTGCCCGCGGTGGGCTCGATGATGGTGCCGCCCCTCTTCAGAAGCCCCTGGGCCTCGGCGGCGCGGATCATTCCGACGCCGATGCGGTCTTTCACCGATCCGCCGGGGTTCAGGAACTCGCACTTGGCGAGGAGCTCGGCGGCGCCGGCGCCGGCGAAGCGCGAGAGCCGGACCATCGGCGTGTTTCCGATGAGATCGAGCGCGGAATCGGCGACGACGAGCGGACGGGCAGCGAGGACGCTCATTTCGGATAAGCACTTTAGCAGCGCGCTACGCGCGCTGGAATGCGGGGGGGAAGGGGGCAAACCAATACCCCCCCCCCCCCCCAAAATGCGGGGCGCCCCGCCCCCTAGCACTAGCCGCCCGAAAAACGCGTTCCCGTGC
>JBGQDL010000126.1:0-12439 GCA_041495865.1 Thermoanaerobaculia bacterium | reverse complement strand
GAGGCTGGCACTTTCTGACGGGCGACGCCGCCTCCGTCGCGGCCCTCACGAAAGCCGTCGGATTCCGGTACGTGTGGGACGCGGAGCAGAAGCAGTTCGCCCACGCGACCGGCATCACGGTTCTCACGCCGCAGGGCCGCCTCGCGCGGTATTTCTTCGGGATCGAATACGCGGCGAAGGACCTCCGCCTCGCGCTCATCGAAGCGTCGGAGGAAAGAATCGGCAACGTCGTCGACCAGCTCCTGCTCCTGTGCTTCCACTACGACCCGAAAGCGGGCCGCTACACGGCGGCGGTGCGCAACCTCGTCCGGGGCGGCGCCGTGATCACGCTTCTTCTGCTCGCGGGTTTCGTGACGGTCATGCTGCGGCGCGAGCGCGCGGGCGCGGCGAGGCCGCCGCGATGATCCCGAGCTCCCCCCTCCTCCCCGACCAGGCCTCGGACGTCGCGCGGTCCGTCGACCACCTGATGCTCTTCGCCCTGTCGGGGCTCGTCGTCTTCTCGGCCCTCATCGCGATCCTCGTCTTCGTCTTCATGGTGAAGTACCGAAGGAAGGGCGACGCCGACGTCGGGATCGACATCTACGAAACGAACCCGAAGTCGCACGTTCTCGAGCTCGTGTGGTCCGTCATCCCGCTCGCCCTCCTGCTCGTCCTCTTCGGCTGGGGCACGAAGGTCTTCTTCGACCAGAACCGCCCGCCCGCGGACGCCGTGCAGTACTGGGTCACGGGCCGCCAGTGGATGTGGAAGGTGCAGCACCCCGACGGCCGGCGCGAGATCAACGAGCTCCACGTTCCGGTCGGCCGGGCCGTGCGCCTGAAGATGATCTCCGAGGACGTCATCCACGACTTCTACGTGCCCGCGTTCCGCATCCACGTGGACGTCCTCCCCTCGCGGTACACGACGTACTGGTTCAAGGCGAACCGCACGGGCACGTTTCATCTCTTCTGCGGGCAGTACTGCGGCGTCGAGCATTCGAAGATGGTCGGCAGGATCGTCGTGATGGAGCCGCGCGCCTACGAGGCGTGGCTCGCCGGCGAGAAGACGGGGGCGTCACCCGCCGTCGCGTCCGGCGAGGAGCTGTTCGTCGCGAAGGCCTGCAACACCTGCCACCGTCCCGACAGCTCCGCGCGCGCGCCGATCCTCAACGGGGCCTTCGGGACACAGGCTTCCTTGAGCGACGGCACGGTGGCCCTCGTGAACGAGGATTACGTCCGCGAGTCGATTCTCACCCCCGCCGCCAAGGTGGTGGCCGGCTACCAGCCCGTCATGCCTACGTTCAAGGGGCAGGTCTCGGAGGAGGAGCTCATCCAGCTCGTCGAATACGTCAAGTCTCTCAAGGCCGCGTCGGGCACGACGGCGGAGGCCGGGAAATGACCGCGACGCCATCCGCGGCGCCCGCGGCCGGCGAGACGACCTCCGAAGGCGGCCCGCGCACGCATTACCTCAACGCCGCGTACGGCTTGAAGTCGTGGCTCCTCACGAGAGACCACAAGAGGATCGCGCTTCTCTACCTGGTCTCGATCAGCGTCTTCTTCGCTCTCGGCGGCCTCATGGCCGTCCTCATCCGCATGGAGCTCGCGACGCCCGAGGGCGACCTCTTCCAGCCGGACATCTACAACCGCCTGTTCACGATGCACGGCGTGCTGATGATCTTCTTCTTCCTGATTCCCGGAATCCCGGCCGTCCTCGGAAATTTCCTGATCCCGCTGATGATCGGCGCGAGGGATCTCGCCTTCCCGCGCATCAACCTCCTCTCGTGGTACCTCTACTCGATCGGCGGCCTCTTCACGCTCTGGGCGCTCCTCCACGGCGGCGTCGACACGGGATGGACGTTCTACACGCCGCTCTCCACGAACTACGTGACGACGTCCGTCCTCACGGTCGGGGTCGGCATCTTCATCGCCGGCTTCTCGTCGATTCTCACGGGCCTGAACTTCGTCGTGACGATCCACCGCATGCGCGCGCCGGGCCTCACGTGGTTCCGGCTGCCGCTCTTCGTGTGGGGCCACTACGCGACGAGCATCATCCAGATCCTCGGGACGCCGGTCGTCGCGATCGCCATCCTTCTCATCGCGGCCGAGCGCGCGCTCCACATCGGCGTCTTCGATCCGAAGCTCGGCGGCGATCCGGTCCTCTTCCAGCACCTCTTCTGGTTCTACTCGCACCCCGCCGTCTACATCATGATCCTGCCCTCCATGGGCGTCATCAGCGAGCTCGTCGCGACGTTCTCGCGCAAGCCGATCTTCGGGTACCGGTTCGTCGCGTTCGCGTCCATCGGCATCGCCGTCCTCGGCTTCCTCGTGTGGGGGCACCACATGTTCGTCGCCGGGCAGTCGATCTACGCGGGCGTCATCTTCTCGGTCCTGTCCATGCTCGTCGCGGTGCCCTCGGCGATCAAGGTCTTCAACTGGACGGCGACGCTCTACAAGGGCTCGATCTCGTGGGACACGCCGATGCTCTACGCGCTCGGCTTCATCGGCCTCTTCACGATCGGCGGCCTCACCGGCGTCATGCTCGCGACGCTCGGCATCGACGCGCACGTGCACGACACGTACTTCATCATCGCGCACTTCCACTACATCATGGTCGGCGGCGCGATCATGGGCTATCTCGGAGGCCTGCACTTCTGGTGGCCGAAGATCACCGGCCGCATGTACCCGGTGTTCTGGTCGAAGCTGTCGGCGCTCGTCGTCTTCATCGGCTTCAACGTGACGTTCTTCCCGCAGTTCATCCTCGGCTATCTCGGCATGCCGCGGCGCTACCACTCGTACCCGCCGGAGTTCCAGGTCCTGAACGTCATGTCCTCGGCGGGGGCCACGGTCCTCGGCCTCGGCTACCTCATTCCGCTCGTCTACTTCATCTGGTCGATGCGCTACGGCCCGAAGGCGCCCGCGAATCCGTGGGGCGCGACGGGCCTCGAGTGGCAAACCACGTCCCCTCCGCCCGTCGAGAACTTCCTGACCCAGCCCGTCGTGACGGCACCGCCGTACACGTATGCCTCTCCAAAGCGGGGGCCGGAGGTGACCGTTGGCGTCTGACGCGCACGGGGCTTCACTCGGTTCGGACGCGGCCGCGCACGGCGCTGCGGCGGGCCTCGCCCACCATTTCGACAGCTACGAGCAGCAGAGGGACTCCGCGGCGCTCGGGATGTGGACGTTTCTCGTCACCGAGATCCTGTTCTTCGGCGGCCTCTTCGCGGCCTACGGCCTCTACCGCTCGCTTTACCCGGAGGTCTTCCGCGCCTCCAGCCACACGCTGTCGATCCAGCTCGGCACGTTCAACACCGTCGTCCTCATCGCGAGCTCGCTCACGATGGCGCTCGCCGTGCGCGGAGGCCAGACCGGGAGAGGGAAGCTGGCGGCCGTTTTCCTCGCGCTCACGCTCGTCCTCGGATCCACGTTCCTCGTCGTGAAGGGGTTCGAGTACCACGAGAAGTTCGTCGAGCACCACGTGCCGGGCGCGAGCTTCCACTTCGAGGGGCCCGACGCGACACACGCGCAGCTCTTCTTCAGCCTCTACTTCCTGATGACCGGGCTGCACGCACTCCACATGGTCATCGGAATCGTTCTCGTAGGCTACGTCGCGAAGAGGGCCTGGGGCGGCGCGTACACGCCCGAGAACCACAACTTCCTCGAGGGGACGGGCCTCTACTGGCACTTCGTCGACCTCGTGTGGATCTTCCTCTTCCCGCTCCTCTACCTCATCGGGAGACACTGATGCCGGCGCACGTTCAGCCTCTCAAGGTCTATTTCGGCGTCTTCCTGGCGCTCATGGCGTTCACGGCGCTCACGGTCTTCGCGGCCTTCGTGAACCTCGGGCCGGCGAACACCTTCGTGGCCCTCGCGATCGCCGTCGCGAAGGCCACGCTCGTCATCCTCTACTTCATGCACGTGAAGGGGAACACGAAGCTCGTACCGGTCGTCATCCTGTCCGGCCTGTTCTTCCTCTTCATCCTGTTCCTGCTCCTCGCCGCCGACTACGGCACGCGCGGCTGGCTGGGCGTGCCCGGGCGCTGACCCTCGGACGAGGCGCGCGAAGCGCCGGGTGCGATCGAGCGCCCGAAATTCGATGAGCCTAGAATATTGAGAGTCGGTCTCAAAGATACCCTGTGCGGTTCTCTCCCGGAAGTCGTCTGGGCCCCTACGAGCTCCTTGGCCTGCTCGGGGCCGGTGGCATGGGCGAGGTCTATCGCGCGCGTGACGCGCGCCTGAACCGCGATGTTGCCGTCAAGGTGCTACCGTCCGAGGTCGCTGGCGACCCGGACCGTCTCCGGCGTTTCGAGCAGGAGGCACGTGCCGCCGGCGCTCTCAATCACCCCAACGTCCTCGCGGTCTACGACATCGGAAGCCACGAAGGCATCCCCTACGCCGTGTCGGAGCTTCTGGAAGGGGAAACGCTCCGCGACCGCCTGGCAGAAGGAGCGCTCACTCCCCGCAGGGCGGTCGACTACGCGGTGCAGATCGTCCACGGCCTGGCCGCGGCGCACGAGAAAGGCATCGTCCACCGGGACCTCAAGCCGGAGAACCTCTTCGTTACGAAAGATGGCCGGGTCAAGATCCTGGACTTCGGCCTGGCCAAGCTCCTCGAACCCGAGTCCGTTGGTTCCCAAGCGGGCACGGGGACCGCGAAGAACGAGATTCTCGGGACGGTGGGTTATATGGCCCCGGAGCAGGTCAAGGGGCTGGCCGTAGACCACCGGGCCGACATCTTTGGCTTCGGCACCGTCTTCTACGAGATGTTGTCCAAGCGGAAAGCGTTCCAGAAGGAGACCGGGGCGGAGACGGTGGCTGCGATTCTGACGGAGGACCCTCCGGATCTCTCGGCCGGTGACCCGGGCATCCCGAACTCCCTGAGCCGGATCGTCCGTCGCTGTTTGGAGAAGCGACCCGAAGAGCGTTTTCAGTCTGCGCGAGACCTGGGATTCGCGCTGGAGGCGCTCTCGGGCTCCTCGGAGGCCGCGCTCGGACCGAAGGGAAGCACCTCGGAGAAAGGCCCTTCGGGATCGCGCCGTCGTACCGCAATACTCGTGGGAGCCGCGGCAATTCTGGCCGCGCTCGGCTGGGCGGCCTGGCATCTTCGAAGGACAGCCGCCTCATGGGAAAACCCTCTGGCGCTGGCCCGTTTTACCCGTTTCACGGACTGGGCGGGCTCCGAGCTCGATGCGAGCATCTCGCCCGACGGCAAGTTCGTGGCTTTTCTCTCAGACCGCGAAGGGCCATTTGACGGTTGGGTGGGACAGATCGGCAGCCGCGAGTTCCTGAATCTCACCAAAGGCCGATATCCGTCCCTCGCAAACCCGATCGTTCACAGCGTCGGATTCTCCGGCGACGGAGCCCATGTTTGGTTCCGGACCAACTCAAAAGACGGAAGGACGCACAGCGTCTTGCTCGTGCCCACGATCGGTGGCGAACCGCGCCCTTTCCTGCCGAACGCCGTCGAGGCGGCCTGGTCGCCCGACCACAATCGCATCCTGTACTATGCACCGGACCCTGGGGATCCGATCTTCATTGCCGATCGGAATGGGGGAAACCCCAGGCAGATCTGCGTCGATAAGCCGGGGATTCACCAGCACTACGTCACATGGTCGCCCGACGGGCGCTTCGTCTATTTCGTGCGAGGGATACCCCCCGACGAGATGGACATCTGGCGAGTCGCCTCAGCCGGCGGGGTTGCCGAGCGCCTGACCCATCACAATTCGCGAGTCGCCTACCCAAGTCTGCTCGACGACCGGACTCTGGTCTACACAGCAATGCGAGAGGACGGCTCCGGTTCTGGCCTCTATGGGATGGACGTCGAACGGCGCATTTCGCGCGCAGTGAGCGCGGGCATCGAGGAGTACGTTTCGGTCGGCGCCTGCGCCGACGGCCATCGACTGGTCGCGACGGTGGCCAATCCTGTCCGTGACCTCTGGACGGTGCCGATCACGGATCGCGTCGTCGATGAGTCTGCCGTGAGCCACTTCGAACTGCCCACCCTGCGCGCGGCCGCGCCCCGCTTTGGCCCCGGATATCTCCTGTATCTGGGGTCGAAGGGGGCAGCAGACGGACTCTGGAAGCTCAAGGATGGCTCGGAAATGGAACTGTGGAAGGGGAGCGAGGGAGCTGTGGCAAACGCGCCGGCCATCTCGCCCGATGGCACCCAGATCTGCTTTGTGGTCCGCAGCGAGGGACGCGGGCGCCTTTCATTGATTGCGGCGGACGGCACCAATGTGCGTCGCCTCGCCGAGTCGCTCGACGTCCGTGGCGCGCCATCCTGGTCACCGGATGGGAAATGGCTAGCCGTCGCCGCCACCGAAGGCAAGGCAAATCCACTCTTCAAGGTACCTGTGGGTGGCGGAGCACCAGTACCCCTGGTCGACGGAGTGAATTCTGTGATTTCCAACCCGGTGTGGTCGCCCGATGGCCACTTCATTCTCTACTCGGAAGGTCAGGGCTCCGCGACTGTCCGGCTCCAAGGCGTCACGCCGGACAAGCGGGCTTTCCCGCTTCCGGAGATCTGGGTCGGGAACACGGGCGACCGGTATCGGTTTCTGCCCGACGGGAAGAGTCTGGTCGTCACCCAAGGCGTGTTGTGGCTACAGAACTTCTCGCTGCTCGATCTTGCGACCGGCCAGCAGCGCCAGCTGACGAATCTGAGCAGGCAAATTGTCATGAGGAGCTTCGACGTATCGCCCGACGGCAAGCAAATCGTCTTCGACCGTTACCACCAGAACTCCGACATTGTCCTGATCGACCGGGTCCGGCGATGAGGCGGTGTGCCGACGTGAAGTCAGTATCTAGCTAGCCGTAGATCTGCTTTCTCTCCGGCAGCACGGGCATATCCGGACGTCCGCGCAAGACGCTCAGCGCGACGTGGCAGTCCCAGCACACCGGCTTCTGGGCCGAGAACACGTCGGCGAGCGCCCCCGGGATCGGCTTCCCGCACGAGACGCAGGACTGGACTCGAAACCAGCGGCTCGCGGCCGCTTCCGCGTCGTGCTCGATCTCGGCGAGGCATCCCTGCCCGCAGCTCGCTTTCTCCGGCCATCTCGAGCAGGCCTTCAGCCTCAAGTCGAGCCGGCCTCCCCACGCGGAGGCCGCGATGCGCGCAGCGTCGACCTCCACGCCGGCTGAACCCCGCGTCTCGGGGCACGTGACGGCCCACTTGCCCCGGTACCGGCGATAGGCCGGGAGGACCCAAAGGAAGCCGACGGCGGAGAACGCGATCACCACGATGATCGCTCCCGCTCCGAGCATGGTCATGGTCTACCTCCCTAGCCCTTCGTTCACTAGCTGTAGAGCTGCTCTCTCTCCGGGCGTACGGTGACGAGGTCCGGGTGCTCACGAACGACGCTCTGGACGACGTGGCAGTCCCAGCACACGGGCTTGTGGGTCGAGAAGATGTCGGGCAGGGATTCCGGCCTTACGTCCTTCCATGAAACGGTCGACCGATCGGGCGAGAGAAGCGCCGGGCGATGCTCGGTCCACGTCACCTCGGGAATCGGCTTGCCGCAGAAGACGCACGACTGGCCGCGGTACCAGCCGGCCACGATCGACCGCACGAGGCAAGCCTCCTTGTCGCGCTCGACGTCCGCGAGGCATTCCTGTCCGCAGCCCGCCTTTTCGGGCCAGCGCGAGCAGCTCGAAAGGCGCAGGCGCCCCGGTTCGCCCCCGAGGAGGGAAAGCGCCGCGCGAACCGGATCGAGCTCCACGGCGGCGGGCCGTCTGGTCTCGGGACACGCCACGAGGCGCGTCCCCCGGGAGACGCGCAGGACCAGGGTCAGGACGGTCGCGACGATCCCGAGGGCGGCAAGGGCGAGCAGAACCAGAAGAACGCTCATAGGCACCCATCCTTTTTTGCGCATGCCCGGAGCGGCGTCCATGATGCGTCGGCATCAGAACGTCCTGTATATTTCGCCCGCGGCGCCTCGGGGAGCGACTCCCTTTCCCGCGCGCCCCGTTTTCCCCATGAGAGATCTCCCCCGCTTCTTCCGCTATTTCCGTCGCCGTCCAGGCGCCTATCTGGCCGGGTTCGGCTCGATGCTGGCGTCGACCGGTCTCTTTCTCGCGATGCCGGGCATCGTGCGGCGGGCGATCGAGCAGCTCGGCGCGGGCGTGACACACGAGCGGCTCTTCCGGCTCGCGGCTCTCATCGTCTTCCTCGCCGTGGGCGACGCCGTCGCCCTTTTCTTCACGCGGCGCATCCTCATCGGTGCCTCGCGCCACATCGAATACGAGATGCGGCAGGACCTCTTCGAGCACCTGCTGCGCCTGCCGGCGCCGTGGTATCGGAAGAACCGCGTGGGCGACCTCATGAGCCGCGCCGTCAACGATCTCGCCGCGGTGCGGATGATGCTCGGGCCGGGCATCATGCAGGCCGCCAACACTCTCTTCGTGGGCGTCGCGGCGATCGCACTCATGCTCATGGTGTCGCCGGTCCTGACGGGCGTCGCCCTCGCGGTCCTGCCGGTCGTCGCCGTGGCGACGAAGGTCATGGGCCAGGCCACTCACCGGCGCTTCACGAAGATCCAGGAGTTCTTCAGCGAGATTTCCGCCGAGGCGCAGGAGAACTTCTCCGGCGCCCGACTCGTGCGCGCCTTCGCGCGCGAGAGAAGCGAGGAGGCCCGGTTCGACACGAAGAACCGCGAGTTCAAACGCCAAAACCTGGGCCTGGCGCGCCTCAACGCCCTCTACTTTCCGCTGCTCCAGCTCCTCGTGGGCCTCGGCTTCGCGCTCACGCTCTGGGCGGGCGGGCGCCTCATCCTGGCGGGAGGGCTCACCGTGGCCCGGTACGTGGAGTTCAACCTGTACATGACCGAGCTGATCTGGCCGGCCATGGCGCTGGGCTGGGTCGTGAACCTCTGGCAGCGCGGCGGCGCCTCGTGGAACCGCATGATCGACATCTGGGAGGCGCCGCCTCTGCCGCGCGAGAACGACCGCGACCCCGCGGTCTCGGGCGACATCGAGTTCCGGTCGCTCGACTTCTCGTACGGGGAAGGGCGCCGCGTCCTCAGGGACGTGTCCTTCCGCGTGCCCGAGGGCCGCGTCGTGGCGGTCGTGGGACGCACCGGGGCCGGAAAGTCCACCCTGCTGAATCTGCTGCTCCGGGTGGACGACCCGCCGCCGGGGACCGTCTTCATCGGCGGGCGGGACGTGAGGACGATCCCGCTCCCCGCCCTTCGAAAGAGCGTGGGCGTCGTTTCCCAAGAGACCTTCCTCTTTTCCGACACGCTCGCGGCGAACGTGGCCTTCGGAAAACCCGCGGCCGGGCGGAAGGAGGTCGAGCACGCGGTCGAGGCGGCGGGCCTCGCCCCCGACGTGGCGCGCTTCCCGAAGGGCCTCGACACGGTCGTCGGAGAGCGCGGCATCACGCTTTCCGGCGGGCAGAAACAGCGCACGGCGCTGGCCCGCGCCCTCGTGCTCGACGCGCCCGTGCTCCTCCTCGACGACGCGTTCTCCTCGGTGGACACCGAGACGGAGGCGCGCATCCTGAAAGGGCTGAAAGCCGCCGCGCGGGGCCGGACGGTATTCCTCGTGTCGCACCGCCTCTCCACGCTCCGGAACGCCGACCTGGTCGTGGTCCTCGAAGGGGGCACCGTGGCCGAGACCGGAACGCACGAGGAGCTGCTGGCCAGGGGCGGGGTCTACGCGTCGCTGGCCGAGCGGGAGCGGCTGCGCGAAGAGGTGGAGGCGGCCTGATGGCGGACGAGACGGCCGCCCCGCACGAAGAAGAGGCCCTCGGGAGGGCCTACGACGCGAAGCTCGTCCGCCGCCTCCTGAAGCTGGCGAGGCCCTACCGCCGCTACGCGCTCGGGTCGGCCGCGGTCCTCCTCTTGGAGTCCTTCGTCGATCTCGCAGGGCCTCTCCTGAATGCCGCGGCCATCGACCTCATCCTCACGAAGGAGAAGACCGGCGCCGGGGCCCATGGAGTCGAGGCGGCGTTCTCGTTCTTCGGCGTCGACGTGAGGGGGCCGCACGGGATGGAGTGGATCGGCGGCCTCTACGTGCTCAGCGCCCTTCTCGCGTTCGTCCTGGTGGCCGTGATGATCGAGTGGACCTCCCGCATGGGCCAGGGCGTGATGTTCGACCTCCGCACGCGCATCTTCGGCCACCTGCAGCGCGCCGACATCGCCGTCTTCGACCGGACGCCCGTGGGCCGGCTGATGACCCGCCTGACGACGGACGTGGACGCCCTGAACGAGCTCTTCACGTCGGGCTTCGTGGCGCTCCTGGGCGATGTCGCAGTCCTCGGCGGCATCGTGGCGCTGCTTTTCTACCTGAACCCACCGCTCGCGGCCGTGACGTTCGGCATCCTCGTCCCGATGCTCTTCGTCACGAACTGGTTCCGCAAGGGCGCGCGGGACACCTACCGCGACGTGCGCGTGAAGATCGCCCGCGTGAACGCGTTCCTGCAGGAGCACCTCTCCGGAATCCTCGTGGTCCAGCTCTTCCGGCGCGAGCGCGTGGCGACGCAGGCCTTCTCGGAGATCAACGACGCGCACCGGCAGGCGAACATCCGGTCCATCTTCTACTACTCGGTCTTCTACCCCGCGCTCGACTTCCTCTCGGCGCTCGGCATGGCGTCCATCGTCTGGTACGGCGGCTCGCAGGCCCTCCGCGGCACGATGACGATCGGAGCCATGGTGGCTTTTCTCCAGTACAGCAAGCGTTTTTATCGCCCGCTCATGGACATTTCGGAGAAGTACAACATCCTGCAGGCGGCGATGGCGTCGTCGGAACGGATCTTCCAGCTCCTCGACTCCGAGCCTTCCGTCACGGCGTCGGAGGATCCCGTCGTCCTGAAGGGCCCCGCGGCGGGCGACGTCCGCTTCGAGGACGTGCGCTTCGCCTACAAGGCGGGCGATGAAGTGCTCAAGGGCGTCTCCTTCCACGTGCCGCCGGGCCGGACGGTGGCGCTCGTCGGCGCGACGGGCGCCGGCAAGTCCACGATCGTCAACCTGCTGCTCAGGTTCTACGACGTGACGTCCGGCGCCATCCTCGTGGACGGGACCGACGTGAGGCGTTTCGATCCCGTCTCCCTGCGCGAGAGCTTCGGCATCGTCCTGCAGGACACGTTCCTCTTCACGGGCACGATCGCCGAGAACGTGTCCTTCTTCGACGCGGGAATGCCGCGCGCCCTCATCGAGCAGGCCTGCGTCGAGGTCGGCCTCGGACCCCTCCTCTCACGCCTTCCCGCCGGGCTCGATACGCCGCTCACGGAGCGCGGCGGCGGCCTGTCGGTGGGAGAGAAACAGCTCGTCTCGTTCGCGCGCGCCCTTGCGCGCGATCCGCGCATCCTGATCCTGGACGAGGCCACGTCCAGCGTCGACCCCGAGACCGAGAAGACCATCGAGAACGCCGTCGGGCGGCTCCTCGCGGGCCGCACGTCGATCGTCGTCGCGCACCGCCTCTCGACGATCGTGCGCGCGGACCGGATCCTCGTCCTTTCGCACGGCGAAGTCCGCGAGTCCGGCACTCACGCCGAGCTCCTCGCGAAAGGCGGCATCTACTCGCGCCTGTACGCCCTGCAGCTCAAGGACCGGGAAGCGGCGGCGTAGCAGAATGACCAGATAGGACTATGATCTGGTCATGAGCAGCGTTTCGATCGCGGACCTGAAAGCACGGCTTTCACATTACGTGCGCCTCGCCCGGCGCGGGCGGACCGTAACGGTGACCAACAGGGACATCCCCGTGGCGCGCCTCGTTCCTCTGGAAGAGAAGCGGGACGTGCTCGTGATCCATAGGCCCGAGCCCGGCTCGCCGCCGCCGGCGAAGGTCAAGTTGCCGCCTCCGTTGAAGACCAGGCGCGACATCGTGGAGGTTCTCCTGGAAGAGCGCCAAAGCCACCGGTGATCCGCTACGTGGATTCTTCCGTCATCCTGCGGGCCGTTCTCGGGCAGCGAGGCGCCCTGTTCGGATCGGACGAGCCCGGGCATTCGATTACAAGCTCTCTGACGCGGGTGGAGTGTCTGAGGACCCTGGATCGGGTTCGCCTCGAAGAAGATCTCACAGATGACGAATTGGCTCGGCGGCGGGAGGCTGTCTTTCGGCTGCTCAAGAGCTTCGTCCTCGTCGATCCGGTGCCGGCGATCCTCGAGCGCGCGGCTCAGCCGCTTCCCACGGTTCTCGGGACGCTCGATGCCATCCATCTTTCGACGGCGCTCCTCTGGCAGGAAGTGGAGGCAGAGCCCGTGTCTTTCGCCACTCACGACGTCGCACTGGCCCGCGCGGCCCGGGCGTGCGGGCTGACCGTGATCGGGTCCGCGCCATAGCAGTTGGCCCGGGATGGGCATCACTCCAGGCGCAAGCGGTCAGTTCTTCTGCCGCTGCTTCATCATCTCTTCCATCTGCTTGCGCTGCTCGGGCGTGAGCTTCTCCATCGCCTTGCGCATCTGCTCGGCGGCCTCGGGTGAGACGTCTCCCATCGCGCCCATCGCTCCCTCCCGCTTCGTGTAGCCGG
>JBGQDL010000125.1:0-12442 GCA_041495865.1 Thermoanaerobaculia bacterium | reverse complement strand
CCGCGAGCGGCGCGTCGCCCGAGGTCACGACTCCAGTCAGGACCGTCCCGCGGCGTAGCGCGACGGCGACTCCGGTCCGTTTCTCGCCCGGTTTGAGACCGAGATCGCCGATCGAGGCCGGCTCGAAATCGGGGTGCGTCGCGATGAGGCGCAGGGTCTCCACGGCCGGAACGCGACTCAGCGTGAACGTGCCGTCCTCCGCCGTGACGGCCGTCGCACCTGCCGAAGTCGTGCCCGAGCCGCGGCTGTCCGGCTCCAGCGCCCTCACCCTCGCCGCCACGACGGGCCGGCGCTGGTCGTCCGTGACGCGCCCGGATATCGTCACGCCCTCCTTGAGGAACACCTCCACGGGCTTGTCCGTGCGCAGCGCGCGCGGGAGCCGCCGGAGCGTTCGGACGTAGCGCGGAGCGGCCACATCGAGGACCCAGTCGCCGGCCGGGGCGGGGCGGACGACAAACGAGCCGTCTGCCCCGGAGCGCGTCCAGAGGCGCCGGCGGCCCGACACCGCGTCGACGTGCGCACCCGCGACGGGCTTGCGCGTCGCGGCATCGAGGATCCGCCCGCGCAGCTCGGGCGCGGGCGCCAGGACCACCTCGAGGAGCGTGTCCGGAGGCTGCGGGATCGCGATGCCGGTGAGCTCCCGGATTCCGCGCTCGCCGCCGTCCGCTGCGACGGTGACCCGCCCGGGTGCGAGCTCGTGGACCGCGTACCGGCCCTCGGAGTCCGTTTCGGCGAATGTCGCGACGTCTTTGCGCTCGACGCGCACGATCGCTCCTGCCACGGGGGTCTTTCCGTCCGGTGCGAGGACTACGCCCGTGAGGGGCAGCCCCGCGCGCAGGACGACGGCCGCCGCGACGCCGCCCCGGAGGCCCACCGCCTTCGCGGTTGCATACCCGGGCTTTCGCACCGTGACGTCGTTCCCGGACACGGCGACGCCTTCGAGGGCGAATCTCCCTTCGGCGCCCGTCCGGACGGAGTCGAAGCCGCCCGGATGAAGGACCTCCGCGTCGGCGACCGGGTGCCCGTCGGCGTCCACGACGCGGCCGAAGAGCGTCGCACCCCTCCGGAGCGCGGTCTCCTCGCCGTCCTCGGAGTCGGCCGTGTCCCAGTACGCGGAGATCGCGCCGCGCGCGACGCCCGGGCCGGCGTAGTGGAGCTGAACGATTTTCCCGGGCTGGCCCGAGGGAACCTCGAAGGCGAGGCGCCACTCCCCCTTCGCATTCGTGACCGTCTTCGCGATCGCCTCCGGCCGCGGCCCGCGCCGCGCCTCGCGGCGGGCCCCCTCGAGCGAAGTTTCGTCCGGCACGGCCGAGACGGTGATTCCGGCCGCGGGCCGGTCGTTCAACGTGAGCCGCCCCGCCATCTCGCCCGCACAGACCGGCCACGCGGACAACAGAAGACAAAGAACCAATTTGCGTCTCATGTTCTTTGTACGATTTTGCGTCCGGGATCGTCGCGGGTCAATCGACGGCTCAGAACAGCTTCATCGCGCGCAGCTCTCGCACGCGGTCGCGGAGCTGCGCGGCCTTCTCGAACTCCAGCTCCTTCGCGGCCGTCTTCATCTCCTTCTCGAGGTCGGCGATCTCGCGGTCGAGGGACGGGGCGTCCTTCGGCCTGCGCCGCCCGTCGAGGCGCTGCGGCTCGAGGTAGTCGAGATTCGACATGGCGAGGAGAGGCGAATCGAGCGACTTGACGATCGACTCGGGCACGATGCCGTGCTCCTCGTTCCAGTCTCCCTGGAGCTTCCGGCGCCGCTCCGTCTCCCCCATGGCCCGGCGCATGGAATCCGTGATGCGATCCGCGTAGAACACGGCGATTCCGTTCACGTTGCGGGCCGCGCGGCCGGCGGTCTGGATGAGAGACGTCTCGGACCTCAGAAAGCCTTCCTTGTCGGCGTCGAGGACCGCCACGAGCGAGACTTCCGGAAGGTCGAGTCCCTCGCGCAGCAAGTTCACTCCCACCAGGACGTCGAAGACCCCGCGGCGGAAATCCGCGATGATCTGGACGCGCTCGAGCGTCTCGATGTCGCTGTGGAGGTAGCGCACGCGGACGCCGAGCTCGAGGTAGTAGTTCGTCAGATCCTCGGCCATGCGCTTCGTGAGCGTCGTCACGAGCGTTCGCTCCCCCTTCGCCGTCCTCTCCTTCACGCGCGAGAGAAGGTCGTCCACCTGGCCCTTCACGGGCCTCACCTCGATGGGCGGGTCGAGGAGGCCCGTCGGCCGCAGGAGCTGCTCGACGACCTCTCCCCCCGTCTCGGCGAGCTCGTAGGCGGCCGGCGTCGCCGAAACGAAGAGCCGCTGGCCCGTCCGAAGGAGCCACTCCTCGAACTGGAGCGGCCGGTTGTCGAGGGCCGACGGCAGCCGGAAGCCGTACTCCACGAGCGTGCCCTTGCGGGACTGGTCGCCGTGGTACATCGCGCGGAGCTGCGGGATCGTCTGGTGGCTTTCGTCGATGATGGTGACGTAATCCGACGGGAAGTAGTCCAGGAGCGTGGGCGGCGGCTCCCCCGGCCTGCGCCCCGAAAGATGGCGCGAGTAGTTCTCGATGCCGGCGCAGTAACCGATCTCGCGCATCATCTCGAGGTCGAAGCGGGTCCGCTGCTCGAGGCGCTGGGCCTCGAGCAGCTTGTTTTGGGCCTGAAGGTCCTCGAGCCGCACGACGAGCTCCGCCTCGATGGAAGAGAGCGCCCGTTTCCGCGTCTCCTCGGGCGTGACGTAGTGGGATTTCGGGAACAGCTCGAAGCGATCGATGTCCTCGAGCGTCTTTCCCGTCAAGAGCTCGAATCGGGTGAGGCGGTCGATCTCGTCGCCGAAGAACTCGATTCTGAGCCCGAGGTCCTCGTAAGACGGCTGGATTTCGAGGACGTCCCCGCGCACGCGGAAGCCGCCGCGCTCGAGGTCGAGGCTCGTGCGCTCGTACTGCGCCTCGACGAGGCGCTTCAGGTACCACGTCATCCCGTAGCGCGCTCCCTTCGTGAACTCGATCGCCATCTTGCCGAACGACTCCGGGCTGCCGAGGCCGTAGATGCACGACACCGACGCCACGATCAGCACGTCGCGCCGCTCGAAAAGCGAGGCCGTGGCGGCGATGCGCATCTTGTCGATCTCGTCGTTGATCTGGGTTTCCTTCTCGATGTACGTGTCCGACTGCGGCACGTACGCCTCCGGCTGGTAGTAGTCGTAGTACGAGACGAAGTACTCGACCCGGTTCTTCGGAAAGAACCCCTTGAACTCCTGGTAAAGCTGCGCGGCGAGCGTCTTGTTGTGCGACAGGACGAGCGCCGGGCGGTTCAGCGCCTCGACGACCTTCGCGATCGTGAACGTCTTTCCCGAGCCCGTGACGCCCAGGAGAACCTGTTTCTCACGGCCCTCCCGATACGCCGCCACGAGCTGCTCGATCGCGCGGGGCTGGTCGCCCTGCGGGGTCAGGGGTGAGAGGAACTCGAAGTCCGGCACGGAGTCAGCGCGGCGGATCCTTCAGGAAGGCCGTGAGGGCGCGCAGCTCCTCCGCCGTCACCCGGTTGTCGGCCATCGCCGCGCGCACGCGGCTCTGGAAGGCCATGACCTGCTCCGGCGTCGCGCCGCGGTTCTTCGCCTTCTCCGAGAACGCCTTCAACGCCGCTCGAAACTCCTCCTTTTCCGCAGGAGTCACGCCCGCGCCGGAGGCGGCCACGACCTGATCGCCCATCTGCTCGAAGGCGAAGCCCATCAGCTTCTTCGCGTTGTTCATCAGGAAGAGCAGCCCGATGATCACGGCCACGGACGCGCCGGCGCACCCGACGAGGCCCCATTTCAGGCAGCCCTGCCTCTTCGCGAGCCGGGCGGCGTCCTCGCTGGGGAGCATCACGGGAACACCCAGGGGCAGGCCCGGGGCGGGCGGCGCGGGAGGCGGCATTTCCGTCATCGCGGCGAAATTACCACGTGAGAGAATGAGACGTGAGCGCGCGCCGCGCGGCGGCATTGGCCGTCCTTTTCCTGCCGGTCCTTCTCACGGCCGGCCTCGGCGCGGGCGCCGGATACGCCCTCTCGCGCGTGATCCGCATCCCGAAGGTCTCGGAGCTCGCGACGTACCGCCCGGACATCATCACGGAGCTGCGCGGGGCGGACGGGTCGGTCATCGCGCGCTTCGCCATCGAGCGCCGGATGCTCGTCGAGCGCCCCGACATCCCCGACGTGATGGTCAAGGCGCTTCTCGCCGCCGAGGACGCGCGGTTCTTCGACCACAGCGGCATCGACCTCATCCGCATCGGCGGCGCGGCGCTGCGCGACATCGCGACGCGCCGAATGTCGCAGGGCGCCTCGACGCTCACGCAACAGCTCGCGCGCGCCATCTTCCTCACGCCCGAGAAGACGTGGGCACGGAAGATCAACGAAGTGTTCCTCACGGTCGAGATCGAGAAACAGTTCTCGAAGGACCAGATCCTCACGATGTACCTCAACAAGATTCCATTCGGGCACGGCACGTACGGGGTGGAGGCGGCGTCGCGATGGTACTTCGGCCACGGGGCGAAGGCGCTCACGCTGCCCGAGGCGGCGCTGCTCGCGGGCATCATCCAGCGGCCCGCGTACTACTCGCCCTTCAACAATCCGGCGGCCGCGAAGAACCGGCGCGACCTCGTCCTCCGCCGCATGGCCGAGGAGGGCTTCCTCACCGACGCGCAGCGCGCGGCCGCGCAGGCCGCCCCCGTCGAGGTCGTCCGCTCGTCGCGCGAGTCGACCCTCGGCCTCTACTTCTGCGAGGAGGTGCGCCAGTACCTCGAAAAGCAGTACGGCGAAGGGGACCTCTACCGCGAGGGCTTGCGCGTCGACACGACGCTCGACCCTCGGCTCGAGACGTGGGCGGAGGAGGCCCTGCGCCGAGGGCTCCGGCGCGTCGACCGCCGCGCGGGCTTCCGCAAGCCGCGCAATCTCCTCGCCGAGGGAATCGACCTCGAGAAATACCGCGACCCGTCGTGGGCCGAGGGCGTGCCCGCGTCGGACACGCTGACGGCCCTCGTCCTCGCGACGTCGAAGACGGGCGTCGAGGTCCGGGTCGGCACGAAGCGGTTCACGGTTCCGGCCGCGGCTTTTCGGTGGACGCGCGCCGACAGCCCCGCGAAGGCCGTCCAGCGGGGCGACCTGATCCAGATCGAGACGTCGGTGAACGACGCCGGCAAGGAAGAGACGCTCGTCGCGCAGGATCCCCACGTCGAAGGGGCGGTGGTCATCCTCGAGAACGGCACGGGCGCGGTGCGCGCGTTGACGGGTGGATACGACTTCAACCGGTCGAAATTCGACCGGGCCGTGCAGGCCCTCCGGCAGGTGGGCTCCGCGTTCAAGCCGGCGGTCTACCTGACGGCCATCGAGCAGGGCTTCACGCCCGCGGACACGGTGCTCGACGAGCCTCTCTCCATCGTCATCGACCCGAAGGAGCCGCCCTGGGAGCCGCAGAACTACGAACGAAAGTACAACGGCATCGTGACGTACCAGTACGCGCTCGAGCACTCGCTAAACGTCGCGACCGTGCGAGTCGACCTCCTCGTCGGCACGAAGAAGGTCATCGAGACGGCGCGCCGCCTCGGAATCCGCCAGACCCTCCTGGCGTATCCCTCCCTCGCCCTCGGCTCCTTCGAGGTGACCCCCCTGGAAATGGCCGCGGCCTATTCCGCGATCGGGAGCGGCGGCGTGTCGTACAAGCCCTACCTCGTCGAGCGGATAAGGAACGCGGACGGCGTCACCCTCGAGCAGAACGCGCCGGAGCCGAAGGAAGCCACGTCGCCCGCGGCGGCCTACGTGCTCCTGAACATGATGAAGGGCGTCGTGGCGCGGGGCACGGCGGCGTCGGCCGCGCGGCTCAAGCTCCCCCTCGCGGGCAAGACGGGTACGACGAACGACTTCACGGACGCGTGGTTCGTGGGGATGACGCCGCGGCACACGATCGCCGTGTGGGTGGGCCACGACACGAAGAAGACGCTCGGGCCGAAGTCCGCGGGCGCCGACGTGGCCCTCCCGATCTTCGTGAGAATCGTCGAGAGGCTGAAGGAGGCGGGCCTCGTGACCCAGACCGAGGACTTCGAGACGCCCCAGGGCGTCGTCCTCGTCGCCGTGGACGAGTCCACCGGTTACCGGGCCACGCCTTCCTGCGGAAAGGTCGCGCTCATGGCTTTCATGAACGGCACGCAGCCCACCGAGCTGTGCGGCGACCAGCCGCACGCGGTAGCAAGCCTTCCGCAGTATCTCCAGCGCGCGCTCTACTCGCCGAAGCGCGGCGAGACGAAGGGCGGCGAGGTCACCGTGACGGACGCCCCCAGGCTCGCGGCACCGCTGCCGAAGGCGGGCAAGGACGGGGGCCCGCCCGGCTGAGGTTACCTCGCGCCCTGGTCCCCGAGAATCCTCTCGGCGAGCGCGAGGTTCGAGAGCACGTCGGCTCGTCCCGGATCCAGCGCGAGCGCCTCGCGGCACATGCGCGCGGCCTCGGCCGCCCGACCGCTGCGCAGGAGCAGCATGGAGGAGAGGGCCCGCGCGTCCACCGGCGGGCCCCCGAAGTCGAGCGCCGCGCGCGCGAACTTCAGCGCGCGCGTCGGGTCGACGTCGCCCGCGACCTCGGCGTCGTCGAGGAGGAGGCGTCCCACACCGGAGACGGCGTGCAGGGCCGGCCTTCCGAGCAGGATCCGGAGCAGCACCGAGTCCTTTCTCTCGTCGCCTTCGGCGCCGCCCGCTTCTCTCCCGTCTCCGGAGGTGCACAGCGTAAAGAGGATCGTCGGCCCTTGAAGCCACGTCGCCTCGGCGGGTACGTAGTGCACGCGCTGATACGGATGAACGCCCGCGGGCACGCCGGCCTCGCGGTGGCGCGGCACCACGGGGCCGAGAGGCGTCCCGCCGGAAGGCCGTGTCTTCGCGACCGCATAGATCCGGCCGTCGTCGATGAGATAGGCCGGCAGGTTGAGCGCGAACCCGGCGATTGCCAGCACGAAAGCGGCGCGCCGCCATGTTCGCCCGCGCCCCGCGAGCCACGGCATGAAAAGGGCGACGGCAGGGGCCAGGAGGCGCGGGCCCCACCCGAATCCCCCCTCCCACGCCCACCACCACAGATTCGCCGCGAAAAATCCTCCCGCGGCGACGAGCGCCGAGGCGCAATCGGTGCGCAAGGGCTCGAAAAGCCGCTCCTTCGGCGGCACGAAGAGGGCGAGAAGAAGGAGCGGGGCGAACCAGAGCACGCCGCGGTTCGGGAGGATCGTGAGGCGCAGCGCCGTCCAGACGAGGGAGACGCGCTCGGCCCCCGGCAGGAAATGGCCGAATCGGTATCCGAAGTCGAGCGGACTTCCGAACCGCACGAGGTTCAGGACGAAGAACGCGGCGAGAGCGGGAGCGGCTCCGGCCGCGAGAGCCGCGAAATCGCGCGCCCGCACGCGGCGGCGCAGCGGTCGCGCCGCGGCGAGAAGGAGAGCCGGCCAGAGCACGAAGGCCGTGGGCTTCGCGAGAAGCGCAAGAGACGCAAGGCCGCCAGCTGCCGCCAAAGCCGCCAGCCGGCGGGGGCCGGCCAGACGGCGCGCGACGAGTATCCGCTCGAGGGACCAGGCCGACAGGAAGACGACCGACGGCTCCTGGAAGTCGCTCCGGCCGAGCGGCCCGAGGAACGTCGCGAGGACGAGCGCCGACGCGAGCGCGGGCGCGGTGCGCCGGGCGCAACCGGCGAGACGGGCCAGGCGCGCAAGGGGCACGACCGACAGCGCGGAGAACACGAGAGGCAGGATCTGAAGTGCGCCGTCCGCGATGCGCCCGCGAAGCGGTCCCCTCGGGACGAGAAAGGCGGGCCCGAGGACGGCCGCGCGCACGAGAGAGCCGAGGGGCTGATACCCGAAGTCGACGCCCGGTGCGCCGCCCGGCGGCGTCCGGAAATGGTACGAATCGGTCCACACGCCGGGAGGCGGCGGCGGCAGCCGGAACGAGCCCGTGAAGAGGAGCGAAAACGAGGTCCGAAGCATCACGAGGCCGTCCGCCGAAACCGGCACGGTCCACGCTGCCGTGGCCCCGAGAAAGGCGGCGACGCCCGGCACCCACCGCCAGGCAGCCGCGCGGCGGGACCTCACGGGCGGGCCTACTGCCGGCGGCATGGGGGATCAAATGGCGATCGGCTTGACCTCGACCGTGAGGGAGACCGCGACTTCGCGGTGGAGCTTCACGTGGACCGTGTGTTCGCCGAGCCGCTTGATGGGCTCCTCGAGGTCGATCTTCCGCTTGTCGACGGTCACGCCCTTGGCGGCCAGCGCGTCGGCCAGCTCGGACGAGGTGACGGAACCGTAGAGCGCGTCGTTCTCGCCCGCCTTCTTGTGGAGGACGATCTTGATGCCCTCGATGGACTTGGCGACCTTCTGAGCTTCGTCCTTCTCGTGGGAGGTGCGCGCGTCGTAGCTCTTCCTTTCCTGCTCGAGCCGCTTGAGGTTGCCGGCCGTCGCCGGGAACGCGAGCTCCCTGGGCAGCAGAAAATTCCGGCCGTAACCCTCGGCGACGTTCACCACGTCGCCCCGGTGCCCCAGCCCCTTCACGTCGTCGGTCAGGACCAATTTCATCGTGAGCTCCTCAGGTGTGGCGGGTGATGTGGCCGGTCAGAATCCGCCGGGGCCGTCCGGACCCGGATTGGCGCCAGCGCCTCTCTTTTCGAGCCGCGTCCTCACGTCGACGAACTCGTCGAAGAGGCCCGAGAGAGCGAGAAGAAGGGGAAACGGCATCTGAAAGACCAGCAGGTAGACGAGGGCACGGCCCACGAGGCCGGCTCTTCCCCGGTCGAGAAGAGCGCGGATTATGGCGAGACCCCTCAGAAAAAACAAGACGCCGAGCGGAAGCAGGAGGTCGAGCGCCGCCCCGCGAAGCTCCGCGCCCCCGACGGCGGCGAGCAGGCCGACGGGAACGAAGGCCACGGCAAGAGCGAGCGGAGTCCGGAAGCGGCTGAAGGATGCCTCCGACCAGTCCGCGTCGGCAAGGCCCGCGCCGCGCGCGAATCCGTAGACGACGAGCGCCCCGTGGATCACCGCGGTCGCGAGCACGAGGCCCGGCAGCTGCTGCTCGATCAGGAGCCGGCCGAACTCGAACAGGCGCGCGACGGTCGCGATCGAGGACTCACTCCAGCCGCTCGAGCGGTAGGTGGCGAGCATCTCGGGGACGAGCGCCGCCCACCGCCCCGCGAGCGCGGCGCCCGGGTCGCGCCCCGTGGCGACGGCCGATCCGAGGAGGACCGCGAGGCCGCCGATCCCCGTTAGGGCGACGACCGCGAGCAGGACGCGGTCCCGCCGGCGGCCGTCGCGCGCCGCGGCGAAAAGCGCCACGGCGGGCAGGGCGACGAAGATAATGGCGAGAACCGCCGCGACCACGGCGCCGTCCGGCACGACGAGGGCGCCGAGGGCGAGCGCGACCGGGACCGCCAGAGCCGGCAGGATGAAGCCGGTCGCGAGACGCTGTGACTCCAGCGCCGCGCGGCCCAGGCGCGCGGCCGCATGCGGCGCCAGGACGAGGCCGAAGGGCGGCGCGGCCGCGGTCAACGCCGCGGCGAGCGCCGCCCCGAGGACGGCGAGGGCTCGCTTAGTCGGAGACGTAAGGCAGAAGCGCGAGGTAGCGCGCGCGCTTGATCGCGGTCGCGAGCTTGCGCTGGTAGAAGGCCGACGTCCCGCTGATGCGGCGCGGGAGGATCTTGGCGCGCTCGGGGACGAATCCCGCGAGCAGCTTCACGTCCTTGAAGTCGATGTAGCCGATCTTCTCGACCGTGAACTTGCAAACGCGCTTGCGGCGGACGAAGAACTTCTTCTTGATGGGCTTGCGAACGGGCGGGGCCATCGTGTGTCTCCTTTGCCTGCTGCCCGCGTCATTCGGCGCGGGAGTCGCCGGCGAGAGGTTCGCTCGCTGGCGTCGAGGACGGGGCGGACGAGGCGTCGGTCACCTCGGGACGGGGCCGGCGCGGCTTCGTGTTGCGTGCCACCTTCAGGCCGTGCTTGACCTCCTCGTCGATCCGGACGGAGAGGAACCGCAGGATGTCCTCCGACAGGCGCAGCTTGCGCTGAACCTCGGCGACGCAGGCCGTGGGCGCCCGGAACAGGAAGTTGTGGTACGTGGCCTCGGTCCTCTTCTTGATGGTGTAGGCGAGGCGGCGGCGGCCCATCGACTCGTCCTTCTCCATCGTCGCGCCGTTGTCGACGAGGAGCTTGCGGAACTCGTCGATGACGGCCAGGGCTCCCGCGTCGTCCTTTTCGGGGACGACGAGGAAGACCATGTCGTACTGGCGTTGGGGATTCGGGGTGGTCACGGGTTTCCTCCTTCTGGATCGCGCCGGCGTGGCCGGTCGCGAGGCGCGGCTGTGGACTTCAGTCCGGTGCCGGGCCAAGGCTGTGGTTCGCCGGCACGCCGGCGACCGGGTTGACGATCAGGTCGCCGGATCTTCCTCCGGCGGACGGTTGAATTGGTTCATGGCGGCGTCGATTCCGTCGGTGACAAAGAGGTCGAGGGCGCCGCAGGCCGTCGCGATCGCCTCGTCGATCGCCGGGCGCTCCTTCTTCGAGAAGCGGGACAGGACGTAGTCGTCTTTCGGCTCCCCCGGCTGAAAGTTCTCGCCCCGGACGCCGAGGCGCAGGCGTGGAAACTGGTCGGTGCCGAGGCAATCGATGACGGACTGGAGGCCCTTGTGGCCGGCCGACGAGCCCGCTCGACGGATGCGGATCGAGCCAACCGGGAGGGCGACCTCGTCGAGGACGATGACGAGGTGACCGAGCGGGGCGGCATACTTTGCCACAAGCCCCTTGACCGACTCCCCCGAGGAGTTCATGTAGGTCTGGGGCCGGGCCACGATCACGGGACGGTCCCCCAGCTTCACGCGCCCCGTGAGCGCGCGGCAATCGAGGCGGTCGAGACGAGGCGGGCCGCCGACGGCCTTCCGTGCGAACGCCTGCACGACGTCGAAGCCGACGTTGTGTCGCGTTCCGGTATACCGGTCGCCGGGGTTGCCGAGTCCCACCACGAGGAAAAGCCCGTCTGTGCCTATTTCTTTTCCTTCTTCTCGGCCTTCGGCGCGGCTTTGGGAGTCGCGGCCGCGGCGGGTTCGGCGCCCTCCTCTTCCTTCTTGCCCTTCTTGATCACCTCGGGCTCGGCGCCCGGGGCGGCGGCACCCTCGACGCCCACGACCTCGGCGGCGGCGGCCGGCGCGGCCACTTCCTCGGCCTTCGGCACGCCGACGTGCGCGAGGACGCGGTCCGCGTTTTCGAGGACCTTGATCTTGTCGCCGAGCTTGAGGTCCGACACGCGGAGCGAGGCGTGGATCTCCATCGCGGAAACGTCCACCTTCACGGACTCCGGAATGTCCGCGGGAAGGCACTCGATGAGGATCTCGTGCGTGACGATGTTCAGGATGCCCCCGGTCTTGACGCCGTTCGGCACGCCTACGACTTCGATCTCGCTCTTGACGCGGAGCTTGCGGTCGAGAAGGACGCGCACGAAGTCGACGTGGAGCATCCTCCGTGACACCGGGTCGAGCGCGAGGTCGCGGATCATGACGTGACGCGTCTGATCGGTACCCTTCAGATTGAGCTTGAAGATTGCGTTTCCGTGCAGGCCCTTGTTGAGAAGAGTCGCCAGGGTCTTGCGCGGCACCTGCAGCGACCATGTTTCCATGTCCTTGCCGCCCCCGTAGAGGACGGCCGGGATCTGGTCCTGGGCGCGCAGCCGGTTCGCGGCGTTCTTTCCGGTGGTGAGACGCTTCTCGACCTCGACGACGATGTGTTCCTGGAGCATGGCTTCCTTTCTTGGGGCGTCCGGTCCGGGAATTCCCCCGGGCGGGCGGTCCTGGCTAGACGAAGAGGGACGAGACGCTCGCCCCCTGGTGAATGCGCTGGATCGCCTCCGCGAGAAGAGGCGCGATGGAAAGGGGCGTGAGGAGCGGGCAGCGGCTGAGCTTCTCGTCGAGCGGAAGCGTGTTCGTGCAGAACAGGCGCTCGATGGGGCTCGCGTTGACGCGGTCGATGGCGGGACCGGACAGGACGGGATGCACGCAGCCCGCGAACATCCGGCGCGCGCCGGCGTCCCGGAGCGCGATGACCGTGTTGATGAGCGTGCCGGCCGTGTCGATGATGTCGTCCACGACCACGACGTTGCGGTCCCTCACGTCGCCGATGACGTGCAGGACCTCGACCTCGTTCTTGCCCTTCCTCCGCTTGTCGACGATGGCGAGGCCCGCGCCCAGTCTCTTCGCGAACGCGCGGGCGCGCTCGACTCCGCCCGCGTCCGGCGAAACGACCGTGAGCGGGTCGAGGTTCGCGTCGCGGATCGCGTCGAGGAGAACGGGTGCCGCGAAGAGATGGTCCACGGGAATGTTGAAGAAGCCCTGGATCTGCGCGGCATGGAGGTCGACGCAGAGGACGCGGTCGGCACCCGCCGCCACGATGAGGTCGGCCACGAGCTTCGCCGTGATCGGGACACGCGGCTTG
>JBGQDL010000124.1:0-12456 GCA_041495865.1 Thermoanaerobaculia bacterium | reverse complement strand
CCGTGGCGGACCGCGCGGAAATGCTCCGGCGCGAAAGCCCGAGCTAGGCGCTCACTGGCCCGGATTGGCCATGCAGCGAGGGTCGGACGGCACGACCCCGCAATACCTGACAGAGCTGCATCCGGGCGGAAGCCCGGCCGCCCTGCAGTCGTCCGGAGAGGGAGTCCAGTGGGTGTCGTCGCTGCAGCTCATGCACATCATGTTCGAGCCTCCCACGGGCGGCTTCGCCTGCGTGGCGCCCGGCGGCTTCAGCCCGAAGATCTCGGCCAGGATCTCCGAGTAGGACTTCGCGAGCCTGCGGGGTGCGCGGTCGCCGTCGGCGGCTCCGGACGGCGCGCTCGTCCACAGGAGCGCCGCTACAACGAGTGCGCCAAACGCCCTTTTCATGACGACTCCTTTTCTGTTGCTGGCCGGTCATTCTACGCTGGGTGTCTCTTGTCCATATCGTGAGAGTCCCTCACGAAACGTTTCGCCCGGGTGTAACCCATTGAAATCGAGCCAAATCGGGACGATGCTCCGGAGGATGACCTGCCTGGCCGTCGTCGGCCCATCCGTGTTCTGCTCCGGGTTGGCGGCCCTCTCCGCGCTTTCCGAGGCTCCTTCCGCGACCGCAGAGCGCGCTGCAACGATCCTCCTTCGGCCCGGACAGCCCGTTCGGCGCGACCTGGCCGGAGGCCAGGCGCATCGGTATCTCATCGACGCGGCGAAGGGGGATTACGTGCACGTCGAAGTCGAGCAGCTCGACATCGACGTCGTCGTGTCCATGTTCGGTCCCGACGGCAAGAGCCTAGTCGAGATGGATAACGGGTTGGAAACGCGCGGATCTGAAGAGGTCTCCCTGATCGCGGGGACGTCCGGGCCCCATCGAATCGAGGTTCGGGCCGGCGAGGACCAGGCGCTGGCCGGGGCGTACGTCATCAGCGTCCACCTTCCGCGACCCGCCACGGAGCGGGATCGCGAGCATGCGGCGGCCGACGCGGCCTTCGCGGAGGGGAACGCGCTCGCCGCGCAGGCCGGCCAGGGGGCGCGCCGGCGCGCGCTGGAGTCGTACCGCCGCGCCCTCGGCCTCTGGCGACGGCTCGGCGATCGGCATCACGAGGCCACGGCACAGTTCGCGCTCGGGATGCTGCATGCCTCACTGAGCGAGCAGCAGCAAAGCCTCGAGGCCTGCCGGCAGGCCCTCGAGATCTGGCGGGCCACGGGGAATCGGCCCGCCCAGATCGTCGCCCTCTGGATGCTCGGCGGTACCGCGTACGTCCTGCACGAGCTCCCGGCCGCCATCAGCCACTACTCGGAAGCGCTCCTCCTCTCACGGGAGGTGGGGGCCCGGAGCCTGGAAGCCGACGTCCTGACGAATCTCGGCATGGCCTACGACGCGGCGGGCGAGAAGGACAAGGCGTTGGAGCACTATGCGATCGCGCTTCCGCTGATGCGTGCCGAGCGGAATGAGTCGGGAGAGCAACGGACCCTGAACAACATAGGGCGCGTGTACGACTCGATGGGCGAAAAGCAGAAGGCCCTCGAGGCGTACTGGCGCGCCCTGGAGCTCGCGAGAAAGCTGAAGCGCGACCCGGGAGGCGCGCTTCTCGAGAGCATCGGGTCGCTCTATGCGGACCTGGGCGAAGACGCCACGGCGATGGATTACCTGAACCAGGCCCGCGACGCCTTTCGGGCCCGGGAAGACTCTTGGAACGAGGCGGTCATCCTGCGCGTCATCGGGCAGCGTCACCTTGCCGCCGGGGATCCGAGGAGGGCCCTCGAGTCCTACCGCGAAGCGCTCCCCCTGTGGCTCACGCTCGAGGACCTGAAGAAAAGGGGAGGGCTCTTCGAGGCCATCGGCGAGGCCCAGGCCGCCCTCGGCGATTCGGACGAGGCGCTTGAATCGCTGGACCGGGCGCTCTCCCTCGCGCGGGGAGTCGAGGACCGTGCCCGAGAGGCGTCCGTCCTGACGAGGAAAGGCGCGGTGCACGTCCTACGTCGGGAATCCGCAAGAGCGATTCCCGAGCTGAAGCGTGCTCTCGTCCTGCACCTCGAGCTGAAGGACCGCCCGGGTCAGGCTCGAACGCTGCTGGAGATGGCGCGCGCCGAACGCCTAGAAGGCGACTTTTTGGCAGCGTTGCGCGATGTCGAGGCGGCCCTCGAGATCGTCGAGTCGCTCCGTGTCGGGCTTTCGAGCCACGAGCTCCGGGCGTCCTTCCTGGGCACGGCGCAGAGCTTTTACGCTTTCGCGATCGACCTCCTCCTCGCGATGCACGCGCGAGAGCCGGATCAGGGGTTCGAGCGGGCGGCTCTTCAGATGAGCGAGCGGGCACGTGCCCGCGGCCTCCTGGACCTCCTCACCGAGGCCCGGGCGGAGATCCGCCAGGGCGCCGACCCCGCGCTCCTCGAGAGGGAGCGGGCGCTCCGGAGGTCGATCGCGTACCGGGTGGAGGCGCGGACGCAGCGGCGGTTCGACCGGGCCTCGACTCGAGAGCCCCCGCCCGATCCGGCCGAGATCGAGGCTCTCCGGAAGAGCTACGAGGAGCTCGAGCGGCAGATCCGCCAGACGAGCCCGCGTTACGCAGCGCTCACCCAGCCGCAGCCTCTTTCGGCGCGCGACATCCAGCGGGAACTCTCGGACGACACCCTTTTCCTCGAGTACTTCCTCGGTGACGAGGCGAGCTTCCTCTGGGCGGTCACGCCGACGACCGTCCGGAGCTACCGGCTTCCCGCGCGCGCAGCCTTCGAGGAGGCCGCGCGCGGTTTGTACGCGCTCGTGACCTCGCGGGGAGCTTCGTCGGCTCCGGAGACGGCCGTCGAGAGGTCCGCCCGGGTGGGGAAGGCGGAGCGGGAGCTTCCGGTCGCCGCCGCGAGGCTGAGCCGGATGCTCTTTTCGCCCGTGGCGGCCGAGCTCGGGAGCCGCCGTCTCCTGATCGTGGGAGACGGCGCGCTCAACTACGTTCCATTCGCCGCGCTCCCGTCACCCGGCGCCGGACCCGAAAGCGGACCCCTCGTCCTCCGCCACGAGGTCGTCACCCTTCCGTCCGCCTCGGCACTGGCTGCTCTGCGGCACGAGGCTGCTGAACGTCCGCGGGCCGAGAAGACGCTGGCCATTCTGGCCGATCCGGTCTTCGACGAGAAGGACGTGCGCGTGAGGCGCCCGAGCGCGCGGGCGCACACGTCCCTCAAAACCGATCCGGCGATCCGGGAGGAAGGAGAAGCCCCGCCGGCCGTGAAGAGCCTGGGGGCCATGGCCGATGGCCGACCCCCGTCACGGCTGCCCTTCACGAGGCGGGAAGCGGAGGCGATCCTCGCGCTCGTGAACCCCGAGGACCGGAAGGCGGCATTCGACTTCGACGCCAACCTCGCCGCAGCCACCAGCCCGGAGCTCGCCCGATTCCGCTTCGTGCATTTCGCCACGCACGGACGTCTCGATACCAACCAGCCAGAGCTCTCGGGAATTCTCCTTTCGCTGGTGGATCCCGAGGGCCTGAAGCAGGACGGTTTTCTTTCGGCCCCCGACATCTTCAACCTCAGACTGCACGCCGACGTCGTCGTCCTGAGCGCCTGTCGGACGGGCCTCGGGAAGGAGATCCGTGGCGAGGGACTCGTGGGTCTGACCCGCGGATTCTTCTACGCGGGAGCCGCGCGAGTCCTCGTCAGCCTGTGGGACGTGGATGACGTCGCGACCGCGGCGCTCATGGAGCGCTTCTACCGGGGAATGCTCGGGCCGAAGCGGCTGAGTCCGGCGGCGGCGCTCCGGGCCGCCCAACTGTCCATTCGCAAGGAGAAGCGATGGAAGTCGCCGTACTTCTGGGGGGCCTTCTTCCTCCAGGGCGAGCCGCGGTGATTCCCCTCTTCAGTTCTTGATGACGCGGAAGGCGTACTCGACGAGAGCCTCGGAGGGGCCGGCCGTTCTTTCGCCGCTCAGCGTCACGAGATAGTCGCCGGAGGAAAGCCTGCCGGCTGGTACCTCGAAGGCGACGAGCCGGCCGCCGTTCTTTCCACGCGCGCGGAGGCCGTAGCGGGTCAGGACGTCCGCCCCGGTCGCCGTCTGGAGACTCACGGAATACGCGGGATGCTCATCGGCCTCGAGCGGCAAATCCAGTTCGACGCCCTCCGCGCTGCCCGGAATGGAAACGGGCGTGAGATCGGACGCGTTCCGCGTCAGCCCGGCCGCAAGGACGAACACGACGATTCGTGGGTCAGGCCTGCCCGCGCCCGGAGTCCTGCCATTCGCGGCCGGGGAAGGCGTTGCGGCGGCGGGAGGCGCCGTGGAAACCGGAGCCACAAGAGCCTGTGCCGGGCGATTGACGGCCACCTCGCCCGCGACGGGTCGCCGGCGCGACTCGCGTACGACCCACATGCTCCCGAGCGCGAGCACCACCGTCGCAGCCAGAAGAAGGGCGGCCACGAGTCCGCGACGTCCCGGCCGCCTCTCGAGCCGAAGCAACGTCTCCGCAAAGGCGGCTCGCTTCCGGAGACGAGACGAGGATTGCAGGAGGCTCTCGAAGCGGCGGCGCTCCTCGCCGGACAGATCGCCGGAGGCATAGGCATCCAGGACTTCGTTCTCTTCCGCGAGAAGCTCCTCGAAAAAGGAGCCGTCGGCGAAATAGCGGCGCTCGACCTCAGCCGACTCCTCCTCCGGGAGGGTGCCGAGGAGGTAGCGGCGGAGCCTTCCCTCATCCTCCGGATGCGGATGCTGGGTCACTCGTCTCCGTCCTCTCTCTGGATCGTGTGCATCGGCGCCGATCCATTTCGCCCGGCCGCGGTCGCCATGCAGCGTTCGACACACTCCTCCAAGCGGACTCTCTGGCGGAACATCCGGATGCGCAGGGCGTTGGGGGGCGCCCCCAGGCTCGCGGAAATCCTCTTCCGGTTCTCGATCTTCTCGATCCCGCGTCCGACGTAGTAATCGAGGAGGAGATCCCTGTTCTTCGACGGCAGGGCCTCCAGGCACGTCTCGAGGCAGCGAAGCCGCTTTTCGTATTCGGGGTCTTCGGCGGGTGGGGCCTGCTCGGCGAGGCGCAAGAGTGCCGCGGATTCCCTCTTTCGCCCGCCCCAGTGCTCCTTCAGGATGTTCCGCGCCACGCCGTAAAAGTACGCCGCCGGGTCGCTCTCCCGGATCCTCTCGCCGCATTCGAGCCTCTTTCCAACCCGATCGAACGTTCGGTCGACGAGATCCTCCGGGCAGTCGGCGCCCCGCCACTCGAAGAACCTCAGGAGCTTTTCACGGATTCGCTCGTAGCTTTCCCCCGCCCTCTCCCTGTCGGAATCGAGAAAGGCGAGGACCATGTCGAACGCGAATCGGCCCGGGGTCACCCGACGGTGGCCCCGCCTCGGAAACTCTCGCGCATGGCCGATTCTGATCCAACTTCCGGCGGAGAAACAAAATGCCGGACTCGAGGCACAAATGGTGCGCCGCAGTGGACTATGGTAGGCGCTGGACGCGCGTCGGCCGTTTCCTCAACGGGAGGCGATGGCGGTGACCCCGGGCTGGGCGATCCCGGTCTGGACGACCTCGTGCTTCGAGGGAGCGCTGAACGTGGAGAGAAGAACTGCGACGACGAACGCCAGATCCATCAAAACAGCCACCACGAAGTCTTTCGATCCCGTCTTCGCCTGCGCCTGTTCCATTCTCATTTTCTTCTCCTCTTCTCTGTTCCTGGAACGCAGTACAGCAAGAGCGGGGCCACGGGCGCGCGGAATGCACGCGAAACGCATCTCTCTGTCTTTCCACGCCGCTCGCTCCCCGGGGTAGGCGGCGCACCTCATGTCCCCTGCTCGCCGCCCGAGCACCCTTGTTCGAGGTCCGACGCCGCTGCGCAAGCGACGAGCGGGACGAGCGGCCGTTCGCTCAGGCGGGGTCGACGCCGAGGCTTTCGAGCTTGGCCGCAAGACCGTTGCGGGAAATGCCGAGGATGCGCGCCGCGAGCGACTTGTTGCCCTTCGCGAGGCGCAGAGCGCGCTCGATCGCTGTTCGTTCCGCGGCGTCCCGCGCCGCCTGAAGAGTCAACGCCTCAACTCCAGGCGTCCCCTCCGATTCGGGGGGCGCGGTCAAGACCGGGCTGGCGTCCGTCGGGTTCTCCGGCAGGCCCGCGAGGTTCTCCACCGCGCGCTGGTCCACGGCCCAGTGCACGGCGCCGAAGTGCTCGGCGCGCAGCGGCTCGCCGTGCGGGCACACGAGCACGGCCCGCCGAATCTCGGCGCCCAGCTCGCGGATGTTGCCGGGCCAGGTGTGCCGCAGGAGGAGATCCAGGGCAGCCCGGCTGACCCCGCGGATGGTCCGTCCGTAGTCAGCCGCCGCCTGCCGGACGAGTCGGATGACGAGCTCCGGGATGTCTTCCCTGCGATCGCGCAAAGGAGGAATGTGGAACTCCAGCCCTCTCAGCCTGTGGTAGAGGTCGGGACGAAAGCACCCTTCTTTGGCGAGGGAGGTGAGATCGCGATTCGTCGTCGCGACGATCCGGACATTGATTTTTCGCGTTGCCGGCGCTCCGAGGGGGAAGACCTCGCGCTCCTGAACGACTCGCAGCAGCTTGGCCTGGAGAACGGCCGTGAGCTCACCGACCTCGTCGAGAAGCAGGGTCCCGCCATCCGCCTGCAGGAATCGGCCCGGCCGCGGCTCGACCCCCGTCGCCGCCCCTTTGTGGACGCCAAACAGCTCCGCTTCGAGAAGCTCGCTCGGGATCGCCGCGCAATTGATGGCGACGAAGGGCCCCTGTCCGCTGGGCCCCGAGGCGTGGATCATCCTGGCGAAGAGTTCCTTGCCCGTCCCGGTTTCGCCGGTCAGGAGCACGTCGAGCCCGCTCGCGACCGTGGTCGACATCTGTTCGAGAAGTCGAACCATGGATGGGGCGCGGCCGACCACCATTTCCGGCGGAAACCTGAGCGCAGATTCCTCCGCGACGGCTCTCGTTTCCCGATTGCCGGCGGAGGCTTCGCCTTTGTCGGGAAGGAGCCGGCTCGCCAGGAGGGCGACGAATCCTCTCTTCCAGGCGGGGATTTCAGGGGGTGATGGCGTGAAGTAAACAGCGATTCCGGGAGCGTTCCCCGACGAAGAGGCGAGCAGGATCAGTGCCCGCCCGTCGCCGAGGGCGACAGAAACCGGCGATGTCGGGTCGCCCCGGAGTTGTTTGGCGACGGCGAAACTGCCCGAAGGGTCGGGAGGAAGAGGACCGGTGAGCCCAACGATGGCCCCCACACGCCCTCCGCTCGTTTCGAAGACCATGAGCGACGTTGCGCCGAGAACCTGGCGGGCCTCGGGCAGAAAGCGCAGAGTCTCCCGCCCGCCCGGTCCGCCTTTTTCACACGCGGCATCCAGCTCGCTGATGAGTCGGACGGCGCTCGTGGGCGCTTCGCTTCCAGATGAGGAACCGTGCTCGGTGATTCCCCCCGCGCCGTAGGGTTGCTTGGGGGTAGGTCGGCCGAAGTCGACGGCGAGCTCGACCTCACGCGTCCGGACTCTCTCGAGCGTCAACGAGGCCTGACCGAGCTGTACCGGCCGGTCGAGCTCGAGGTTCGAAGCAGCCAGCGGCTTCCCGTCGACGACGAGCCCGTTCATCGAGCCTGCGTCAACGATCTCGAGTTGTCCTCGTTGCGTGCGAACGATCGCGTGCGACCGCGAGACGCCGGGGAACGGAATGACGATGTCGTTGTCGTGCGACGAACCGACCCGGACTTCCCTGTCGGGAACCGGAAAGAAGAGCACACGCCGCTCGAAGCGGGCTACGAGTTGCAGCATTTCTCGCGATCGCAGGCTTCCGTATCACCATTATCTACTATCGCGGCCTGAGCGCCGCGAGAAGGCCGAGCGCCGCCAGCAGGACTCTCACGAGCGTTTGAGGGTGTCGGAGAACACGTTCGCGCAGCGGATCGAGTGCTCCGATCAGAGCGTGTCGAGCGCGCGTTCGATGCTCCTGCAGATGGTCTTGAGCACCTTGATGCGCGCGAATTTCTTGTCGTTCGCCTCCACGAGCGTCCACGGGGCGCTCCGGGTCGACGTGCGCTCGATCATGTCGGCGGCGGCCGCCTGGTAGAGGTCCCACTTCTCGCGGTTGCGCCAGTCCTCGGGCGTGATCTTGAAGCGCTTGAAGCGCATGCGCTCGCGTTCCTTGAAGCGCCTGAGCTGCTCCTCGCGGGAGATCTGCATCCAGAACTTGCAGAGCACGGTCGCCGAGCGCTCGAGCTGCTCCTCGAAATCATTGATCTCCGCGTAGGCGCGCATCCAGTCGGCCTCCGCGCAGAAGCCCTCGATGCGCTCGACGAGCACGCGCCCGTACCAGGTGCGGTCGTAGATCGTGACCCGACCCTTGCGCGGCAGGTGGCGCCAGAACCGCCAGAGATAGGGCTGAGCGCGTTCCTCGTCCGTGGGAGCGGCCACGGGGATCACGGTGTAGTGGCGCGCATCCAGGCCGGCGGTGACGCGGCGAATGGTGCTGCCCTTGCCCGCCGCGTCCATGCCCTCGAACGCCAGGGCGACCGAGAGCCGTGGGAACTTCGCGTCGCGCGCGAGGCGGTTGAGGCGGCCCTGCCAGGCCAGCACTTCGGCCTTGTACGCTTTTTCCGTGAGCATCCTGGAGAGATCGAGCTGCGTGAGGACGTCGCGCCGGTCGATCGGGTGGACGATCGGCGCGGCCTTCGAAACCGGGCGACCGCGCTCGGCCGGGGCGTCGAGGCGCTTCCCCATCGCCCCGAGCAGCGCCTTGCCGACCGCGAGGGAACGGTACGGCGGGTCCGCGCCCTCGACCACGATCCACGGCGCGTCCGCGGTGCTGGTCGCGCGCAGCGTCTCCTCCGAGATCCTGTAGAAGCGGTCGTACTTCCTGAAGAAGTTCCAGTCGCGCTTGGTCACGCGCCAGCGCGTCTCGGGATCGGACCGCAGGGCCTTCAGGCGTCCTCTTTGCGCCTCCTTGGACAGGTGAAGCCAGAACTTCAGGATCAGCGCGCCTTCGTGGGCGAGCATCTTCTCGAAGCGGTTGATCTCCTCGATCGACTGCGAAAGGTCGCCGCGGCCGGTCTTCCTGAAGACACGGTCGATGATCGGCGCCGTGTACCAGGAGCCGAACAGGATGCCGATCTTCCCCTTCGGCGGCAGCGCGCGCCAGTAGCGCCACATCGGCGGGCGATCGCGCTCCTCGTCCGAGGGGGTGTCGAAGGCGCGCGTGAGGATGTGGCGCGGGTCCATCCACTCGTTGAGCAGGTTGACGGTCTCACCCTTGCCCGCCCCGCGCACGCCGGAGATCAGAATGATCACCGGGAACGTACCGTCTTCTTTCAGGCGGTACTGGACATCCAGCAGGTCGGAGCGCAGCTTCGGCACCGCGCGATTGAAAATGGCCTTCGCGATCGTGTGGCCAAGCTCCGCGGTCTCGAACATGCGCTCGCCTCCGTCCATCACCGTAGAATAAAGGGAGTTCCCGTGAGCCGGTGCGGTCACCGGCGGAAGGCCCACGCATGACGGAAACGCCGAAGGAACCGGCTGACCTCGGCTCCCCGGAGCTGTTCTTCAATCGGGAGCTGAGCTGGCTCTCCTTCGCGCGGCGCGTGCTCGCGCTCGTCGAGGACCGTGACCTGCCGCTGCTCGAGCGGGTCAAGTTCGCGGGGATCATGGGAATGCTCCACGACGAGTTCTTCATGAAGCGAATCGGCGGCCTCAAGCTCCAGGTCAAGACGGGCGGCGAGCATCGTTCGCTCGATGGCCGCACGGCCGACGAGGAGCTGCGGGACTGCCGTGCCGAGATCCGGTCGCAGATCGCTGCCCTCGCCCGCGTCCTGAATCAGGAGATCCGCCCCGCTCTCGCCGAGAACCGTCTCGGCATCCTCGACTATCGCGATCTCACCCCGGCGCAGCGGGAGGGAGTCGACACCCACTTCGAGCGGTCGGTCCTTCCCATCCTCACGCCCCTCGCCGTCGACGCGGAGCATCCGTTCCCCTTCATCAGCGGTCTGGGCCTCAACCTCGCGGCCCGGCTGGCAGTGCGCCGGCAGGAGCGATTCGTCCGCATCAAGGTGCCCGCCAACCGCGGCCGCTGGGTGCCGGTTCCGGGGGCGGGATGGGTGCCGCTCGAGCAGGTCATCGCCGCCAACCTCGACCACGTCCTGCCGCACGAGAAAGTGAAGAGCGTCTCGTTCTTCCGGGTGACGCGCGGCATGGAGGCGGAGGATCGGATGAGGCGGAGCGAGGACGACCTCTCGCAGGCGGTCCCGGGCAGCATCATCAGCCTCGTCACCGACGAGCTGAAGGCGCGCCGGTTCGCCGGCGTCGTGCGCCTCGAGGTCGCTCCGGACATGCCGCCGGCGCAGCGCGACTGGCTGGCCGGGCAGCTCGGCGCCGTGTCCGAGGACGTCTATGCCCCGGAGTACGTCATCGGCCTTTCGGATCTCCTCTCCTTTCACGTCGACGGACACCCCGAGCTGCGCGACCGGCCTCACGTCCCGGTCACCCACCCGCGCCTCAAGGGGATGGGCGAGGCCGAGGCCTTCTTCGCCGAGATCCGCCGCGGCGACCTGCTGCTCCACCACCCGTACCACAGCTTCGACACCTCGGTACTGCGCTTCCTCGAGCTCGCCGCCGCTGATCCCCGGGTCCTCGCGATCAAGCTGACGATCTACCGCACGGCGAGCGAGTCTCCGATCGTGCGGGCGCTTGCCGATGCGGCGCGGGCGGGGAAGCAGGTCGCGGTGCTCGTGGAGATCACGGCCCGCTTCGACGAGGCTCCGAACATCGCCTGGGGCGGGCTCCTGGAGCGCGAGGGCGCCCACGTGGCCTACGGCGTGGAGCGCCTCAAGACCCACGTCAAGCTTGCCCTCGTCGTCCGCGAGGAGAAGGACGGCCTGCGCCGCTACATCCACGTCGGCACCGGCAACTACCACACCGGCACGGCCAAGGTTTACGAGGATCTCGGCCTGCTGAGCTGCGAGCCCGATCTCGCGGCCGACGTCGCCTCCGTCTTCAACGAGCTGACCGGCTCCGCGAAGGTGGGCACGTACCGGCGCATGATCGTCGCACCGGAAGCGATGCGCGATCGCTTCGTGGAGCTGATCCGGCGTGAGGCGGCGCATGCAGGGGAGGGGCGTCCGAGCGGAATCCGGGCCAAGATGAACCAGCTCCAGGATCCGATCGTCATCCGGGAGCTCTACCTGGCGAGCCAGGCCGGCGTGCCGATTTCTCTCAACGTGCGCGGTCTCTGCTGTCTCAAGCCCGGGGTGACCGGACTCTCCGAGTCGATCCGGGTCTTCTCCGTCCTGGGGCGCTTCCTCGAGCACGGGCGCATCTATCGCTTCGAGAACGGCGGCGCGCCGGAGCTCCTCATCGGCTCGGCCGACTGGATGCGGCGCAACCTCGACCACCGCGTCGAGACGATCGCCCCCGTGGCCGACCCCGCCCTGAGGGCCGAGCTGACCGCCATCCTCGACGTCTTCGAGAACGACAACGCTACCGCCTGGGATCTTCAGCCCGACGGGAGCTGGATCCGGCGCCAGCCCCGGACGGGTGCGCCGCGCGCCTCGCAGGAGGTCTTCATGGCGCTGGCCGCCGGCAGGACGACCGCGGAGGCGAAAGTCACCGGAGACGCCCAGGCCGTCATGACTTCCCGCTGACGGCGACCAGAGCTTCCTTCACGCGTTCTTTCGTCATCGGCATCTGGAACAGGCGGGCTGAGGTGGCGTCGAAGACGGCGTTCGCCACGACCGCCCCCACCGGGACGATCGCCGGTTCGCCTCCCCCCTGGGGGGTCAGCTCGTCATTCTTCACCAGGACCGTTTCGAGCTCGGGCATTCCCGAGAACCGCGGCAGCTCGTACGCGTCGAAATTCCGGGTGAGGATGCCTCCCCCGTTGAAATGCACTTCCTCGGAGAGCGCGTACCCGAGACCCATCATGACGCAGCCTTCCATCTGCATCTTCGCGCCGTCGGGATTGATCACGACGCCCATGTCCTGGGCACAGACGATTCGCCCGACCTTGACGCTTCCGGTTTTGGCGTCGACCCTCACCTCGGCCATCAGGGCCACGTACGTCCCGGCGTCCATTCCGCAGGCCACACCGACGCCGCGCCTGCTGGGCGCCGCGGCCTTCTTCCAGCCGAATCGCCCGGCGGCGGCTTCGAGCACGCCGCGCATTCTCTTGTCGGAGGTGTTGTTCAGGCGGAATTCGAGCGGATCGACCCTGGCTTTCGCCGCCATCGTGTCGATCTGCGATTCCCGCGCGAAAACATTGATGTTGGCCCCCGGCGCGCGCCAGGGGCCGGTGGCGAACAGGTGCATCTTCGGGGTCTCGCCGCCCCACCTTCCATACGTCCGGATCAGGTTGTTCGGGACGTCGTAGAACTGTTCGCTGCTTCGAGATCCGGCCGCGTAGACCTGGTAGTCCCACAGGCAGATCCGGCCCTCGGCGTCGATTCCCGACCGGATCCTGACGACCGCCGCCGGCCGGAACGAGTCGAGGAAGAACTCCTCGGCGCGGCTCCAGCACACCT
>JBGQDL010000123.1:0-12595 GCA_041495865.1 Thermoanaerobaculia bacterium | reverse complement strand
CATCCGAAGCGCTCGAGCCCATGAAATGGCTCGGGCGCAAGGTAGAACCCGTTCCGCTCGCGCGGCGTGAACCGCGTTGCGAGGCGTACGTATGCGGGGATCACGACCTTGCGAATCAGGTCGTCCACTTGCCGGAAGTATTTCTCCCAGGTGGGAGCGTCGAGGAGCGACTCCTCGCGGCGGATGACGTCTTTGAGGCGCGGGATTTCCTTCTCATAGAGGCCCGTGAAGAACGCCTCCGGCGCTTCGCCCTGCGCTCCGAGAAGCTGATCGTTCAGGCCCGGGCGGCAGTTCTCGAAAGTCTGGAGCAGCGAATCCACGAATCCGTCCAGCGCCCGGACGGAAGTGGATGGGCCGCGGGCCAGCATGCTGAGAGCCCGCGCGATCGTTGAGTTCACGGCGGCTGGATTCTAGCTCTACCTCGTCAAGGCGAAGCCTATCCTCTCGGGGTGCGTGCCCTCCGGCTCCGCGCCCCGGCTCCGGTCTCGACGCGTCCCCTCGTCCTCGAGGAAGCCCCCGATCCGGCTCCCGGCGTCGGCCAGGTCCTCGTGAAGGTGTCGGCCTGCGGCATCTGCCGGACGGACCTCCACGTCGTCGAGGGGGAGCTGCCGGTCCGGAAGGGTCACGTGATTCCCGGCCACCAGGTCGTGGGGACTGTCGCCGCGGCGGGAAAGGACGCGCAGGCGCTCCTCGGCCGGCGCGTCGGGGTCGCCTGGCTCCATCGCACCTGCGGCTCGTGCCGCTTCTGTGCGAGCGGCCGGGAGAACCTGTGCGACGCTGCCGAATTCACCGGCTGGACGGTCGACGGCGGCTTCTCCACGTCGACCCTCGCCGAGGCGGACTTCGTCTACGAGCTTCCCGAAGCTTTCTCCGATGTCGCCGCCGCGCCCCTTCTCTGCGCCGGCATCATCGGCTACCGGGCGCTCCGACTGACCGGACTCTCCGACGGGCGCGGCTTCCGCGGAGCGCGGCTCGGGCTCTACGGATTCGGCGCGGCGGGACACGTCGCGATCCAGCTCGCGCGGTCGAGGGGCGCGGACGTCTACGTGATGACCCGGGACCGGGAACGGCACCGATCCCTCGCCGAAGAGCTGGGAGCCGCGTGGGTCGGCGGGGCCCGCGACGCCCCTCCATCGAAGCTCGATGCGGCGATCATCTTCGCCCCTGCCGGCGAGCTGATCCCGGCGGGCCTCGCCGCGCTCGACAAGGGGGGGACGCTCGTGCTCGGCGGGATCCACATGAGCGACTCCCCGCCGATCGCGTACGAGCTCCTCTACCAGGAACGGATCGTGAGGAGCGTCGCGAACAACACGCGCGCCGACGGCCGCGAATTCCTGGCCGAGGCCGCGCGGATCCCCGTCACGACCCACGTCCAGACGTTCGCGCTCGAGGAGGCCAACGAGGCGCTGATCGCGCTGAAGACGGACGCCATCCGCGGCGCCGGCGTGCTGATCGTCGGCGCGGGCTGAGGAGGCCCTTCGGGGGAGTGTCAGGGAGAAACGGGACCCGGACGGTACGGGCTGAACCGCGGCTCCCACTGCGCCTTGCGCACGAGGGCCTCGAGGTCGGCGTCGGGAAGGAGGCGGCCGAGGCCGGCGTCGCGGGCCTCGATGGCGACGGCGGTCGCCACCCGGGCGGACACCTCGCGGATGGCCTCCATGTCCGGGAGAAGCAGGCCCTCCCCTTCCTGCTCAGGCGTCACCATGTTGCTGACTGCCCGCGTCGCGGCGAGGAACATCCCGTCGGTGACCTTGGGCGCTTTGCTCACCAGCGCGCCCAGCCCGACGCCCGGGAAAATGAAGAGGTTGTTCCCCTGCGACGTCTTGATCGTCCGGCCGTTCCACTGAAGCGGCGGGAAAGGGCTCCCCGTCGCGAGCAGCCCACGCCCGTCGGTGGCGCGGGCCAGCTCCTCGGGCGTGCATTCGGTCCGGGAGGTGGGATTGGAGAGCGCCATCACCACCGGGCGGTCCGTGTTCCGGGCAACCTGCTCGAGGATCTCCGCGGAAAAGAGGCCTCGCTTCGCGGTCACGCCGACCAGGACGGTCGGTTTCGCGTTCCTCACGACGTCGAGGAGCCCGATGCCCGAGGGGGATTCGAGCCGCCAGCCCTCCACCGCGGCGCGGGTCTGGGCGTACGTCTTCTGCTGGGGCTCGAGGGCGGCGTCGTCTTCGAGAAGAAGACCCTGCACGTCGATCGCGAACAGCCGGCGGCGCGCCTCCTCCTCGGAGAGCCCGCCCTGCCGGAGCATCGTCCGGATCATGTAGCAGATCCCCGAGCCGGCCTGCCCCATCCCGACCACGACGAACCGCTGGTCGTGGAACGCGGTCTCCTTGACCCGCATCGCCGTCATCAGCGCGGCGAGCGCGGCGGCGCCGGTCCCCTGGATGTCGTCGTTGAAGGAGAGGATCCGCTCGCGGTAGCGCGCGAGGTTCTGGAGGGCCTTGTTCTTGGCGAAGTCCTCCCATTGGAGCAGGGCATCGGGAAAGTTCCGCTTCACGCCGAGGACGAACCGCTCGACGATCTCCTCGTACGCCTCCCCCTCGAGGCGGCGGTGGCGGTAGCCGAGGTAGAGCGGGTCGGCGAGGAGCCGTTCGTTGTTCGTGCCGATGTCGAGGCAGATGGGGAGGCAGACGGCCGGGTGGAGGCCTCCGGCGGCCACGTAGAGGCTGACCTTCCCGACCGGGATTCCCATGCCGTCCGAGCCGAGGTCGCCGAGGCCGAGGATCCGCTCGCCATCCGTCACCACGATGAGGTAGACGTGCGGCCGGCTGAGCGACTGGAAGATCTGGTCGATCCGGTCGATGTTCTCGGGACTCACGTAGACGCCGCGGAAACGCCGCTGGATGTGGCTCAGCTCCAGGCACGCCTGCCCGACGGTGGGCGTGTAGACGATGGGCACCATCTCGGTCAGGTTGTCGCAGAGGAGCCGGTAGAAGAGCGGCTCGGACCGGTCGAGCAGGCTGTTCAGGAAGATGTAGCGCTCCATGGCGTCGGGCTTGCGGCGATAGGCCTCGAGCGTCCGTTCGACCTGCACGTCCATCGAGGAATAGCCCGAGCGGAGGTAACCGTCGAGGCCGAAGGCGAGCCGCTCCTCCCGGGTGAAGCCCGATCCCTTGTTGAGGAGCGGGTCGTTCAGGAGCTGGCGTCCCCGGATGTAGACCTCGAGGAACTCCTCGCCCGTGAGCGCGTCGATCTTGAAAGAGAACGTCTTCATGCGTGCGGGGCCGGTCGCAGCAGCCGGCGCTTCAGCCTAGCACCCGCGCAATGCTCCTCGAAATCCACGTCGTCGAGGCGGAGAATGTGCGCGCTTTGGAAGGGACTCGATCATGACGGACCCCGGCGTGAATCTGGAGACCGCGGCCACGAGTGGCGAACGGGAGCCTGCGCTGCTCGAAGCGGGCGCCCGGGTAGGACAGTACGAAGTGCTGAGTCTCCTCGGAAGCGGAGGGATGGGCCGCGTCTACCGCGCGCGGGACACGACGCTGGGCCGCGAGGTCGCGCTCAAGGCCCTGGCCCGCAGCTTCCGGGCGGATCCTTCGACCCTGCGGAGGTTCGAGCGCGAGGCGCGCGTGCTGGCCGCTCTCAACCACCCCGGCATCGCGACACTCCACGGCTTCGAGCTCTTCGACGGGTCGCCCTACCTGGTCCTCGAGTTCATCCCGGGCGAGACTCTTCGGGACCGCCTCGAGCGCAGTCCGCTGCCGGTTCCGGAGGCGATCGCCGTCGGCATTCAGGTCGCGGACGCGCTCGAAGAGGCTCACCGCCGCGGCGTCGTGCACCGCGACCTCAAGCCGTCGAACGTCATGCTGACCGGGGCCGGCCGAGTCAAGGTCCTCGACTTCGGGCTCGCCAAAACCCTGCCGCGTCCCGCGGGCGAGGAAGCGAAGGGCCCGCCGACCGACGTGACGACGGCCTCCGGGGCCGCCCTCGGGACCGCGCCCTACATGAGCCCGGAGCAGGTTCGGGGGGACGAGGTGGACACGCAGTCGGACGTCTGGGCGTTCGGCTGTCTCCTCTACGAAATGATCAGCGGCCGGCGCGCGTTTGGGGGCGGCTCCCTGCCGGAAATCGCCGCGGCAATTCTGCGGGACGAGGTGGATTGGTCGCGCCTGCCTGCGGGAACGCCGCCCACCGTACGGCGTCTGATGCGCCGATGTCTGCGCCGGGACTGCCATGCGCGCCTTCGGGCCATCGGCGATGCCCGCATGGAGCTGGAGGAGCTGGTCTCCGCAGGAGGGGAGGCCGCCGCGCCGCCGCCGGGTGTCCGCCTCCGAAGGCGATTGCTTCCCTGGGCGATCTCCGCCGCTTCCGCCGCCCTGGCCGCCGTGGCGCTCCTGAAGTGGAGAGCCGCGCCCCGTACGGCCGACCTGCGCCTCAGCCTCGAGCTGCCGTCCGCCGTCGCGTTGAGCGACGACTATCCCGCGCCCTTCGCGGTCTCGCCGGACGGCTCGCGGATCGCCGTCGTCGGACTCGAGGGCGGAGCGCAGCGACTCTACGTCCGCGCGCTCGACGAGCTGGTCGCCCGCCCGCTTCAGGCCACGGAAGGGGCGACTCAACCGTTCTTCTCGCCCGATGGCCGCTGGCTGGGCTTCTTCGCCGACCGGTGGCTTCGGAAGGTGCCCGTGGCCGGAGGCGCGTCCGTCGCGATCGCCGAGATCGGCGGGAACCCCAGGGGCGCCGTCTGGGTCCCCGGCGGGACGATCGTGCTGTCTCCTTCGCAGACGTCCGGCCTGCAAAGGGTTTCGGATGCGGGCGGCACGCCGACGGCTCTCACGGCGCTGGACACGGCCGCCGAGGACGTCTCCCACCGCTGGCCGGACGCCCTTCCGGGTCGGCGGTGGGTTCTCTATACGGCGGCAAGCGGCGACTCCACGTACGACGAGGCCCGCCTCGAGATCGTCTCTCTCGAAACGGGGGAACGCCGCGTACTCCTCGCGAACGCGAGCTATGGCCGCCACCTTGGCAATGGCGTGCTGGCGTTCGTGCGCGGGGGTCGGCTCCTCACGGTGGACCTCGCAGCCGACGGACTGGCCACCCGCGGCGAGCCCCAGGTCCTGGTCGAAGGACTCCGATACGATCCCCGCAACGGCGCCGCCCACCTCGCCGTGTCCCCGTCGGGAACTTTCGTCTACTCTCCCGCCGCCGCGATCCCGCCCGAGCGGTACGTCTCGTGGCTGGACGCGAAGGGCGGGCTTTCGCGGCTGGTCGACACGCCGCGGCAGTTCGGCCAGTTGCGGCTGAGCCCCGACGGGTCGCGCGTGGCGCTGCGCATCGGAGGACACGCGGCTTCCGACCTGTGGTCCCTGGATCTCGCGAGCGGAACCCTCTCGCGGCTTTCGTCGGGACTCTCGCCCCAGCGGCCGGCCTGGCGCCCCGACGGCCGCGGCGTAACCGTGGCTGCGCACGAGGCCGGACGCTGGCGGCTCCTCACGCTGCCGGTTGGCGAGGAGGGTCCTCCGAGCGTGCTCCTGGAAGGGGCCGATCCGATGTACCCCGGCGACTGGACGCCCGATGGTCAAGCCCTCGTTCTGCAGGCTCTCTCGCCCGGAGGCGAGTGGAACTTGAGACTGCTCGAAGTGGATTCCGCGGGCCGCGCGAAAGGCCCGGCCCGTCCCCTGGCCACGACTCCCTTCCAGGAGGCGAACGCCGCCGTCTCCCCGGACGGTGCCCTGCTCGCGTACGAGTCCGACGAGCTGGACGGCGTCTTCCACATCTACGTCCGAGCGCTCCTCGAAGGGGCCGAGAGGATCAGAGTGTCGCTCTCCCCGGCGCGCCGGCCCCGATGGGGAGCGGACCAACGCCTCTATTACTGGTCCACATCGTCGAGTCGGTTCGAATCGGTTCGGCTCGGATGGCAGAAGGGCCACCTCGTGGCGGACGACGCGCGACCCGTACTCGACCCGGAGTTGGGGACCTCCGTGGCTCGGCGTCTCGTCGTCAGCGCGGTCGACGGGTTCGACCTGGACCGCACCGGCCGCTTCCTCGTCCTCGAAACTGCCGCCGACACCAACCCGCAACCGCTCGGGCGGCCGGTCGTGGTCATCCGCCGGCGTTAGGTCCGGTAGATCGCGAACGTCGCGCCCTGGGGGTCCGCGAGGACGGCGAAGCGGCCGACCCCCGGGATGTCGGTCGGCGGCACGTACGTTTTCGCCCCGAGGGAAAACGCCCGTGCCGCCATCGCGTCGCAGTCGGCCACCGCGAAGTACGTGAGCCAGTAAGGCGGGGCCGTCGCGCCTGTCGGAAACTCCATACGCCTACCTCATCGATCCCGCCGACGGGAAACCGATCTGCTCCAGGCAACTGACGCCGCCCACGGACGCGGCTCTCGGCGATTTCAATCCCGCGAACAACCTCTACTACGGGCTCAACTTCGACTCGGGAAGCACCCCCCCATTTCCGACTTCCATCGTGGTCGTCAATCCCCGCACCGGGACCGTGACCGACCTCGGGCCAACTGTCGACGACCTGCACACGCTCGCGTTCGTGGGACCCCGAAAATAAGAGGAACGTCCGGGACTACTTCTTCTCGGCCGGCTTGGCCTCGGCCTTCTTCGCCGGAGCGGCGGCTTTCGCCGCAGGCTTCGGCGTCCAGAACTCCGGGTCCCGGGCGACGAACTCCTTCGAGGGGTAGCTCATCGCCGGGCTGAAGGCGAGGATGTTCTGCTCCAGCGATGCGTACCCGTCGGACGCCATCTTCGTGAGAGCCTTCTCGTTCTCCGGGCCCTCGGCCTCGCGGATCGTCCCGGCGCGCGCGATGGAAGCGTCGATCTCCGCCATCGACTTCATGGGGATGAAGATCATGAAGGTCGGGCCGGGCATCCCGGCCGAGATCTGGTAGACCGCCCACGGCAAGTCCACTTTTGCCTTCTCGTACGCGGCCCGGACGATCTTCACGGCGTCCTGAAAGTCGCTCTCGTGCCCGGGGCGCACCCGGAAAGTAAGCAGGCGGAAGTACCTCATCCGGGCGATGTCGACGGGGCCGCCCGCGCTCAGGTCTTCGCGCAGGAAGGCCACGAGGCTCCTCCCGTTCGACAGCAGCTCTCCGTCCTTCTCGACGAGTCTATCCAGCTCCGCGGTGAAAGCCGTGTTCTTCTCCGTATCCTCCCGATCCTTCTCCCACGCGGCGAAGGAGGGGTAACCGGTCAGGAACCAGGCCTCGCTCGGGCCCGTGACCGTCGTCATGGCGAGGTAATGGGTCGGCCAGTTTGCCTTGGCCGCCGCCGCCACGAAGCCCTTCTCGACCTTGACGTGTGCCGGGCCCTTCCCGACCTTGACCTCCTCGCGGTAGATCTGGAGGACCTTCGGGGGCGGTGGCGGTCCCGCGCTCTCGGCGGCGCACAGCGGGAGCGTGACGAGAGACACCAGCAGCTTGCTGCAAAGGGAGATCTTCTTCATCGCAGCCACCTCCTCGGGGCTTTCGGGTTCGTCTTGACGGTTCGGTTGCAGGGGAGGTTATACCGAGAGATTGCTTCTGAGACAAGGTCTCAAAGAACCCGCGCCAGGACCGCGGGCCCGGTGCCCCCGGATCAGCCCGGCTCGTTCGAGCGGGCGAGAAGCTCCAGACGCCCGCGCCGGCGCCGGGTATATAGTTCGCGATTGGGTCAATTATTAACCTATTATTGAAATGAAAGGAGCGACGACATGAAACCCACTCCCCCGGGCTGGCCCCGCATGTCGGCCTCTCTCTGCTACCCCGACGCGTCCGCCGCGATCGACTGGCTGTGCCGGGCGTTCGACTTCGAGGTCCGCCTCAAGGTCGAGGGCGAGGGGGGGCGCATCGAGCACTCCGAGCTCGTCTACGGCGAGGCCGTCGTCATGATCGGCGACTTCGCCAGCAAGCGCGAGAAATTCCCGTACATGCGAACTCCTGCGCAGATCGGCGGCGCGAACACCATGAACCTCTTCCTCTACGTCGACGACGTCGAGGCGCACTGCGCGCGGGCACGGGCGGCGGGCGCGAGGATCGTCGCCCCACCGAAGACCACGGACTACGGCGGCGACTACTGGGTCGACCGCAGCTACGAGTGCGAGGACGTCGGCGGCCACCACTGGTGGTTCTCCCAGCGGCTGCGCGATCCGCAGCCGAAGGCATGAGCGATCTCGATCGCACGCTGGCCGCGCTCGCCGATCCCGCGCGGCGCGGCGTCGTCGACCTGCTGCACCGGGGGCCGCGCCGCGCCGGCGAGCTCGCGGAGTCCTTCGGCCTGAGCCCCCCGGCCATGAGTCGCCACCTGCGCGTCCTGCGCACGACGGGCCTCGTCGGCGAAGACCATCAGGGCGACGACGCCCGCGTCCGGGTCTATCGCCTCCGGCCCGAGCCGTTCGACGCGCTCCGCCATTGGCTCGACGAGGTCGAGTCGTTCTGGACGCTCGAGCTCGACGCGTTCAAGAAGCACGTCGAGCGCACGCACGGGAGCGCGAGAGTAAAGGCGAGAGCGAAACGGAAGGCGAAAGGAAAGGCGCGGCGGTGAGCGGCGAGGAGGATCCCTGACTCCGATTCCGTTCTGGCAGGAAAGCCCCCGGCGTTCTATGCTGGTGACGAGGAGGGGCCGCTCGATGCTGATGGCCCTCGCCCTTCTCGCCGCGATCGACGCCATTCCCTCGCCGACGGTCTCGCTGACCCTCTCGGGCGGGGCCGGCAGAGCGCCCGTCAGCGCGACGCCCCGCAGCCTGTCGGACGTCGCGCGTGAGCTCCGCGAGGGCAGGAGGGCCGTCGGAGGCTTCTCGGCTGTCGAAAGCACGGTGCCGCAAAGCCGGGGCGAGTTCCTCCCGACGTTCGAGCCGGAGCCGGTCGTGACAGCGCCCGAGCCCGAGGTCGTCATCGAGGCGCCGCCCGCGTACGCCCCGACCTACCTCCCGGTGGTGTACGGACGCCACCCGAAAAACGGCCGCTTCCACGGGCGCCCCGCCACGCATTTCGCCGCTCCGAGGCTCACGTCGCCACCTCCTGGTCGCCCCTCGGCCGCGCCGGCGCTTCAGCCGCGCCACGCCGCGGCCGGGCATTTTCGGCAACGCTGACCTGTCGATCCCTTCCTCACTTCTTCTTCACGTCCGCCGCGATCGTGATCTTGAACCCGTCGGGATCGGTGAGGGCGAAGTCGCGCGTACCCCAGGGCCGGTCGAGCGGCTCCTGGTCGAGCTTGCCGCCCCGCGTCCCGATCCGCTTCGCGAGGACGTCGACGTCCTGCGTCGTCGTGCAGTACAGCCGGAACCCCTCACCCTTCTTTCGATCGCGGCCCTTCTTCCAGTCGTCCTGTCCCAACATGAAGCTGACGCCGCCGGCCCGGACCTGGACCCCGGACAGCTTCCCGTCCTGCTCCCAACGCTCCTCGACGACGAATCCGAGGACATCCCGGTACCAGGCGAGGCTCTTCTCCACGTCGTTCACGGTCAGGGCGGGCGACACGGAGCCCATTTTCAGAGTCTCGGCTCGCGCGCGGACCACCGCGGACGCGGCCTTCGCCTTCTTCGAGCGGGTGTTTCTCGAGGGGATCTTCTTCGCCGCTTTTTTCACTGCCATGTCACGCCTCCACCCCTGGTTCCAGACAGCGTATGACCCCGGGGTCTTCTCCGTCAAACTGACGAAGAAAGGACGGAGGTAGAAGAAATGCTCCTTTCCGAGAGGCCCGGCTAGGTGCCGGCAGCCTTTCTCAACGGGATGAGCCGCTTCAGGCGATCCTCGCGGAGGTACACGCCGAGCCAGACGAAGCTACCGAGCGCGATCTGGACGAAGAAGGGATCTCCGACTCGCCAGTGCGTGCAGATCGCGCCGCCGAGGTACCCGGTAAGGAGGATCGCGCCGAGTACCGACGTGGCCGGGATCAGATAAATCGCGACGCACGAGAGCTCGAGAATCGCGAGCGGCACGACCATCGAGTCGGGCAATCCCAGATGAGCCATCCCCTTCGCCAGATCGGGTGCGCCAGCAAGCTTGAAGAATGCGCTCAGCAGGAACATGAGGGATACGAGAGCCGAGATCACCCGACCGACCCACACGACCTTGCCGCTCGTGACCGCCATTTCAGGCCTCCTTCACACGTTTTCTCGGACTACTTCCTCGCGGCCGCCACCTGCCTGCGCAGGCGCGGCTCCGCGAAATCGACGCGCCGGACGAATCTTCTCTCAGAGCCGCCGGGTGTGTGACGCCGCTCAACAAATCGCGTGGCATTGCGCGGGGCGGCGCGGTACGCGATTTGCTGAGCCTCCCTTCGCCAGGAGGGTCAAATGAAAGAACTGAAAAAAATGCCACGAGGATCGATATCGATCCGGGCCATCGCGGCCGCGGGCGTCCTCGTAGCCATGCTCTTCGCCGGAGGCTGCGCGTCGAAGCAGGAGCGCGACCAGCTCCTCGTCGAAAAGCAGCAGCTCACCGACGAGAAGCAGAAGCTCGCCGACAAGCTGCAATCCATCCAGTCCGAATCAGCCGACGCGAACGCGACGCTGGAAGAAGTGCAAAAGGGCCTCGAGGACATCCGCGCCAAGGAGCTGAAGGTCATCCAGTCCTCGATTCGCGTGGCCCAGGAAGGGAATGCGAAGGGCGCGCGCCGCGACCGGCTCGACGCGGAGATCCAGATGGTGCGCGACGCCATCCGCCAGAACCTGCAGAAGCTCGCGCGGCTCGAGAAGACCAACAAGGCAAACGGTGTTCAGATGGCGTCCCTCGCGAAGCTCGCGGACGAGCTGAAACGGTCGCTCGAGGAGAAGGCGACCATGGTCGCGGCGCTGGAGAGCAGGGTCGGTGACCTCTCGAAGACGATCGAGACGCAGGCGTCCAGCCTCGCGGAGAAGGAAACGACCATTCACGAGGGAGAAGCCCGGATCGCGCAGAAGACGAAGGACCTCAATACCGCCTACGTGGCCGTCGCCTCGAAGAACGTCCTGAAAGGCAAGGGCGTGGTCGAGAGGCAAGGCTCGATCCTCGGCCTCGGCGGCCGGTGGATCGAGACGGGAAAGTTCGACCCGGACGTCTTCCACGAGATCGACGTCACCAAGGAGATGGAGGTCGCGATCCCCGCGCCCGCGAGCAAGGTGCGCATCGTCACGGGGCAGCCGAGGGAGAGCTACGAGATCGTGGACGGCGGCCCGAACTCGAAGTCGTCGAAGCTCGCGGTCAAGGACCCCACTGCGTTCTGGAAGGGCGATCGCTACCTGGTGGTGATGATTCCCGACTGAGCGGGGTCGGGAGGGATCTCGGGACGGTGACGGCCTCGGGTCACCCCGGGGCGCCATCCTCGGGTTCTCGGGCGGGCTGGGGCCTCGTTCCGACGCCGATGTTCCGAGGGTCACCGGAAACATGGCGCGGACACCCGCGCCGGTCACATATTTCTCCTGGTCGGCCCATGCCACGGAACAGCCATGGGCCAGAAAGGAGAACCGATGAGCCAGCAGGAACTACGGGGAAAGGCGAAGAAGGCCAGAGGGAAGGTTAAGGAGGCCGTCGGAATCATCTCCGGCGACAAGAAGATGGAGCAGAAAGGCGCCCTTCAGCGCGCAGAAGGCGCGGTTCAGGAGGGGCTAGGCGCGGCGCGCCGGAAGGTGGGCGAGATCCTGACGGATATCGGCCACGCCATCAAGAAATAGCGACATCGTCGGGAGCCCGGGCGACTCGTTCGCTGCGAGGTCGGGCCGTTCCTTCATAATTCCGACATGGCCGTCATCGAATTCACGGGAAACTACCAGGATCTCTCCACCGACAAGGGCTACCAGTTCAAGTTCTTCTGCGAGAAGTGCGGGAACGGGTACATGTCCTCGTTCAAGATCAACAAGCTGGGCGTGGCCGAGTCCGCCCTCGAGGCCGCAGGGTCGGTCCTCGGGGGGATCTTCGGCCGCGCCGCAACGAGCGCCTACGACATCCAGCGCGCAGTCGGCGGGCCCGCCCACGACGGCGCGCTCAAGGAGGCGGTGGCCGAGATCCGGCCGCTCTTCAAGCAGTGCAAGAGATGCGGCAACTGGATCTGCGAACCGGTCTGCTTCAACAAGAAGGCGCAGCTCTGCGACGGCTGCGCGCCAGACCTGGACAAGGAGATGGCCGCCGCCCAGGCCGAAGCCGCCCGGGATCAGGTCCACGAGAAGGCCCGATCGGTGGACTGGCTGAAGGACCGGGACGTCGCGACCGTGAGCGGCGCGGCGTGCCCCAAGTGCGGCGCGGCAACGCAGGGTGGGAAGTTCTGCCCCGAGTGCGGCGCCACGCTGAGCTCGAAGAAGAAGTGCGGCAAGTGCGGCGCGCAGGCCGAGGGAAATCCGAAGTTCTGCCCTGAATGCGGGCAGAAGTACGCCTGACGCGCGGCCGGCCATGGCCGACGAGACCCGCCGCGCAACGGGACGCTGGGAGCGGAGCGGCCCGGGAGATCCCGCTTCGGGCGAAGGGCCTCTCGAGATCACGGACGACGGGCTGACCGCGGGGCCCGTCGCCGTCGAGTTCCTCGACGTCGAGGCGCTGGCGGCCGCGGATCGCGTCCTGACCCTGGGCCTTTTTCCCCAGGGATCGCTCCGGCTCTCGCTGCTCGCGAGTCGGCACGAGACCTTCGCCGCGGCTCTTTCGGAAGCGCGGGATCGCGCGCGCCTCGCGGGCCTCCTCGCCCACGGTGTCACCGTG
>JBGQDL010000122.1:0-12597 GCA_041495865.1 Thermoanaerobaculia bacterium | reverse complement strand
GGCCGCAAGGAAGAGCGGTGGATCGTAAGGAACCGGTGACGCCTCCGTCAAGCGGCTGGTTTTTCGCGGGTTAACCTCGCGCGGTGACCGTCGCGACGGGGCGCTTCGCGCCCTCCCCCACAGGGCCCCTGCACCTCGGCAGTCTCGTGGCCGCCCTCGGCTCGTGGCTTTTCGCCCACGCCGCGGGCGGGCGCTGGCTCGTGCGGATGGAGGACCTCGACACCCCCCGTGTCGTGCCGGGGGCCGCGGACGAGATCCTCCGCGCGCTCGAGCGCTACGGCCTGACGTGGGACGGGGAGGTCGTCATTCAATCGGGACGTCAGCTGCTTTACGAAAGGGCGCTTGAAGATCTTCTTAGAAAGAAAATGGTCTACGCCTGTGCCTGCTCGAGGGCCGACATCGCGAGGTCGGCCTCGGCGCCCGCGCCCGGTGACGACGTGGATCCGGATTCGCGCTCACCGTCGCTGATCTATCCCGGCACCTGCCGCAGCGGTTTGGCGCCCGGAAAGTCCGCCCGCGCCTTCCGCTTCCGCGTTCCCCCTGGTCTATTCACCTTCGGAGATCTTCTCTCCGGCACCCTTTCCCAGGATGTCGAGAAAGCCGTCGGCGACTTCGTCGTGAAGCGCGCCGACGGCCCGTTCGCGTACCAGCTCGCGGTCGTCGTGGACGACGCCGCCCAGGGCGTGACCGCGGTCGTGCGCGGAGCGGACCTCCTCGACTCCACCGCGCGCCAGATCTCGCTCCAGCGGGCGCTCGGTCTTCCGACGCCCTCGTACGCGCATCTGCCGCTCGTGCTCTCGCCCGGCGGTGCGAAGCTCGGCAAGCGGGACGGCGCGCTGCCGCTCGAGACACTCGACGAGGCGCGCCTCAGGGCGAGTCTCGCGTTCGCGCTCAAGGCGCTTGGGCAGGAGCCTTCGGAAGGGACGCCCCCGGAGATGCTGAGAGAAGCGCGGGCGCGCTTTTCTCCCGGACGCATTCCGCGAGAGCCTCAGCGAGCACCGGCAGAAGGACGGCGACCGGGATGAAGGCGAGGCGGTCCCACGACCAGCGCACGTGCCACGCGGGCGGAAGCCGCGTGAACGCGAAGGAGCCGATGAGCGCCGCGGCGTAGAGGCCGCACCACGCGAGGACCGGCCTGCGCGCGCGCCGCGTCGCGGGCGCGAGCGCGAGAAGAACGGCCGCCGCCGCGGCCCAGCCGGCGTGCGGCGCCGCCTCCGAGGCGAGCGCTCCGAGCGCGCCGGCGAGACTCGCGACCGAGAACGAGGAAAGCGCGAAATCCGTCGGCGGCCGCCTCGGTGCGAGGCGCAAGACGACGAGCGCCCAGGGGGCCGCCGCGAGGAGCACGGCCGAGAGCGCGACGAGAAGCGCGGTCCGCGTGCGCCGCTCGAAGGCGAGGACGGCCGCGACCGCGAGCGCCGACACGAGCCCCTCGGGCTTCGTCCAGGCCGCGAGCGTGAGGAGAATCGCGGTCCGTGCGCCGGCCCCGGGCTCCTCGTCGAACCCTCGCATCTGGGCCAGCGCGCCGAGCACGAAGACGACGAGGAGGCCCTCGGCATAGCCCGGGTAACGCCTCCAGTACGGAAGAAGGGACACGGCGGCGCCCGCGAGGAGCGCGAAGGGCCACGCGACGCCGCGCGACCGGGCCGCCCGCACGGCGAGAAAGGACGCCGCCGCCGCGAGAAGGGGCCAGAGGGGCGTCACGACGAGGTCGTCGTACGGCAGGCGCGCCCGCGTCGCGACGGTGAGGAGGAGAGGCCACAGGGGCGGGTATTCCGGATGCGAGAACGCGCCGTCGGGGTCCACTCGGAAGAGCGCCGCGAGAGACCCCGACCGGTGGAGCGCCCGCGCTTTCAGCCCCCAGATCGCCGTGTAGTCGTTCAGCGCGAAAGGCTCGCGCATCGCGACGACGGCCGCCGTGCACAGGCCGAAGGCGAGGAACAGCGCCCCGGCGGCGAGCACGACGCGGGACGCGGTGCGGCTCACGGCGTCACCGCGGCGGTCGGAGCGGCGGCGAGCGCGAAGCCCCCCTCGCCGGTCTCGCCGCGCGCGAGCGTCACGCGCCGCGGCGCGAGGACGAACGCCGCCTTTCGCCGCATCTCCTCGGCCGGGCCGTCCGGCACGAGAGGCGGCACCGTGAGGACGACGTCGACGTCGAGCGGCAGGAAGCGGTCGCGCGAGACGAGCGCCGCGCCGAGCTCCGGCTCCCGCCGAAAGAGGCGCGAGTTGAGGAGGCGCGTCGGTGAACTGGCGCGCCAGAATTTCCGCATGACGGAGAGCGAAACCGGGAGCGGCGCGACGGACTCCCACGCGCGCCACCCGAGAAGGAGGAGCGCGGCGGCGGCGAGGAGAGACGCCGCTGTGCGGCGGAAGGCCGCGCTCATCGGAGCGATGCGCGGGCGGCGGAAAGCCGGGCCTCGAGTCGGGACGCGTCTCCTTCGAAGAGCAGCACCCGGAGGGCTTCGACCTGCTCGGCGAGTTGCTCGAGCACGAACAGAGCCTCCGGGTTCGTCGCCTGAATCGCGCGCGTGAGCGCGGGATCCTGCCCGAGAATGGGTCCGACGAGCGCGAGGAGCTGGCGGAAGGAGGTCGTCGCGCGGCCGTCCACGTCATCGCGCGCGACGCCGAGCTCGGCGAGGGAGAAGGCCGAGACGAGCGCGACGAGGTGGGCGAGTCCCATCGTGCGCCCGACCCAATGGTCGTGTTCCAGAACCGGCATCGTCCGGATCTTCAGGCCTTCTCCGGCGAAGAGGCGGGCCACGCGGCGCGCGGCCGGCGCGTCGCCGGTGTCGCAGACGAGAAAGTCGCGGCCGGAAAAACGCGCGTCGGGGCCGAACATCGGGTGCGCGGAGGCGATCGCGACGCCGTCCTTCCTGGCACGCGCAAAGAGCGGCAGGAGCGGCGCCTTCAGGCTCGCGATGTCGAAAACGAGCCCCTTCGGATTCCGGTCGAGGACGGACGCGAGGGCCTCCGCCGCGTGCTCGAGAGACGCGGCGATCAGGACGAAGTCGGCTGCCGCCGCTTCGTCGAGAGTGCCGGCCTCGAACCCGCGCGGCGCGCCCGCTGGATCGGCGATGCGCACGGCGAAGCCCTTCCTGCGAAAGAAGCGCGCGAAGAGACGGCCCATGCGGCCCGCGCCGCCGACGAGGAGGACAACCCGCGGGGCGCGTTGCCGGCTGCTCGTTCCCTGCTGGTTTTTGCGCTTTTGCAAGGTTTTTTTCTTAGAAGGTGAAAAGGGAGAGTGGCGGCGCGGCGGGGAGAATCATGGCTTCAGCCTGACAAATCTCTTACCCATTCGAAGAAAAACATCCTGTCCTGGGCCGACGCGCAGCAGGGCTGCGGGCGAGTCCACCTTCGTCCACGCCTGTCCGTCCGCGGAAGTCGAGACCGCTCCTTCGCGGATCTTCTGGCGCGCGATGTTCTTGCTCGCCGCGAGACCGCAAGCGACGAGGACGTCCGCCATTCCCCTTTCTAAGAAACCTCCCCCGGGAATCAAGCTGGACAAGCTTCTCTCGTCAGCGCTGACCGCCCCGCCGCCTCCCGAGAACCGCCTGTCGAACTCGGCGCGCGCCTCCTGGGCTTTTTCCCTTCCGTGGAAATCCTCGACGAGCCGCCCCGCGAGCTCCGTCTTTTGGGATTTCGGATGAACCGCTCCGGATGCGACGTCTGCCTTCAGCTTCTCGATCTCCCCCGGCGTCAAGTCCGTCAGGAGGGTGTAGTAGGTCCACATCGACACATCCGAGATCGACATGACCTTGCCGAAGATCTCGTCCGCGCTCTCGGCGATCCCGATCGCGTTGCCGAGCGACTTCGACATCTTTTCGGCGCCGTCCGTGCCGACGAGGAGCGGGAGCGTCATGACGACCTGCGGCTCCTGCCCGGACTCCCTCATCAGGTCGCGGCCGACGAGAAGGTTGAACAGCTGGTCCGTGCCGCCCAGCTCGACGTCCGCCGCGAGCGCGACGGAGTCGTACCCCTGGCAGAGCGGATAGAGCAGCTCGTGCACGGCGATGGGTTTCCCCTCGCGGAAGCGCTTTGCGAAGTCGTCGCGCTCGAGGAGGCGCGCGACGGTGTACTTCGCCGACAGGCGGACGAGGCCCTCGGCGCCGAGGGCCGAGAGCCACTCGGAGTTGAAGGCGACGCGCGTTCTTGCGGGGTCGAGGATCTTGAAGACCTGCGCCTTGTACGTCTCCGCGTTCGCGAGGACCTCGTCCTTCGTGAGCTGGGGGCGCGTGGCTTTCTTGCCCGTGGGATCGCCGATCATGCCCGTGAAGTCGCCGATCAGGAAGACGACCGAGTGCCCGAGGCGCTGGAAGTGCCGCATCTTGCGGAAGACGACCGTGTGCCCGAGGTGGAGGTCGGGCGCGGAGGGGTCGAATCCCACCTTCACGAGCAGGGGCCGGCCGGTCTTCGCGGACCTCTCGAGCTTCTTTTCCAGCTCGTCGCGTTTCTCGCAGGCCTCGACGCCCTTCAGGAGGAGATCGAGCTGCTCGGGAACGGGCGGAAAGGGATTCACGGCGGCGATTGTAGGGGACCGGGCGCCGGGCTGGCCCGCTCAGTCGCGCAGCAGCTCGCGAAGCCGTGCGAAGAGAAAGTCGAGCGCGACCGTGTTTTCGCCGCCCTCGGGCACGATGAGGTCCGCGTAGCGTTTGGAAGGCTCGACGAACTCCATGTGCATGGGGCGCACGGTGGATTCGTACTGCGCGACGACGCTCTCCACGGACCGGCCGCGCTCGGCGATGTCACGCTTGAGGCGCCGGATGAAACGAATGTCGGCGTCCGTGTCGACGTAGATCTTGACGTCGAAGAGCGTCCTCAGCTCCGGCTCGGCGTAGATCAGGATGCCGTCCACGAGAATGACCTTGCGCGGCTCGACACGCCGGGTCTCGGCCGCGCGGCGGTGGAGCTTGAAGTCGTAGATCGGCGTCTCGACGACCATTCCCCGCTTGAGCGCCTTGAGGTGGCGCACGAGAAGCTCGCTCTCGAGCGAGTCCGGATGGTCGAAGTTCCGCCTCTCGAGGATGTCCTTCGGCAGATCCACGAAGTCGCGGTAATACGAGTCGTGGGAGAGGATGGCGATGCGCTCCTCCCCCACGCGCGTGACGATCGCGTTCGCGACCGTCGTCTTTCCCGAGCCCGTCCCGCCCGCGATGCCGATGAGAAACGGCGTCACTTGAAGGCGTCCAGCATCTCCTTCGCCGTGCCCGCGTCCGAGCCTTTCGGGTCCAGCCTGAGGTATTCAGCGAGGTGCTTTTTCATCTCGGGAATCTTGTTCAGGTTCACGTACGACATGCCGAGGAGATAGTGCGCCTTGGCGAAGTCGGGCTTCCCGCCGACGACCTTCTGGAGCAGCGGTTCGGCGCCCTTGAAGTCGTTCTTGTTGTACAGCTCCACGGCGCGGTTGTAGAGGACCTCGGGCTGGTCGGGGTTCGCGGCGACGTATTTCTTCTCGTATTCGGCGGCCTTCACCTTGTCGCCCTTCGCGCGGCTGGCCTCCATGAGCATGCCGACGAGAGGCGTATTGTCGGGCTCGAGGGCGAGGGATTTCTCGCCGAACGCGATCGTCTGATCCCAGTCCTTCTTCTTGAGGGCGATCGTCGCGCCCAGGTTGTAGGCGATCGCCTTGTCGGGTCCCAGCTTGATGGCTTCCTGGGCCTTCGCGAACGCCGCTTCCAGGTCGCCGGCCTGATAGGCCTCGACCGCCGCGTTGTAGTTCGTCGTGAAGGGATCCTCGACCTGCTTCACGACGCCCTTCTCGACGGCCTGCGTCTGCGTCAGGAGCTGGACGTCCAGCTCTTCCGATTGCCCGATCGGCACCTTCTTGTCCTGCTCGACCGCCATGTAGCCCTGTTTCTCGAAGCGGTAGTGGTAGGTGAGCGTCGAGTCGTTCAGGATCGTCCCCCACTTTCCTTCCTTGTCCGTCTTGAGCTCCACCTTGAAGTTCGTGATGCTCTTCGTCGTGATCGTGATCTTGACGTCGCTGAGGACCTCGCCCTTGCCGTCCGTGACCTTGCCCGTGATGCGTCCCTGTGAGAGGCCGAGGAGGGCCGCCGGAAGAAGAAGCAGCGCGAGGAGAGCGCCGGTGAGAGCGCGTGGGGAGCGGGGAACGTGCATCGAAGCCTCCAGGGCCGTTGCCGGCCGATTCCGTGCAGGAAGGATGCCGATTCTAGCGCCCACCTCGGGGGCCTCGAACGGATCTGAATGCATCATTCCGGGCCCCGGCGCACGAAAAGGGGCGGTTCGGATAGGCTGGAGGAGCGATGCGCCGGCGACTCCTCCTCGGCCTCTTCGCCGCCTGCGCGGCCATCCTGGCCGTCTTCGTCTGCGGTTTTCTCATCGGACGTTGGCGCACGCGCCACGAAGCCGTCTCCTCCGCCCCCGTGGTCCAGGCCGTCCGCCGCATCGCGCGCCTCGCGACGGTGGAGATGGAGATCGCGGACGTCGTGCGCTACGAAGAGGTGAGGACGATCCTCGTCTTCGACATCCCGAAGAACGCCACCTTGCGCCTGCGCGGGAAGGTGATGGGCGGATTCGACCTCGCGCGCGGCTTCGACGTCGAGACGGACGCGGCGCGGCGTCTCATTTTCGTGCGCCTCCCGGCGCCTCAGATCATCGCGGTCGACGACCGCCTCGAGTGGTTCGACGAGCACTCGGGCTGGCTCAACCCGATCACGCCGAGCGACCGCACCCACTGGACGCAGTGGGCGCGCGGCGCGCTCGCACGCGCCGCGAAGGACGCCGGGCTTCTCGAAAAGTCGGCCGCGCATGCCCGCGACCTCTTCACGGACGCCGCCTCGGCCTTCGGTTGGACGGCGGAGGTGACGGTGAACGGCGCGCGCGTGCCGCAAGCGCCCCGCGAATCCGGCGCCGAACGGCCCTGACGCTCAGGTCTTCACGAGCGCGCGGCCCTGCGAATCCTTCAGGGAGTTCGTCGCGATGAGGATCACGTCCACGAGCCACCAGATGCCGCAGCCGCCGAACGTGAAGAGCTTGACCAGGCCGAGGCCCACGTGGCCGATGTAGAAGCGATCGACGCCGAAGTACCCGAGGAAGATCGAGAGGAGGAGCGCGACGAGCCACTCTTTCGCGTCGGCCGGGCGCGCCATCGGTGGAGTCTGCACCGCCAGATTCGCGACCGGCACGGGCGCCGCCGCGAGGAGATCGCGAAACTCCTCGCGCGTCTGAAGAGGAACCCAGCCCGACTCTCCCGTCTTGAACGAGAGGCTCGGCGCGGCGACGCGCCCCTCCGTTATCCAGGCGCGGATGGTCGCCTCGTCGACCGGACCGTACTGACTGCCGTTGGCTCCGATGACGTAGTACATCGCCTCTCCTCGCTGACAAGGAACGCAATCCGGCCCGGAAAGGTTCTCCCTTCCGGGCCGGTCCGCATCCTAACCGGTCAGCGCTTTTTCGGTTCGGAGTGCGATGGCGGTGCGGAACGCACGGCCGGAGCGGACCGCGGCGCGGGAGCGGGCCGCGCCTGAGGCGCCGGGCGCGACCAGCTCTGCGCCCGCGCCTCGCCGCGCTGCCGCGTGGAGAACTCGCGGTCCAGCTCGGGGCGCGGCGCGGGACGTGTCACCGCGCGCGGCGCGGGCGCCGGCGGCCGAGCGATCGTCCCGCGATCCCGGCTGGGCGCGGGGCGCGCGGGGACGCCTGTCGTCCTCCACGTGTCTTTGTCGCGCTGCTGCCAGCCTTCTTTCGTCCTGCGGTAGACGTCGCCGTTCCTGTCGGCGTAGACGTTGTTCGGCCGGCCGGCGGCGGGCCGGGACAGGTCGCGCGGCGAGGCCTTCGGAATGTCGCGCGAGCGAACGGGCAACCTGTTGTAGATGTTGTTCTGCGCGCTCCACGGCCGGACGTCCCTCGCCGGCGGGCGGAACCCGATTCCTGGACGCACACCGTGCACGGGAGGACCTCCCGGCACCGGCCGGCGCAGGCCGCCCGGGGAGCCGGCCAGAGGGCGATTCCAGCCGGTCGGCCGGATTCCGCCGGGGCGATTCCCCCAGTTGTTCACGATGACGGTCGGAGGGCGATAGCCACCCGGCCCGAACCAGCCGGATCGATGGCCACCAACCCAGGTGCCGCCCCAGTGCGCCGGCCGTCCCCAGCCCACGGGATGGAAAAAGCCGCCCCAGCCACGGCTCACGCCGAAAAAGGGAAAGCTCCACGACGAGCCGAACCCCCATCCGAACCACGGCGTGAAGTGCGCGTGAAAGCCCCACGTATAGGGGCGCGGCCACCAGAAAGTGGGGCCGATCCAGGGCCGGTAGTACCACCCCGTGCCCCACACGACGGTGCCGTACCAGGGGTAACAGCCGAGGTAGCCCGGCGTGTAGCCCTCGTAGACCACGTCGGGTGTCGAGTCGTAGATCTGGACGTACTTCACGTTGTAGACGGGCGCGCTCGGCGGAATCTGCTCCACCTCGTCGGTCGGGATGGAGTCCGCGAGGAGCCACGGGCCCGTGGGCGAGTCGGCGACGTACCAGACGGCGTTGTCGCACGCGTAGTATCGGCCGCCCATCCTCAAGACCGACGTCGGCGTGTTGACGGCGTACTCGGTTTTCGTGCCTTCGATCGTGACGAATTTTGGCTCGCCGTCGTACTGCACGTCCAGCTTCGCCTCGGCGCGCTTGACGGCCGTCGTCTGCGGCATCTGGGCATCGAGGACGGCGTCCTCGGCCTCGTCCGTGCCCGGCACGCTGGCGCGCACGTCGCCGACGTCCGCCTCGGGAGCGATCTTCGAGAAGGTCCTGGGGAGCGCGTCGGGTGACACGTAGCTCCAGGATCCCCCCTCGAGCGACTTGCTCCGGAACCAGCGGCCGGACAGGAGCGCGTAGTACTGCTGCGACGGGACGTCGAGAAGGACGTCGCTCTCGGAGTTGTCCATCGAGAGCAGCTCGGCGCTCGCGCCGCTGACGGGCTTGAAGGACGGTTTGCCCTCGGAGACGATGAGCTCGGTCGGCTCCGTGGCCACGAGGATCTTCGGCGGGCTCGCCGCCTCGGTCCCGTCCTCGGCGGCCGCTTCCGTGTCGTCTTTCTTCTGCGCCTCCGCCGCTTGCGCGGCGTAGTCGGCGATGTCCGAGGGCGGGCCTCCGATCGAGCGCCACGGGCCCTTCGCGTCGGGCGCCTCGTACCACCACCTCTTGCCGCCCGAGAGGTAATAGCGGCCGCTGCGCGTGTCGAGGACCATGAAAAGAGGCGTGTTCACGACGAGCTTGAAGGGCGCGCCCTCCACGTCGCGCAGTTGAGGGTCTCCGTCGAGCGCCACGAGCACGGTCGGCTCCCGGGCGAAGAGGATCCTCGGAGGGTCGTTCTTCAGGCCCTGGGCGCTCTTTTTTTCGCGATCGGCCACCTTCACGCTCTCGAGGACGCGGTCGTACGAGATGACGAGGTTCCACGACGGCACTTCCGCCTCGACGATCCCGGCGAAGGTCTTTTCCTTCTCGGGGGTGATGTTCGGAAACCTCACACGGTTCACTTTCAGGCGCAGGATCTGGACAGAGCGGTCGTCCCGATCCACGGAGACGTTCGCCGCGAAGAAGATGACGCCGAACTTCGTCGTCTTGTCGTCTTTCTTCGTCACCGAGACGGCCGCGCGTCCGGTGATGGTGTCCCCCTTGAAGGTCTCTATCTGAGGCTGGTACATGACCGCCTTGTTGCCTTTTGGCGTCGTGAAGTCGCGCGGCCACGGATCGGGGGTGATCGCGGCGGCGAAAGCGCCGCCCGAGGCCACCAGAAAGAGGAGTCGAACGGCCATCCTCGTCAGCGTCGATCTCATGAGCGTGCTCCTGTCGCTACAATATGCGTCAACGCGAAGCGAAGCCGCAAGTCCCATGCCCGCCCCCTCCTCTCCGCCGTCCCCCTCGCGCCGTCGCACGCTGCTTTCGGCGGAACGCGCGACGGAGCCGCTTTCGCGACATGGCCGTACGCGCGTGGCGCTCGGCTTTCCGAACTCCTACGAGATCGGCATGTCGAACCTCGGCTTCCAGTGGGTGTATCGCCTCCTGAACCGCGAAGAGGACGTGGCCTGCGACCGGTTCTTCGCGGACGGGGACGGCGACCTGCGCGGGCCCCGCACGCTGGAAACCGACACGCCGTTGGGCGACTACCCGCTCGTCGCGTTCTCCATCTCGTGGGAGATGGACTACGTCAACTTCCTCCGCCTGCTGCCCGCGGCGCGCATTCCGCTCGATCGCGCGGCCCGCGGAGAGGGCGATCCGATCGTCCTCGTGGGCGGGGACTGCGCGCGCATCAATCCCGCGCCGCTCGCGCACTGGGTGGACGCCTTCGCGATGGGCGACGCGGAGAAGATCGTTCCCGGCCTCGCGGAGGTGCTCCGGCGCGACCTCACGCGCGAGGCGACGCTGGCCGCCTTCGCGGAGCTGAAAGGCGTCTACGTCCCGGCGGTCCACGGGGCGCGCGCCGAGGGCGCCGAGGACGGAAAGATCGTCGTCCAGCAGTTCAAGGCGGCGGAGGGCGCGTTCCGCGAGCCGCCGCACACGACGCTCCTCACGCCGCACACCGAGCTGTCCGACAAGCTCCTCATCGAGATCGCGCGGGGCTGCTCGGAGATGTGCCGCTTCTGCTGGGCCGCGTACGCGATGGCCCCCCAGGTGCGGGTGACGGCCGAGGCCGTGCTCGCGATCGCGCGGAAGAACCGCCCGCTCACGTCGCGGGCCGGCCTCATCGCAACGGCCGTCGCCGACCACCCGGAAATCCTCCCAATTCTGAGAGGACTTGCGGGCCTTGGCTATCACATCGCCCTTTCGTCCGTGAAGATCGACGCGATCTCGGAGGAGATCCTCGCGATCCTGACGGCGCAGGGCGAGCGCGCTCTCGCGATCGCGCCGGAAGCAGGCAACGAGCGCCTCCGCCGCGCGATCAACAAGAAAGTCTCCGACGAGATGCTCTTCGACAAGGTGCGTTTGATCGCGCGCTCGGGAATCACGCAGCTCAAGCTCTACCTGCAGGTGGGCCTCCCGGGCGAGACCGACGGCGACGTCGACGACGTGGTCGGCCTCGTCGACGCCCTGCGCCTCGTGTTCCTCGAGGAGGGCCGGAAGCGCGGGCGCGTGGGCACGCTCGTCCCGACGGTGAACGCCTTCATTCCGAAGCCGCACACGCCTTTCGAGAACGAGCCGCTCGACGACCCGGCCGCGCTCGAGGAGAAGATGAAGCGTCTCGACCGGGCGTTCCGGAAGATGCCGAACGTGACGTTCCGCGGCATGCCCGTCGTCGAGGCGATCTGGGAAGCGTATCTCGCGAAGATGGGACCCGAGTCGGCGCCGATCCTTCTCGAGGCCGCGGCCGGCGCGCCCGTGCGCCGCCTCGTGAAGACGCACCGCGACACCTTGATGGCCGTCGTCCGGCCCGGCAGCGCTCTCATGCTCCCCGAGCACGCCGTTCCCCGCGGCGTTTTCGACCCCCACGCCCGGCAGGCCGCGCCGTGGGGCTTCATCGCGAAGAGCTAGAGAGAGAAATAGACAGAGATTTCTTAGAGGATGAATATGAGAGCCCGGATCGTTCCTTCAGTCGTCACGCTCTTCTTCGCCGCGACAGCGTTTGCTGCTGATCCTGTCCTGCCGGCCCGGGCCGCACCTTCGGCCCGCCTCGATCAGCTTGCGTGGATGGCCGGAGACTGGCAGATGAAACACGGCGACGACGTGGTGGAAGAACACTGGATGGCGCCGAAAGGCGGCCTCATGCTCGGCATCGGCCGCACGGTCAAGGGCGGCCGCGCCGTGGAGTTCGAGTTCATGCGCATCGAGCAGCAGGGCGAAGGCGTCGTCTACCTCGCGAGCCCCGGCGGCCGCCCCGCGACGCCGTTTCCCCTCGTCGAGCGCGGCGAGACGAGCGCCGTCTTCGAAAGCGCCCTCGAGTTCCCGCGCCGCGTCTCGTACCGCAGGAACGCGGACGGCTCCCTGACTGCGCGCATCGAGGGCACGCGCGACGGAAAGCCGGCTTCGAAAGAGTGGACCTGGCGGCGTGCGGCGCACGAGTAGGGTCTCATGCCCCTCGTGAAACAGAGCCCCGCCAGGGAAGGCTGAGACCGGATCGAAGTCGTAATTCAAGCTCACGACCATGCGCGTCTCGACTATGTGGTCACCTCTGTTGACACATCAGGCCCGGCGAGCGAGGATGGGCGTGGAGCAGAGTTCGATGAAGACGACCACCGTCCGCCAATTCCGAAGCCAGTTCTGCGAGTTGCTGCAGGGCAAGGAAGCTGTTCTCGTCACCCGGCGCGGCAAGCCCGCCGCCGTCGTCTATCCGCTGAACGACCCCAAGAAGCTTCCGATGGAGGTCCGCCGGAAGCTCTATCTCGAGCTCAGCGCCGAGATCGCCCGCGAGCTGGACGCCAAGGGAATCACCGAGGACGAGATCCTGGATGACTTCGAAGAGTTTAAGAAGCGTCGCCGCCGACGCTAACGTGCTCCTGTCGGCCGTCATCGGCAAAGCCGCCCGGCGGGTCTTCGAAGGGGCTCCCGGGCTTCGGGTGGTCACCACCCAGCCCACTCTCGCCGAGGTGCGCCGCTATCTGCCGATGATGGCCGCCAAGTACGACCTCAACCTGGAGAAGCTCGAACGAGACCTGAAGCTTCTGCC
>JBGQDL010000121.1:0-12602 GCA_041495865.1 Thermoanaerobaculia bacterium | reverse complement strand
GTCGTTCCTCAGAAGGTCCACGATCATCACGTTTTCGGCGGCGTCCTTTTCGGAGTCGAGGAGCTCGCGGCGCCGGTCGGCGTCCTCGGCCTCCGTCGCGCCCCGCGCGATCGTGCCCTTGATCGGCTTCGTGACCGCGCGCCGTGCCGCGAGGTCGACGTCGAGAAACAGCTCCGGCGAGTTCGACACGACGGCCCAATCGCCGTGCGCGAGCGTCACGGCGAGGGGCACGGGGTTGTCGGAGTAGAGAGCGCGCGCGAGGGCGAAGGGCTCGACGCGGGCCGCGAAACGCGTGCGGCGCGAGAGATTGACCTGGTAGACGTCGCCGCGGGCGATCCCGTTCCGGATGGCCTCCACACGGTTTGCCCAATCGTTCGAAGAAAGCGACCGCTGCGCGCCCCGCTCCGCGAGGTCCGAAGAGAGCACGCGCTCTGCGCGTGCCAGTTCTTCGAAGGTGAATGAGGAGGAAGCAGCGGGGGACGGCGGACCGCTTCGACGAGCGGCCTTCAGATTGAAGACGGAGAATTCCGCGAAGGGAAGAAAATCATGCTTTCGCGCGAGGGACGTCGACCCTTCGAGGAAGACTCCCGCTTCGTACGAGAAGAAGCCCGCGGCCATGAGGTCCGGATTTCCCGTCTCAGCGATCCGATCGAGGCGCGCGAGCAGCTCAGGGAGTTGCTCAGGCGAATCGGCGCGCTCGGTCCCCTCTTCACCTTCTAAGAAAATCTCCGGTCCTTCTCCCTCTCCCAGGCCCCAACCGTCCCCTCTGAAGAGCACGCTCATCGGCATCGTCTAGTCTAGGGGGATCGTGACCGCCGCACACCCCGCCGTCGAGACGTCCATCCAGGTGCGCTATGCCGAGACCGACGCCCAGCGGGTCGTCTATCACGGCAACTACATCATCTGGTTCGAGGTCGCGCGCACCGCCTATTGCGAGCGCGCCGGGTACCCCTATCCGCGCATGGAGGCGGAAGGCTCGTTCATCACCGTCACAGAGGCGCACGTGCGCTACCGCCGCTCCGTGCGCTATGGCGAGACGGTAGTGGTCCGGGCCCGGATGATCGGGTTGAAGAGCCGCGGCTGCACGTTCGCCTACGAGATCGTCCTGCCGGATGGCAGCCTCGCCGCCGAGGGCGAGACTCAGCACCTCTTTCTCGATGCCTCCGGCCGGCCGCGCATCGTGCCTGACGGCATCGCACGGGCGTTTCGGGAGTTCTCCGGGATCGCCTGAGGCGTTTTAGCGGTTCCGGATCTTCCGGTCGAGCGCCCGCTGGACGACGGCAGGAACGAGGCTGGAGACGTCGCCGCCGAGCTGGTGAACCTGCTTGACGAGGCGGCTCGAGGTGTACGACAGCTCCTCTTTCGGCGTGAGGAAAAGCGTCTCGACCTGCGGCCCGAGGCGGCGGTTCATGAGGGCCATCTGGAACTCGTGCTCGAAGTCCGATACGGCTCGCAGGCCGCGCACGACGATGCGCGCGTGCTCCTTGCGCATGAAGTCCACGAGGAGGCCCCTGAAGGACTTCACGACGACTTTCGGTTCGCGCCGGAAGACCGAGCGGATCATGGCGAGGCGCTCCTCGACCGTGAAGAGGGGCGCCTTCTCGGTGTCGATGAGAACCGCGACGAGGACGCGGTCGAAGATGTGGCAGCCGCGCCGGATGAGGTCGACGTGGCCGTTCGTCGGGGGATCGAACGTGCCCGGATAGACGGCGGTGCGCTTCACGCGAGACGCGATTGTACGTCTCCGCGCCTGCCGAGAAACGCGTCGCCGAGGCGGCGCGCCGTCCAGACGAGAAGAAAAAGCGCCAGGGCCGGCGGCAGGACGCACCACCACGCCTCCGGGAGGAGGTTCCGCGCCTCGGCAAGCGCGCGCCCCCACGAAGCGGCGGGCGGCGGCGCCCCCAGGCCGAGGAACGACAGCCCCGCCTCCGTGAGCACGGCGGAGCCGAGCACGTAGGGCAGCGTGGCGAGCGCGGGCGGGAGCGCGTGCGGAAGCACGTGGACGAACAGCAGGCGGGCGTTCGAGGCGCCCGAAGCGCGCGCCGCGTCCACGAAGGCCTCGTTCCTCAGGCGCTGCGTCCCCGCCCGCACGAGACGGGCCGAATCCGTCCAGCTCGTCAGGGCGATGAGGAGCGCCGCGACGAGGAACGACGGCTTCAGAAAGGCCGCGCCGGCGATCACGAGGACGAGAGCCGGGAGCGCCTGAACGATCTGGAGGAAAAGGAGCACGGCGCGGTCGGTGCGCCCCCCCGCCCAGCCCGCGAGCGTCCCGAGCGCCGCGCCGAGGCCGAGGGCGAGCGCGGAGGCGAAGAGGCCGGCCGTCACCGAGAGGCGCGCGCCGTGGAGGCTGCGCGACAGGACGTCGCGGCCCAGCTCGTCCGTCCCGAGGAGGTGCCGCCGGCCGGGTGGCGCGAGGCGCCGGTCCAGGTCCACGGCGTCCGGGTCGAAGGGAACGGGCGCGCTCAGAACGGTCTCTCCGAGGCGGCCGGACACCCACGGCCTCTCGCGCGCGACGAGCGGCGCCAGGAGCGCGAGCAGCGGAAAGAGGCCGAAGGCGAACGCGGCGCGCGCGAGTGCGGCGCGGGCGGCGGTCACGCCGCGACTCCCCCCGCGGCCGCCTCGTCGTCGCGGATCGTGCGCGGGTCGAACGCGGCCGTGACGAGGTCGGCCGCGAGCGACGCCGCCACGACGACGGCGGCCGAGAGAAGCGTGAGCGCGAGGACCGTGGGCAGGTCGCGCGCGAAGACGGCTTCGGCCAGGAGCCCGCCCGCTCCGGGCAGCGAGAAGACGCGCTCCACGAGGACCGAGCCCGACACGACGGACGGCACGAGCGCGGCGCCCATCGCGGCAAACGCCGCGGACGAGCGCCTGAGGGCGCGCCGGATCTCCTCGGAGGGACCTTCGCCGCGGGCGCGCCCCGCGAGCGCGGCCGGATCGGCGAGCGCCGTCGCGACGCAGACCCTGACGAAGCGCGCGATGAGCGCGAGCGACGCGAGCGCGAGGGTCGCGACCGGCAGGAGAAAGCCGCGCAGCCCGGTCTCCGAATCGGCGAAGAGGGGCGTGACGCGCAGCCAGCCCGAGAAGACGAGGAGGAAGACGAGTCCGAGGACGAAGGTCGGCGTCGAGAAGAGGGCGTCGCACAGGAATCCGGAGATCCTGTCCAGACGCCCGCCGGGCCGGCGCGCCGCCGCGACGCCGAGGGGCACGCCGACGAGACACGCGAGGAGAAGGGCGGCGGAGTTGAGCGCCAGGGTCGCGGGGAGCGCGCGGGAAACGCGCAGCGTCACCGGCTGGCCGTCCACGAGCGAGCGCCCGAAATCGAGGCGCGTGGCGCGCCAGACCCACGTCAGGAAGCGCTCGAGAACGGGCCGGTCGAGGCCATAGAGATGCCGGAAGGCGTCGAGCGCCTCGGGCGAAACCGCCACGGCGCGGTTTCCGCCGGCACGGGCCGCCAGCGCGGCGGCGTCGCCGGGCGCGGCCGTGACCAGCCCGAAGACGAGGGCGAGGACGCCGATCAGCGTCAGGACGGCCGACGCCGCCCGCCGCAGCGCGAAACGCACCATGAGTTGATGTTACTTGGCTCTTGAACCTACGAGATCGGGCCCGTCGTCGTACTCGTCCGCCAGCCGGCCGCCCCCGGCCAGAACAGGAAGAGGCCGTACGGAGACGTCTTCACGTTCGTGAGGCGCGACGAGACGCCCCACTTCGTCAGCGGGATGTTCAGGAACGTCACGGGCTCGTCCTCGTGGATGAGGAATTGCACGCGCTTGAACAGGGTGCGCGTCTCTTCCCTGTCGAACGTCGTCTTGAGGCGGTCGAGAAGCGCGTCCACCTCCGCGTTCTTGTAGAAGCCCGCATTGGATCCGGTCGGCGGCACCTGCGCGGAATGCCAGCTCACGGCGAGGTCGGGGTTCGGGTCGAGGTTGAGCGCGGCCGCCCAGGCCTCGCACTCCCCGGCGTCCATCTTCGCCGCGAAGGCCGCCCACTCGAGCGGCTGAATCGCCATGTCGATGCCCGCCATCCGGTACGACTGCTGCGCGAGCTCCACGATCTGGCGCTGAAGGTCGCTCCCCATGCCGAGGGACATCGTGAACGCGAGGCGCAGGCTCCCCTTCCGCCGCATTCCGTCCGGGCCCTTGCGGAACCCGGCCTCGTCGAGGAGCGCCTCGGCGGCGTTCGGGTCGTACGGCCACGGCGCGAGGGTGGCGTCCCAAGCCCAGTGCGCTGGGGGGAGGGGTCCGTTCGCGAGCTTCGCCAGGCCCCCGAAGAGGTTGCGCCCGATGCTCTCGCGGTCGACGAGCATCGTGAGGGCGCGCCTCACGCGCCGGTCGGCGAAGACCGGCAGGCGGTTGTTCCAGCCGAGATAGGAGTACGAGAGCTCGTCGAAGGTCACGACGCGCGGCGCGCCGGGCGTTCCAGCCTTCGCGTCGAGCTCCTTCTTCCGCGCGAACGAGAGGCGCATCTCGTCGAGGGCGCCGCTCCCGAGCGCCGAAAAGGCCGACGCGTCCTCGGGCACGACGCGGAAGACCACCTGTTCGGGGGCGGGCTTCTCGCCGAAGTACTGGGTGTTGCGCACGAGCGTCAGCGTCCGCCCGGCCTCCCAGGATCCGAGGCGGTACGGGCCGTTCGCGAGAGGGTTCCGGTTGCGCGGATGAGTTGCCACGTCGCCTCCCGCCCAGGCGGCCGCCGAGAGGAGCGGCAGGTTGAAGGCGTCGAGCCGCCCGGTCGCGGCCGACCTGAAGACGACGCGCGCGGTGCTCTCGTCCACGGCCTCGGCCTTCACGAATCCGTCGAAGAGCGCCCGGCGCGTGAGCGCGGGCGCCTTCGGGTCGAGGAGCGTCGTCAAGGTGAAGACGACGTCCGCGGAGGTGACGGGCGTGCCGTCCTCCCAGCGCGCGTCCTTGCGGAGGCGGATCGTGTAGACGAGATGGTCGGGAGAGTCGGAGACCTCCTCCGCGAGGCCCGGCACGAGGTCCAGCTTCTCGTCGTAATCCAGCAGGTTCCGCTCGAGGAGCGCGAGGACGATCTGCTCGGGATCCATCGTGGCGAGGATCGGGTTGAGCGTCTTCGGCTCGCCCACGAGGCGGCGGCGCACGACGCTCTCCTGGCTTTTTCCGCGGACCCCGCAGGCGGAGAGAAGAAGGGCGGCGGCGAGAAGCGCGAGCTTTCTCAAAACGGCCACTCCACGGAGATCGCCGCGACGTTCCCCGCCGCATCGAGCACGCGCATCGACAGGACGGCCGGCCCCGGCGGCTTCGGGACGCGGAAGACGAACCGCTCCACCGGCGAGTCGGCCGCGCCGTCCTCGGCGGGCAGGAGGCGCCAGCGATCGGCGTTGACGGCGCCCTCGGCCTTCGTGACGGGCGACAGCGCGTCGGCCGCGAGCACCGTGACGACGAGCGCGTCTCCTTCGATCCTCCTCGACTCCACCTTCAGGCCGGGCGGCGTGTTGTCCACGACGACGACTCCGCTTTCCTCGCGCGCCGTGAGCGCCTCGCTCTCGGGCTGGGAGACGCGGTCCGAGGCCGTCACGCGGAAGCGGTAGCGCCCGTCCGGAAGGGCCGTCGTGTCGAACGAGAGGTACGCGTCCTCGAGATCCTTGCGCAGGGGGAACCAGGCCGTGCCCTCCTCGCGGCGCGCCTCAACCTCGTACCGCAGGATGTCCCCATTGGGGTCGGCGCCCTTCCACGTGAACGTCCGGTAGCCCTTCCGGTAGAGGCGCTTGCCCGGACCCTCGCCCGCGCCGTCGTGCGGTGCTTCGAGACCGGCGTAGATGCCCGACTCGTCGGGATTCGCCACGGAGAGGACGCCGGAGCCCGTGGCGCCCCGCGCGAACACGGCGCCGGGCTCGAGGACGGCGAGGTTTTCGAGCACGGGCCGGGCGTTGCGCTCGGCGTACGAGAGGTCCACGCGCTCGAGGATCGGAGACGCGCCCTTCGGCGAGCCCGTCAGGGCGACTTTCCACTGGAAGAAACGCGCCACGGGAGGCTTCGCGCCGCCGTCCGGGGCGACCGGCGTCCAGGCGGACCAGGTGCCGTCGGGTTTGTCCGAGTTGCCGGCCCGCACGGAAAACGAAAGAGCCGCTCCCGCGGGCAGCAGCCCCTCCCAGCGCAGGCGCCCGAACGCGGACAGGCGGAGGGCGTCCTTGACGGCCGAGGTGAACGTGCCGGATGAGGGGGCGCCTCCGGTCTCGGGTCTGAGGATTCCCGCTGCTCCCATCGTGACCACGGCGAAGCCGGTCCCGGCCGCTTGAGCCGCGAGCGCGAGCTTCTCGCCGGTCGAGGCCACGAGGCGCACGCGCCGGTCCTTCCACTCGTACACGCGGCCGCGCGAGCCCGTCGCGAGGAGGAGCGCGCCGCCCGCGTCGAGGCGCAGGCCGAGGATCGATTCCTCGGGAAAAAGCCAGCCCGGCTCGACGAAGCCGTCGGGCTGGATGACGACCATTTCGGAGCTGCTCGCGGAATGGGCTTCCGCGGCCGGCCGCACCGGGGACGTCGAAGCGGAGACGGACACCGAGCCGCGGGGTGCCTCGTCGGTGTGCGGGGGTGTCGGCGTGGGCGTCGGCGTGACCCTCAGGCGCGGGTCCGCCGGCGCGGGCCGGCCCGAGGACGGATCGAGCTGCGACGCGGCCGCATAGACGACTCCCCGGGCATCCACGGCGAGGCCGGTCACCTCCGGGCGCGAAAAGTCGTGAAGCGTGCGCGCGCCGCCCCGGGACGGCAGCGCCACGACGAGGCCGCGGTCCGACGTGCCCGCATACACGGTGCCGTCGGGACCGACGGCGAGGGTCCTCACGTGCACGTCCTCGATCTCACGGAACAGCTCGAGGGGGCCCGAGGGCGCCTTGCGATAGACGCGGCCCTTGTTCCCCGTGCCGGCGTAGAGCGTACCGTCCACCGCGAACGCGAGCGCCCAGATCGCGGCCTCCTTCGGCTCGCCGAGAACCGAGGCGGACTTCGCGGGATCCGCGGCCGCCGGGTCGACGAGGTAGATCTTCCCGTTGGGAGACGAGGCACAGACGACCGCGCCGTCGGGGCCCACCGCCACCGCCGTGAGGTTCGGTTCGGGCGCGCTGAAGAGGAGCTTCACCTGCGCGCCGCTCGAGACGAAGAGCCGGCCCAGGCCGCCGCCCGTCGCCACGAACACACGGCCGAAAGCGTCCGCAGCCGCCGCGAAGACGGCCGCATCAGCCGCGTCGTCGGGCCACGCGCGGGGCGCGAGGGCCGCGCCGAGCATGAGCCTTCCGTCGGCCGAGACGGCGACGCCTTTCGCGTCGCCCGCGAGAAAGTCGCGCGCGCCGGACGTCGACGCGATGCGGGGTGTCCCCGCCCGAAGTCGAGGCGCGGCGAGCAACGCGGCTGCGAGGACGAGGGCGGAACGTCGCATCAGAAGCGGGGCCTTTCTATCTCGAGCTCGAGGCGCACGGAGCCGAAAGCCGGCCGGTCCAGGGCGAGGATCTCTTCGGCGAGGATGCGGGCCGGGACAGAAGCGTGCGCGGCCGTGTCGCCCGCTTCGGACAGTACCATCGCGAACGACGGGGGCACCGCGCTCAGCGTGTCGTCTCCGGTCGTCGTCCCGCGCCCGGGAACGAGGAGCAGGGCCGCGAGACGGTCCGCGGGCACGAGCCGGCCCAGCGCGGCGCGAAGGCCCGCGAGCGTGCGCGGTTCGGCGGGCTGCGCGGCGAGGCGCGCGGCCGAGGCCGCGTTGCCATCGCCCACGACGACGACCGCGCGACCCTCGGGCGTTTCTCTCGGCACGGTGAGGGAGAGGACGCGGGTCTCCTCCTCGCCCCGGCGATCCGCGAGGCGTGCCGTGACGCGCAGCGTCTCTCCCGGTGCCGCCTTGCGAGTCGAGAGGGCCGCGTCCACGAGGCGCAGCCGCTTTTCACCGGGCGCACTCGCGATCGAGACGTCCACACCAGAGATTTCCGGATCCTCGTATTCGTTCTGGGCGACGAGGCCGGCCAGGACGTTCGCGGTCATGAGGGCGAGCTCCTTCGCGCGCGGGCCCGTCATCTGGTCCGCGTACACGAACGGCCCGGCCTTCGTCGTGACGGCGACCCGCAGCCGGAGGGTGCGTTCCACCGGCGTCGGGTCGAGCATCGTGAAAGCCGCGTCCGTGGAGATCGCGACGAGGATCGGGAAGAGGGCCGGCTCCCTTGCCACGCCCCACGACAGCGTCCGCGCGGGAGCGCCTTCCGATTCGAGCCGGAAACGCACGGGGACGAGGGCCGCCGCCCGGTCCGTGCGCCCCGCCACGCCGCTGTCACGGTCGTGCGTCAGGCGGTAGGCCGGGGCGAGCGCATAGGCCATCTTGAACGAGAGCATCGCGCTCGGGAACACGGCCGCGACCTCGGCGGGCGCGACTGGCAGGTCGAGTCGTCCCGCGCCGAGGAAGGGATGGCCGAAGGCCAGGAAGCGACCCTCGGCGTCGACCCGCGTCACGGTGCCCGTCGCGCCGAGCTGCAGGTCCCCGTCGATGAGGAGCACCGTCACCGCGGAGCCCGGCGCGATCGGCGTCGCCGGGCGTGCCCGCTCGGCGGTCTGGAGGGCGCTTCCCGGAAGAGCCGGAAGCGTGCCCGAGGCGAGGGAAACCGGGATCCCGAGGCGCGCGAGGTCCGCACCCCAGCGCCCGAGGGTGTCGACCGGAAAGCCCGTGGCCAGAGGCGCGAGGAGCGAGGCCTGCGCGCCCGCGGTCGGTCCGGGGCGTGCGTCGACGAGCTTGCGGAGAGCCGCGAGCCGTTCCTCCTGAGGAAGCGCGAGCGTTTCGGCAAACGCGCGAAACCCGACCTCGGCGGATGTGGACCGCGCGCCGCGCGCCGCTCCGGCGGCGGGATCCCCCCCGTCCACCGCCAGCATCGACTCGATCGGTGTGACGGCGCCGATGGGCTCCTTCGCGAACCCCCATGTCGCCGCCACGGCTCCCGCGAGCTTGCCGTCCAGATAGACGGGGCTGCCGCTCATCCCCGCGAGGATCCCCGACTTCTCGAGGCCGAGCCCGGAGACGCGCACGAGGATGCGCGACCGCCCGAGGGAGTTCGGCACGATTCCGAGGACCTCCACTTCGAAGCGCTCCACGAGAGAGCCGTGCATGACGGTCAGGCCATGGCCCTTCATGCCCGCCTTCACGGACGCGAGCGGCAGGATGTCGCCCGGGTCCGAGGCGGAGAGAACGGGCGTCGCGAAGAGAAGCGCAAGGGCCAGAGCGAGCGTTCCGAAGGCCGCCCAACGCTTTGACCCTCTTGAAGATTCCGTGCTACCTTGACGGGACGGCCCGAGACGGGTCCGTCGCGGAACGCGTCCCGAGAGGGAGTCACGAGAACCCATGACGGAAACCGGCGGCTCGAACATCGTCCAGCTCTTCACTTCAGCGGGACCGACGGCGAAAGCCGTCCTCCTCGTCCTCGCGTTCTTCTCCCTCGTGTCGTGGGCGATCATCATCGGCCGGATCTGGAGTTTCTCACGCGCCGTGTCCGACTCGCGCGCGTTCCTCGGACACTTCCGCAAGAGCCGCAAGTTCGCGGACGTCCTCGGCATCTGCGACAAGTGCGAGGCGAGTCCGCTGGTCGGAATTTTCCGCGCGGGCTACGCCGAGCTGGACCAGCAGGTCAAGGACGGCCGTGAGGTGGCGCCGGCCGACACGGGACGCCTCTTCGTGAAGAGCCTCGCCTCGATCGAGCGCGCCCTCGAGCGCGCGGCCGGAGTCGAGGCGGCGCGCCTCACGCGCGGGCTTTCGTTTCTCGCGACCACGGCCTCGGCCACGCCCTTCATCGGCCTCTTCGGCACGGTCATGGGCATCATGATCGCGTTCCAGCAGATCGCCCAGAAGGGCTCGACGTCGATCGTCGTCGTGGCGCCGGGCATCGCCGAGGCCCTCATCAACACCGCGGCCGGCCTCGTCGCGGCCGTGCCCGCGCTCATCGCGTACAACAACTTCGGCGGCAAGGTGCGCGCGGCGCGCGCGGAAATGCGCGATTTCGCCCTCGAGTTCATGAACCTGGCCGAGCGCCATTTCACCTGAGGACGGACGGCACATGGCCTTCAAGCTCGACGACGACGCGGACGCCATGTCGGACATCAACGTCACGCCTCTCGTCGACGTCATGCTCGTCCTCCTCGTCATCTTCATGGTCACGGCGCCGCTCCTGCATCAGGGCGTCGAGGTCCAGCTCCCGAAGTCGGTCGCGCAGAACCTTCCCAAGACACCCGAGGACCCGCTCATCCTCTCCATCACGAAGAACGGGAACTACTACCTGAACGAAACGCCGATCGCGAAGGCCCAGCTCCGGGACCGTCTGAAGCTCATCCTCTCGCGCCGCCGCGACAAGGCGGTGTACCTGAAGGCCGACCGCAACCTCGCGTACGGCGTCGTCGTGGAGACGATGGACACGCTCAACCGGCTCGGCGTCGAGAGCCTCGGCATGGTGACCGAGCTCCGGAGCGAGGGCGCTCCGTGACGGCGCGCGCGGCCGCGCTTCCCGCGCCGCTCACCGTCTCGGAGATCCTCGCGCGACGCGCGCGCACCGGGCTCGTTCCGCCAGGGCTCACGGCGACCGTGTCGGTCCTCGCGCACGCGGGCTTTCTCGCGTTTCTTCTCTTCGTCGGGAAGCCGCGCAAGCAGACGGTCTTCGCGCCGATGTCCCTTCCCGTGCGCGTCGTCAGCCCGGCGGCCCTCGGCCGGCCCCAGGCGGCGCCCGCTCCGGCTCCCGTGGCCGCGCCGGCCGAGCCGGCGCCGGCCGCGAAGGCGAAGCCCGTCATCGAGAAGCCTTCCGAGAAGATCCTGCCCTCGGCGAAAGCGCTTCCCGAGCCGAAGAAGCCCGCGAAACCCGAGAAGCCGAAGCCCGCTCCCGGAGTCGTGAAGGCCTTCGGCGGGCCCGCCCTCGACCTGCCGAGCGCCGCGGGGGCCGCGAATGGCGCCACTTCGGGCGCGGGCGTCTCCTTCGGGGCGTCCGTCACGTCGTTCGACGCCGACTTTCCGTTCGCGTACTACGTCGAGCAGCTCCTGTCGCTCATCGGGGCGAACTGGTTCAAGCCCGAGTCCGCCGAGGGCACCACCTGCGTCGTCTCGTTCCGCATCCTGCGCTCCGGGCAGGTGACGGACGTCAAGGTCGAGTCCTCGTCGGGCGTGAGCTACTACGACCGGGCCGCGGCGCGCGCCGTGTACGCCGCGAACCCGCTTCCGCCGCTGCCTCCGGATTACCGGAACGAGGCCCTCGGCGTGCACCTGAAGTTCCAGTGAGGAAATTCATTGAAAGTAAGAGAAGAAGAAAACATGGCTAAAGACCGTATTCCCCGAACGACCGGTGTCAAGGGTCCGCGACCGCTGCGCGGCACGCGAAGCGCGCCCTTGACATCGGCCATTCGGGGAGAAGATTTCGTCTATCGGCGGCTGCATCAGCAGCCGCCGCATATCAGAAAGAGTTCTTTGGTGCTGATGTTCGTGCTGCTGGCCGCTCCCCTTCTCGGCCAGGCGCCGAGGCCCGTGCCGACGCCCTCCGGGGTCTCGCAGCCGTCCGACATCTACCCCACGATCACGGGGGGCGTCGGCGCGCGCCGGCCGCTCGCGATTCCGATGACGATCGCGCCGATCTCACCGGACCTCCAGACGCGGGCCGTGGATCCTTTCTACACGACGCTCACCGACGACCTCGCGGGCTCCGGCGTCTTCGTCGTGGCCGATGCGGCTCTCTACCCGAAGGCGATGCGCCCGCCGCAGAACCGCGAAGAGGGCGATGCGTGGAAGGCCACGTCGGCCCAGTTCCTCCTCGACACGCATCTCGCGCCGGACGGCGGGAACGTGATCGTCGAGGCGTTGCTCTGGGACCTCGGCACGCTCAAGCCCATCATGAGCAAGAAATACTCCGGCGAGGCGCGCGCCGCGCGCCGCATCGCGCACACGCTGGCGAGCGATCTCGTGCGCCAGTTCACGGGCAAGCCGGGGCCTTTCCTCACGAAGATCGCCTTTTCCTCCGCCCGCGACGAGCCGCGGGTGAAGGAGATCTACACGATGGACTTCGACGGAGAAAACCAGAGGCGCATCACCTACTCCCACACGCTCTCTCTCGCGCCCGACTGGTCGCCCGACGGCGCGAAGCTCGTGTACCAGTCCTACGAGAAAGACACGCCGGGGCTCTGGCTCGTCGGCAAGGACGGCGGGGACAAGCGACAGATTCCGGTCCCGACGCAGCTCAACGCGTCTCCGTCGTTCTCCCCCGACGGCAAGACGATCGCCTTCTGCGGAAGCGTGAAGGGCAACACCGAGATTTACACCGTCCAGACCGACGGCACGAACCTCAGGCGTCTGACCGAGAACGCGGCCATCGACTCCACCCCCCGCTGGTCCCCGAACGGCCGCGAGCTGGCGTTCACGTCCAACCGGCAGGGCTCGCCCCAGATCTTCATCATGGATCTCGAAGGCGCGAACGTGAGGCGCGTGTCGCTCGCGGGAAACTGGAACGACGAGGCGGCTTTCTCGCCGGACGGCGGGCGATTGGCGTTCGCCTGCCGAAACGAAGGCGATTTCCAGATCTGTGTCATGGACCTCGCGTCCGGGCGGACTGTGCAGATTTCGACCGGGCCGGGAGCCCACGAGGGCCCGACCTG
>JBGQDL010000120.1:0-12634 GCA_041495865.1 Thermoanaerobaculia bacterium | reverse complement strand
GGCGCGCGGCCGCGCTTCCGGTCCGGGCCTCGGTGGCGTCCACCGCGGGATTCGGCGCCGCGGGCGCGTCCTCGCTGTCGCGGGCGTCCCTCGATTTGAGCGGCACGGCCGGCGAGAGGCTGCGCTGGGGGGCTTCCGGAGCCTACGTGCGGCTCGCGGCGCTCTCGGGCGAAAGGGCTGGCGACGCGTCGCGCGTGGCGCTCGATCTGGCTTCGGGCGGGGCGGGCTCGACCCAGACGGTGCATCTCTCATCCCGCCAGCAGACCGTGCTCGACGACGCGGACGGCGCGCGCTTCGCGGCGCATTCGCTGGACTGGAACGGTGCCCTCTCCGAGCGCGCGCAGGCCTCGATCTCGGCCCGACTCGTCTCGCAGTCCCGACTCCTCTCGGCCGGTCCCGCCGCCGACCTCTTCGCGCGCGAGTCGAATGCCATGGACGTCGCCGCCCGCTACCAGACCGAGTTCTCGTCCTCCACGTTCGCCCGCGCCTCCGTCTCCTACCGGAGCGCCATGAACCAGTTCGCGGGCCAGACGACGCCCTTCGACCGCGAGACCCGGGCGGGCGCCGTCGCGGGACTCCGCTTCCTCGACGTGTTCGTGCTCGAGGCCGGAGCGACGGGCGACGTGTCGGAGCGCGCGCGCGGCGTCACGCCGGAGCTCACGCTCGCGCTCGCGACGCGCGACGGCTGGAAGATCTACGGCTTCGCTGCGCGCCGCTTCGAGCGGCGTCTCGACGGCGAGGTGCCGCTGCCGGGCGAAGCGGGCACGGACGAGGCCGACCTCACGCGCCGTTCGCGCGCGCTGTACAAGGGGGGTCTGAGGTGGCAGAACGGCGACGGCGAGAACGTGTCCCTCGAAGCCTCGCGGCGTGAGCTGACGGGCACGTACCGCCTGCTTTTCGACCCCGATTTTCTGGACCGTCTCGACTCGCTCTACTTCTTCCAGAACGACATCGCGACGGACGTGTCGCTCGGCGTGACGGCGCGCCTCGGGAAGGCGTTCGACGGGCGCGTCGAGATGCGCGCCGGAAGGCTCTCCGGCGCGCGCGACGGCGCGATCCGGTCCGACGAGGCGAGCTGGGGCGTCGCGCAGGCAGCGATCCGCGTCCGCGCCACGGACACCTCCCTCGGAATGGGATACCGCGTCGTCACCCAGTCGCTCACGCGCGGATCCGCCGTGCTGCACAACGACGTCGAGGCGGTCGATCTCACGCTCGCGCAATCCATCCCGCTCGCGGCGCTCCGGGCGCTCGGCTCGGACCTCCGCGCGCTCCTCTCCGTGGAGTTCGGAAAGAGGCGCCAGAGCGAGGACGAGGTGAAGCAGGAGCGAAGGCTCGCGGGCGGTTTCTCGATGTCGTTCTGAGTCCCCATCGCGATTCCCTTCCCATTTAACGTCCTCCAAATACCTGGGTCCGCCTTCAAGATTTCGGGGAACGGTGTCGTCCCGCCCTGCGCTATCGCAATCAAGCGTCCTATTTGCAGTAAGTTAGCTAGATCCAAGTAGTCGGATTACTGGCACCTTACTTGCTGCACAATCAGGCATGGAGACTCCTTCGCCCCGGCTTCGCGCCCTGGCGCGGTGGTTCCTCCTGTGCGCGTTTGCGGCCGCGCTCGTGCCGTCCGCGCTCTGCCTCGCGCGCAAGGTTTCTGCGTTCGGCCGCGCCGACGTGCTGGTCTCGCCGGAGGCGGAGGGACTTCGCCTGCGCCGTGTGGGCGACTCCGCGGCGCCGTCCGGCCTCAGGCCCGGCGATCTGCTGCTTCTCGTCGACGGCGCCGATGCGCGGCAGGCGGGCGATCCCCAGCGCTGGCTCGCCGAACGTTCCGCGGAGCTGACCGTCCTCAGGGGCGACGCCCTCCGCACGTTCCGCAACGTTCCGGTTTCTTCGTGGGACTGGCGCTACCTTTTCCTCTTCGCCGTGGGCCTCGCGTTCCTCACCGCGGGTTTCGCGGCGGCCCGGCCCTCCCCGCCGTCGCGGGAGTCGCTCGTCTTCGCGGGCTTCGCGCTGTCGGTCGCGCTCGTCCTCACGCTCACGCCGGTGCCGCCGCTCGACGGCCTGTTCCGCGCCGCCGTGCTCGCCGAGGACGCGGCTCGCGCGCTCTTCCCGGCGCTCCTGCTCTCGCTCGTCTTCACGTTCCCGAGGCGCATGCGGCGAGCTCCCGCGTGGCTCCCGTTCATTCCGGCGGTGCTGCTCCTCGCCGCGACGGCCGCCGTTTACTCCGGAGGGGCGGGCCGCGACGCCTCCGCGGCGCTGGCCGCGCTCGACCGCGCGCAGATCGCCTGGATGGCTTCGGGCGCCGCCCTTGCCGCCGTGCGGCTCTTCATCCTCGCGCGGCGCCCGACGGACCTCCTGACGGAAAAGCAGGTCCGTTTCCTCCTGGTGGGCGTCACCGTGGGCCTCCTTCCCCTCGTCCTCCTGAATCTCGTGCCGCACCTTCTCGGAGGCTCGATCCCGATCCTCTCCTCGCTCTCGGTGCTGCCGCTCGCGCTCGTACCGGCTGCTTTTCTCGCCTCGCTGACGCGATACCGCCTGTGGGACGTGGAGGTGCTCGGTCGCCAGACGGCGTCCTTGCTCGGCGCGCTCCTCGTCGGGGCCGGTTTCTTCACGCTCGCCCAGATCCTCCTCGCGAATCCCGTGGCCGTGGAGATTCCGCACGCGTGGGCCGCGCTGCAGGTCTCTGCCGGACTCCTCATGGCGCTCAGCTTCGCTCCCGTGCGCCGCGGCCTCTCCACCGCCTTCGCGCGCTTTCAGTATCGTGAGGCCTGGCACGACCGCGAGGGGCTGCTGGCGCTCGTCAGGGAGCTCCCGGTCCCGCGTCCGCTCGCCGAGCTTCAGGACCTCCTCGTGGATCGGGTCACGCGCGGTCTGGGAGTCTCGCGCTCGGCCCTCCTGCCCGTCACGGCGGGAGCCGTTCTCGCCCGCGACGTGGACGGCGGCCCGCCGCTTCCGCTTTCGGAGCTTCCCGCGGGGGCCTGCCTGCGGACGACCCGCCTGTCCCGGCAGGATTTCGCCGCATGCCCCACGGCAGCCGTCTCGCGCCTCCGGCACTCGGGGTTCCGCACGCTCGCGCCGCTCACGGTCTCGGGCCGGCTCCTCGCGCTCTTCGCGGTGGGCGACCGCGAAGGCCGCGTGCCTCTGTCCCTCGAGGACACGGAGCTGCTCGAAACCGTGCTCGCGCCGGCCGCGCTCGCGCTCGACCACGCGCGCCTCTTCGACGAGCTACGCGTCGAGGCCGAACGCTACCGGACGCTCCAGCGCTTTCACGAGAACGTCGTCGCGGGCTCCGCGGCCGCGATCGCGGCCACGGACGACTCGGGCCGATTCACGTCGGTCAACCCGGCGTTCGCCGCCCTCCTCGGGCGCGAGGCGTCGTCGCTCGCGGGCACGCCGGCACGGGATGCGCTGCCCGCCGCGCTCGTCTCGAACGCGCCGCCCGCGAAGCTCGAGGCGGATCTCGGCTCGGGGCCACGTGTTCTCAACGTGGCCGTCTCGCCTTTTCCCGGCGCGGGACCGGGGTCCCGCGCCCGCGTCCTCGTCCTCTACGACGCGACCGAAACCGCGCGCCTCGAGCGCGCGCTCGCCGACCGGGAGCGCCTCGCGGCTCTCGGCACGCTGTCGGCGGGCGTCGCCCACGAGGTGAACACGCCGCTCGCGGGCGTCGCGGGATTCGCGCGTCTCCTCCTCGACGAAACGCCGCGCGACGATCCCCGGAGGACTCTCGTCGAGAAGATCGAGCGTCAGGCGTTCCGGGCCTCCCGCCTCGTGGGCAGCCTCCTCGACCTCGCGCGCGGGAGGCCGCGCGAGTTCGCGCGGCTCGAGCCCGCCGCGCTCGCCGCGGAAGCCGCGGAGGCGCTCGCGGACGAGAGCGCGGCCCGGCGCGCCTCCATCGACGTCGTGGCGGTGCCTTCTCTCCCGGCCGTCGCCGGCCATCGAGACGCCCTCGTGCAGGTTCTCGTGAACCTCGCCAAGAACGGGCTCGAGGCGGTCACGGCGCCACGCGCCGCCGGCGATCCACCGCCCGCCGTCACGCTGCGCGTTGTCGCCGACGACGGCTGCGTGCTCTTCTCGGTCGAGGACAACGGACCCGGCCTCACGGAGGCGGAGGCGGCCCGCGTGTTCGACCCGTTCTACTCCACGAAGACCGCGCAGGGCGGGACGGGGCTGGGGCTCGCCATCGCGAGGGATATCATTCAAGCGCACGGCGGGGCACTGACCGTGGCGTCCGCAAGAGAACGCGGAGCCCGATTCACCGTCTCCCTTCCCGTCGCAACCTGAACAAGATGTCCAGCGTCCTCATCCTCGACGACGAGCCCGTCATCCGCGACGTCCTGGGATCCGTCCTCGCGAAGGCCGGGTTCGTGACGCGGGAAGCCGCGACCGCGGCAGAAGGTCTCGAGCGGCTCGCGAAGGAGCCCATCGATCTCCTCCTCCTCGACCTCATGCTCCCGGACCGCCCGGGCCTCGAGGTCCTCGCGGAGGTCAAGGCGCGGCACCCCGAGATTCCGGTCATCGTCGTGACGGCGTACTCCTCCGTGGAGAGCGCGATCTCGGCGATGCGCGAGGGCGCTTTCCACTACCTGCCCAAGCCGTTCCGGAACGAGGAGGTCGTCCACGTCGTCAAGCAGGCGCTCGAGAAGCGGAGGCTCGTGGCCGAGAACCGCGCCCTCAAGGCGCGCCTCGACCCGGGCCTCAAGGAGATCATCGGGCGCTCCCCCTCGATGGAGCGCGTCTACGAGACGATCCGCCAGGCGGCGGCCGCGCGCTCGACGATCCTCATCACCGGCGAGAGCGGTACCGGCAAGGAGCTCGTCGCGAAGGCCCTCCACCGGCTCTCGCCGCGAGCCTCCGGCCCGTTCGTGACCGTGCACTCCGGCGCGCTCCCGCCCGACCTTCTCGAGTCGAACCTTTTCGGCCACGTGCGCGGCTCGTTCACCGGCGCGGTCGCCGACAAGAAGGGCCTGTTCAAGGCGGCCGATCAGGGCACGATCTTCTTCGACGAGATCGGCACCGTGCCGATCGAGACGCAGGCCAAGCTCCTGCGCGTCCTGCAGGAACGCGAGTTCCTGCCCGTGGGCGCGGTCGAGCCGCAGCACGCCGACGTGCGCGTCATCGCGGCCACGAACGCCGACCTCCCGAAACTCGTGGCCGAAGGGCGCTTCCGCGAGGACCTCTTCTACCGCCTCTGCGTCATCACGATCCCGCTTCCGCCTCTGCGCGAGCGCCGCGAGGACGTGCCGCTTCTCGTGGAGACCCTGCTGGCACGGGCCGCCGCCGAGAACGGCAAGGCCGTGCCGTCCGTGACGCCCGCCACGATGAAGGCGCTCCTCGACCACGACTGGCCCGGCAACGTGCGCGAGCTCGAGAACGTCCTCGAGCGCGCCCTCGTCCTCGGCCATGGGGTCATCGACCTGGATCAGCTTCCGGACACCGTGCGGCGTTCGGTGCCGCGCGCGGCGGCGCTGCCGGCCGAGGGGCTCTCGTTCAAGGACGCCGTCGCGGCGTACGAGCGCGCCCTTCTATCGGCCGCCCTGCATCGCGCGTCGGGCGTCCAGAAGCGCGCGGCCGAGCTTCTCGGTCTCAAGCCGACGACCCTGAACGAGATGCTGAAGCGCCACGGCATGCTTCCGCGCGACGCCCGGGAGCCGGCCGAGCCGGAGTCCGCCGCGTCCTCGCACGCCTAGGATTCCGTCCGCTACTCGTACTCCGCCTTCAGGGTCTCGATGGTTCTCTTCGTTTTCATCCAGTCGTGATAGCGCACCACCGCTTCGACCGTGCCATGTCCCTCGGGTAGCGGGAAGAGAATCTCGCGCTGCTCGCCGGGCGCGATGCGTTTGTCAATATTGAAGGGCCAGAAGTCGAGCAGCAACGCTTCGTCCTTGCCAAAGCCTTCGAGCCGTGTCTTCAGCGTTCGACCGGAAGCGTCATAGGCCTTGAACTCGACCGACAGCCAGTTGCCTCCCGAAGGCAGGTAGTGACCGACGCGGTCATTGATGATGTGGAAGCGCGCCTTGCGATTGGCGGTGATCGTCAGTGAGGCGTTCACGGCCTTCTCGAGCATCGCTGGATCCTTGTCGGCCAAGAACCTGTGACTTCGCCGCGGGCGCTCCGAGCCCGCGGTGACCGACGCGGCGCTCGTCGAGGGCATGTGGCAATCGAGGCAGGTGACGCCCGTAGTCGCGAACTTCGTTCTCTTCCAAGCCTCGACCGTAGCGCGGTGACACGTGCGGCAGAGAGTGTCGGCGCCGAGCGCCGGCTCTTGAAACCTCCGATCCGCGACCGTCTCGTGCGCCGCGGTGGGATGACGGCCGGCTCCCACGATGCCGCGCTTGGAGACGTGACACGACGTGCAATCGACACCCAGCTCGACATCGTCGGCACGGGCGGCCGGGATCGTACCCCTGGGCTCCCGCAACAGGTTCGGCGTGCATTCCACTCCCAAGGGCTCGTTGCCGGAAGCGACGGCCGGCATCGTTTGCTCCAAGTCGAGAACGTTCGCAGGCGCGTGACAGTTGATACAGGCCTTGCGGGTCGCGTCGAAAACCCTGAGATAGCCCATCTCACGCACGTCTCTCCAGTACGGTCCGGTCAGGCTCCGGTAGTGAAACGACTGCCGCCACTCCTCGGCGATCGGCGCGTGGCAGTCGATGCACGCCTGCCGCGCGATGGAAACATGGGTGGTCGAGGGGACGGTTTTCAGCGGCTTCCGCGACGAGACCTCGATCGCGAGAAGACCGCTGCCGAGGATCGCGAGTCCGACGAGGGCCGCGGCAACGATTCCGAGCAACCTCAGTAGTTTTCGTGGTCTTCGCATGGGTTATCGCCTCCTACCTCACACCGTGGAGACGGATGCTGCCCCGGGAAAGGTACGCGAGCGCTCCCGAAAGCGTATCCCTCCAGACCTGATCCCCGTCTCTAGAGTCGAAAGGGACTGGGGAGGTCAACGCCATGAACACCCTGATTGTCGCGGTGGCCGGCCTGGCGGCGCTTGTAGCGCTTGTCACCGCCTTCGCCTGGGGCTTTGCGAGGCTGTGGTGCAGGCCTCGACGCGAGCGGACCACCAGCACGCCGGCCGATGAGGGGCTACCTTTCGAATGCGTTCAGTTTGCCAGCCATGGCGTCGAGATCGAGGGCTGGTTCGTTCCGGCGACATCTCGCTCGCCGTCACCGCCCGTCGTTGTCCTGGTTCATGGCTGGTCGACGAACGCCGCCGACATGCTGCCCATGGCCCGCCTCCTCCACAGAAGCGGCTTTGCCACCCTCCTGTACGACGCCCGGGGGCATGGCGCGAGCGGTGACGACGGACCCATCACGATCCTCAAGCTCGCCGAAGACGTCCTGGCTTGCATCGACTACCTCGACACCCGCTCGGATGTAGACCTGGCGCGGCTGGGCGTGCTGGGCCGCTCCATCGGCGGCGGAGCGACCATCCTCGCCGCCGCAAGGGAGCCGCGGATTCGTGCGCTGGTCAGCTGCTCGGCGTTCGCCGACCCGCAGGTGCTGACGAGGGCGACCATGAGGAGGCTCCACATCCCACTGTGGCCCTTCGCCAGCCTGGTCCGTCGGTTCATCGAGCGCTGGCTGGGCACGACAATGGCCGATGTCGCGCCCGCCAACCGGATCGGGTCGTTGAACATCCCGCTGCTGCTCGTCCACGGTGAGTCGGACCGTTTCATACCGGCGACGAATCTCGAGATTCTGAAGGGGCGAGCCCGCGCCGATCGGATCGAGATCCTCCGGATCCGCAATCGTGGCCACTCGGACATCACGCGGGATCCCGCCTCTGGCGAAAAGATCACCACGTTCTTCGCAAGGCACCTGGATCGCGGCCCGGACCCGGCGCTCGACGAGAGGCCTGCGTGCACTACCGGGAAGCCCGACCACGCCCAGCCCAAGCGCCGGGCTGATCCCTGCTGCTCAGATCGGTATGTTGCCTACGCTCTGCTCGGGGCGGCCGTCGCTCTGGGTGGTTCCGCGCTGCTCTTATTCGCCGGCTTCCTGTTCGCGGGGCGCCTCCCGCTCATGGACCTCGGCTTCGGCAAGACGGCGGCGCTGGGCTGGGATGCCATGCTGTGCCTGGCTTTCTTCGCTCAGCACAGCGGCATGATCCGACAGGGGTTCCAGCGCCGCCTCGCGAGATTGGTGGCGCCCCACCTGCATGCAGCCCTCTACGCCCTGGTCTCCGGCGCCGTCCTGATGGCCCTGCTCGTCCTCTGGCAGGCCTCGGATGGCTCCTTGATCAGCCTGCCGGGAGTCCTTCGCTGGCTGCTCCGCGGCCTGTTCCTCGTGGGTGTGGCCGGCATGGTTTGGGGGCTGCGAGCGGTGCCGTTCTTCGACCCCTTCGGCCTGGGACAGATCCTGGCGCACCTGCGCGGCCGGACGGGTCCCCGTCCTCGGCTCGTTGCCAAGGGTCCCTATCGCTTCGTCCGCCATCCGCTCTATGTCTCGATGCTGGTGCTGATCTGGTCGTGTCCCGAGATGCCTGCGGACCGTCTTCTGTTCAACGTTCTCTGGACGGCGTGGATGGTCGCCGGAACGCTTCTCGAAGAAAGGGATCTAGTGAGTCAGCTTGGTGAGGCCTATCGCGACTATCAGCGACGGGTGCCCATGCTGCTGCCCAGATGGCCCGGAGCCACGGTACTGACCAGACTCGGCACCGGCGAGGCGCTCTAGGAGGTGAGTCAGATGACGTCAGGCCAAGGGGTCCGTCACTGTTCGGGTGAGCCGGCCAGGCCCAGGCTGGAGGATTTGATCCCGATCGCCGTGGGCATCGCGGCCGGATGCGAACGCTGCGCGGAGAGGATGGTTGAGCGAGCGCTGAAGGGGGGTGCCACGAAGCGGCTGATCGAACGGACACTGGGCATCGTGGCAAACCTGCGTTCGGTGGACTGCTTCGCGCGGGCCGTCGGCCCCGAGGTCATCGCGCGGATGGAGAAGCCGCTACAGGCCGGGAGGAAGGCCCTGCGGGAGGCCGAACCCTCGCCAGAGGATCCGCCATGCTGTGGGTAGAGAAGGCGATATCGCCCGGGGGCGGCGACGGTGGGAGAATCCGAGGGAGAGCGTCGCGGAGGATTGGCCTGTGAGCGATGAGGCCCTCGACTTCTCTCGAATCTACGAGGTTTACCACGGCAAGGTGGTGGCTTACGCGGCCAAGCTGCTCGGTCGCGACGAGGCCGACGACATCGCCCAGGAGGTCTTCGTCAAGATCCGTCGGTCCCTGTCGGCGGTCTCGGATTCCTCGAAGCTGACATCCTGGATCTACACGATCACCCTCAACACGGTCCGAGACGCGGCCCGAAGACAACGCCCCGCGTCCGCGCGGCGAAATGATGAGGGAGACGCCGCGATTTCCCGCCTTCCGGACCCCGGCTCATGTACGCCCGAGGAGAACGCGATTCGGAACGAGATGGTCGCGTGCTACCTCGACTACGTGAGACAGCTTCCCCCTCGCTACCAGGAGGTCTACCTCCTCAGAGAGTTCGAGGATCTGACGAGCGAGGAGACCGCGCGTCGCCTGTCCCTCTCCGTGGGCACCGTCAAGATCAGGCTTCACCGAGCCCGCACGGCGCTCAACGGAGAGCTCCGCCGCAACTGCCAGTGCTATTACAACGAGCGCGGAGAACTCATGGGGGAGCCGAAAGAGTAGGGTTCCCCGCGGCGCCGGCGTTCCGCTTCTCGTCTAGCTTCTCTTCAGGAGGACGAAGGTCCGGTCGTCGCCGAAGGGCGTGCCCGAGGTGAACGCCACGAGGGCCGCGCTGAGCTCGGCCTCGATCTCGCCGACGGAGAGAGAACGCGCGCGTACGAGCGTCTCGACGAGTCGCTCCATCCCGAATTCCTCTTCCTCCGGATTCGCGGCTTCGGTCAACCCGTCGGTGTAGAGGGCGAGGAGGTCACCTTCTCCCATCGTGAACGTTCCCGAGCCGTACGTCTTGCCCGGAAAGAGCCCGAGCGGCGGGCCATGGGCGGAGAGCAGCTCGCACGTGCCGCCTTTGCGCACGAGGATGCCGGGATTGTGGCCCGCGTTCGTGTACACGACGGAGCCCGACTCGGGGTCGTAGAGCGCGAGAAAGAACGTGATGAACTTCTCCGGGCTCGTGCGCCGGAAGACCATGTCGTTGAGCCGCGAGCAGAGCCGGTCCGGCGGGAAGTGCTCTCCGGCCCACACCTGGAAGGCGGCCTGTACCGAGGCCGCGAGAATCGACGCGCCCATGCCCTTTCCGCTCACGTCCGCGACCACGACGTCGAGCGACTTGTCCCCGCGCTCGAAGAAGTCGTAGTAGTCGCCCGACACCGTCCGGGACGGGACGGTCCGGCCGAGGAGCTCCGTGTGGGGCAGGACCGGCTCGGCCTCCGGCAGGAGGCGGCGCTGGATCTCCCACGCGAGGGCCATGTCGTGCTCGATGCGGAGCCGGGCCGCCGCGCCTTCCTGCAGGCGCAGATTCTGGATCTTGATGGCCGAGGTGTTCGCGAGCGACGTGAGAAGGCGCAGGTCGTCTTCACTGAAGCTCTTCCGGCCGAGGCGGACCTCGAGGTAGATGAGGCCGATGACCCTGTCCTCGACGAAGAGCGGGGCCGCCATGCACGACGTGATCCCCTGGATGCGGATGGATTCGGCGGCGCCGAGGCCGGCGTCCGTCGCGGCGTCGATGAGGAGGACGCCGTTCTTCCTGTCCACGACCGACTGAATGAGCGTCTTGCTGAGCCTGATGTCCGACGGGTCGACGCCGGGCGCGTACTTCACCATCTCGGGTTTCATCTCGCCGTGCTCGTCCTCCAGCATGAGAAGGCCGCGGTCCGGCTTGAGGAACGTGAACGTCTTCTCGAGGATGAGCTCGATGAGGCGGTTCAGCGGGATGTCCCCGAGAAGCTCGACGGAAATCTCGTTGAGCATCCGGAGCGACGCGTTCAGGCGCGCAAGCTCCTCGGCTCCGAGCTTCGAGTCCCGGGCCTCCTTGTGTGGACGAAGGAGGTCCTTGGAGGACTGCAGGAACGTCGTTCTCTTCGTGCTCTCGTCCCCGAGAGCCTCGATGACGACGCGGGTCGTGGTTTCCTCGGCGACCTCCACGAGGGTCTCGCCGAGCTGGATGCGGTCCCCGGCCGAGAGCGGCGCGGGCACCGTGATGCGCTCCCCGTTCAGGGAGGTGCCGTTGCGCGAGCCGAGGTCGACGAGCCGGATCGGCCCGCCTTCGAGGACGCCCTCGATCCGCGCGTGGACGCGCGAGAGCGTGCGGTCGGAAAGCGGCACGTCATTCGTGGAAGAGCGGCCGAGCGTCAGGACCGGGCGGTCGAGCTTGATGCGGCGCGCCGGCTCCCCCGGCACCCGCACGTTGAGAACGAGCACGCCGGAAGTCTAGCAACAACAATCGGTTCGAGAGTTCCCGAGGGGCCGACCCGTGTTATTCTCTCCGATTCCGGCGCCGCTCACCACGCGGCGGAGCCGTGAAGGGAGTCCTCATGAAGGAAAAGATCCATCCCGAATACCACGAGGTGACGGTGCACTGCGCGTGCGGGAACACGTGGAAGACCAAGAGCACGAAGACCGAGCTCCGCCTCGAGATCTGCTCGAACTGCCATCCGTTCTTCACGGGCAAGTCCAAGCTCGTCGACACCGCCGGCCGCGTCGAGCGCTTCCAGAAGCGCTATGCGAACACTCCGAAGCAGGCGGCGACAGGGGCCAAGGCCAAGCCGGCCGCCTCCACGAACGCCTGAGGCGCCGGCGGTCCTTTCGGGCCGCCCGCGTACGATTCCCATGTTCCACAAGCTCGACGAGATCGAACGCCGCTACGCCGATCTCGAAGCCCGTGCGGCCTCGCCCGAGGTGCTCGCCGACCACGCCCTCGCCACGAAGACGATGCGGGCGATGCGCGAGATCCTGCCGGTCGTCGAGAAGAACCGCGAGCGGAAGAGGATCGACTCGGAGCTCGCCGGCGCCACGGAGCTTCTCGACACGCTTCCGCCGGCGGACGAGCTTCGGCCCATCGCCCAGCAGGAGTTCGAAAACCTGCGGGCCCGCCGGGCCGCCGTCGAGGAGGAGATCCGGCTTCTCCTCCTGCCGAAGGACCCGAACGACGGCAAGAACGTCGTCCTCGAGATCCGGGCGGGCACCGGCGGCGACGAGGCCGCGCTCTTCGCGGAGGAGCTCCTGAGGATGTACGTGCGCTACGCCGAGGGCCGCGGCTGGAAAGTCGAGATCATCGACCGCAGCGACTCCGGCGGCGTCGGGGGCCTCAAGGAGGTTCAGGCGATCGTCGAGGGCGAGGGCGCCTACTCGCGCCTGAAGTACGAAGGCGGAGTCCACCGCGTGCAGCGGGTCCCGGCTACCGAGGCCGCCGGGCGGATCCACACGTCGGCGGCCACCGTGGCGATCCTGCCCGAGGCCGAGGACGTGGACGTCGCGGTTCTGGACAAGGACGTCCGCGTCGACCTCTTCTGCGCGTCCGGTCCCGGCGGGCAGGGCGTCAACACGACGTACTCGGCCGTGCGCCTCACCCACCTCCCCACCGGCGTCGTCGTGCAGTGCCAGGACGAGCGCTCGCAGGTCAAGAACAAGGCGAAGGCGATGCGCGTCCTCAAGGCGCGCATCTACGAGGCCGAGCGCGAGAAGACGGAAGCCGCGTACGCCGCCGATCGGAAGAAGATG
>JBGQDL010000119.1:0-12668 GCA_041495865.1 Thermoanaerobaculia bacterium | reverse complement strand
TCCGAAACCCCCAGTTTAGACCGACGGAGAATCCCCGTGTCTCCGATGTAAACCGTTGATTCCGTCGGGTCGGTGGCTAAGGAATGGTGCGAAAGGGGGGACTCGAACCCCCACAGCCGGTAAGGGCTACAAGGTCCTGAGCCTTGCGCGTCTACCAATTCCGCCACTTTCGCGCGAAGCGGCAGGATAAAGCCCGCGCCAACTCGCGTCAAATCAGCGGCGAAAGCCCGCGCGCTCGCGCTCCGTCACGAACGCGTCGATGCGGACCTGGTCCTTTTCGGAGATCTCCGTGAACCTCACGCCGTAGGCCGGGTGAAAGTGATCGGGCTCGGTCGTCCGCCGCATGATCCGGCCCTTTGCGTTCAACGGTGCCCGATCGCCGGGCAGGAAGAACTCGACCTCCACGATGCGCCCGATCTCGATGCCGCTCTCGATCTCGGCCAGGAGGCCGTTCCCCGAGACGTTCAGCGTCTTGCCGAGGGCGAGCGCTCCGTCGGCGCGCCCTCCGCGCACGCGGGCCACCGTGTTCAGGTCGCGCCGGGCCGGGATGAGCGTGAGGCGTTTCGTCTTGTCGAGGAGCTCGTCGGGAGGAAACGGGGCGAGCAGGAAGTCGCTCACCCCGGGCACGAGCGCTTCCTCGAGGTGGGGCTCGCCCGCCGGCACGACGAGCATCATCGAGACCGTCCGCCAGTGCATCTGCTCGCGCAGCTTCCGGCAGGCGAAAACGCCCCCGTCCGGCGGGAAGCCGCTGTCCAGGATCACGAGGTCGGGGACCTTCTCGGCCGGAATGGAGACCAGGTCCTCGAGCCGTTCGGCGGCGACCACCGAGTAGCCCGCCATCTCCAGCGCTCCAGGCGCGCCGCGCAGGAGGCCTTCCGGCGCACCGGCGACGGCGACCTTCTTCTTCACGAAGAGGCCCGAGCCGCGCGGGAAGGTGCCGGAGTCCATCAGGCAACCCCCTGCTTCACGGTCACGGCGCCGCGCGCGACCGCGCCTCCCTCGGCATCGCGCACGACGCCTTCGAACTTGACGGTATCGCCGAGCCGCCCTGCGATCGCCACGTCCACCGTCAGAACGTCGCCCGGCACGGGCAGGCGCTCGACCGAGAACTCGGAAATGCCGGCGAGGAATCCTTTGCGTGAGAGGGTCGGATCGCCGCCCTGGAGGAGCAGGGCCGACTGCGCCACGAGCTCGGCGAGCGCGGCCGCCGGAAACCCGGTGGCCCTCACCGCCGCGCCATCGGCCGTCACGGACGCCCGCACGCGGCCCTGCGCGGGGCCGGTGCGCTCGATCACCCCGTCCGCGAAGCGAAACGGAAACGTGTGCGGCAAGGGCTGAAAGTCCACGCTTTCAGGCCGCCTTCTCGCGCACGAAGTCGCACAACGCGTTCACGGAAGAGAACGCCTTCACGCCTACCTCCTCGTCCTGCACCTTGATACCGAACTCTTTTTCCACGCCGAGCACGAGCTCGAGGGCGTCGATCGAGTCCAGCCCCAGGCCCCCGTCCGCGTCGCCGAAGAGCGGCGCGTCGTCGGGAATCGTCGCGGGGTCCATTTCGAGCTTGAGCTGGCGGACGATCAGCTCCTTCACCCTTCTCTTCAGGTCGTCTGGCAACAACGTACTCTCCTCCCGGGTTGGCCGGAGCCGAAGAGTATACGAGCGCAGCCCTCCGGATGCGCTCCTCAGCCGACGAAGCCGCCGTCGATGCGGACCGTCTGACCCGTGAGGTAGCTCGCGCCGTCCGTGCACAGGAACGACACGAAAGGAGCGATGTCCTCGGGACGGCCGAACCGCTGCACGGGAACGCGTTTCAGGAAGTCCTGGCGGGCCTCTTTCGTGAGGAACGAGATCATCTCGGTCTCGACGAAACCGGGGGCGACCGCGTTCACCGTGACACCGAACGCGCCGACTTCGGCCGCGAGCGACTTCGTGAAGGCGACGAGCGCTCCCTTGGCGGCGGAATAGTTCGTCTGCCCCGCGCTGCCCGAGAAGGCCGCGAGCGACGAGACGTTCACGATGCGGCCCCAGCGGCGCCGCAGCATCCCGCGCATCACGGCCTTCGTCATGCGATACGTGCCGCCGAGCGCGGTGTCGATCACGAGATTCCAGCTCGCATCCGGCATGAGCGCAAAGAGGCCGTTCTTCAGGACGGCGGCGTTGTTCACGAGCACGTCCACGCCCTCGCGTTCCGTGTCGAGCCGGTCGGCGAGTGCCGCGATGTCCGCCGGGGACGTCACGTCGGCCTTCGCGGCCTCCGCGCTTCCGCCAGCGGCCCGAATCCCCGCGGCGGCCTCCTCGGCTCCTGCCGCGTCCGCGCGATACGTGAGAACCGCGTGAAACCCGTCCGCGGCGAGCCGCTCGCCGATCGCGCGGCCGATGCCGCGCGACGCGCCGCTGACGAGGGCGACGCGGGTGCGGGCGGAGGAACCCTGGGAATTCGGAGAATTCATCTGCTTTCGGACCCTCGCGAATCCTGCTTTGCCTCGCCAAGGGCCGCGGTGGATCTTTCTTTGAAGGGAAAGAGAGGAGGAGGGGCGAGCGATCTGGCGAAGGCCTCGATCGACTCCGGATCTTCCAGCGCGGGCTTTGCGACCTTCGCGTCGCGAAGCGTCCAACGGACGAGCTTCGTGAGGACGTCGCCCGGACCCACCTCGGCGAATCGCGCCAGCCCGGCCTCGCTCATGGAGCGCAGCGTCGGCGCGAAGAGCGACGGTCTGCAAATTTGCTTAGAAAGGACATACGCGGCCTCCTCGGCATTCGCCACCCGGCGCCCCAACATGGGGGCAAAGAGAGCCGTGCGCGGCTGAGAAATTCTGATCCCCCTTTCTAAGAAACTTTGCAGGCCATCACAAACTGAACTGAGGCGACTCGAGTGCATCGGGACTCTTATCGAAAGCAAATCTGTCTTCAGCGCCTTGGGCCGAAGCGCGTCGACCGCCGCGGCGACGAGCGCCCGCTCGCCCGTGAGGACGAACTGCGCCGCGGCGTTCTCCGTGGCGATGGCGAGGCGCGCGCGGTCGGGTGTGAGCGCCGCGAGCGCACCCTCGACGGCCGGGCGCCCCAGGCCGATGACGTATGCCATCGCGCCGTCCAGCTCGCCCCGGCGCGACGCCTCGGAGATGAGGCGCTCGGCCTCGAGGAGGACGTCGAGAGCGGCCCACCTCTCGAGCGCGCCCGCCGCCACGAAGGCGGCGTACGTGCCGAGGCTGTACCCGACGCAGGCCGCAGGCTCGAGGCGATGGATGCGGCTCAGCGTCTCGAGCGCCGCGAGGGAGACTGAAAAGACGCCGACCTGGGCGGGCAGGTCGGAGTGAAGCGACGGATCTCCCTCGCCGAAGAACGTGTCGGCGATGCGCACTCCGGAGCGGCGGGAGATTTCTTCGAATAGAGAGGATGCGAAGTCGTACCGCCGGGCGAACGCCTCGCCCATTCCGGCCTTCTCGGACAACTGACCCGGGAAAAGCGCAGCGAAGGCGGACGAGGACGCCCCCCTGACGACGAGAGGAGCGTTCACGCGGCGACTCCGTCTCTCTTCCCACTCACAGAAGTCTTCTTTTCTGTATTCCCATTCGCAGAAATCTCTTCTTCTTTCTTGTCTTCCATCCGAGCAGATGAGATGGGCCCGAAGCGATGGCGTGCGAGCAGGCGGCGCCAGCGCCCTTCCGTCCGCTTGCGGCCCGCGAAGTGCACGAGACGCTGCAGGCGAGACAGGCCCGGCATCGGCGGGTGGGCGTCGTCGAACTCCCACGGATGCGCATAGAGGACGGGCGGGACGCCGCCTCTGAGGGCCCGCTCGATCGCGGCCGAGACGCGGCTCTCGCGGGTGAGGCGCGCGCACAGGCCGCCGCCCCACATCGCGCGGAAGCCGAAGAACGTGCCCATGAGCGGCGGGACTTCCAGAATCGGCCCCGAGGCGGTTTCGAGCGTCGCGGGCCGCTCGGGATTCGAACGCTCGCCCACCGGCGGCGCGGTCGTGAGCGAGGAGTCGAGCGTGAAGCCTTCCTCGACGAGGACCGCGAAAGCGGGATTCGCGGCGCTCTTCATCGACCATTCCGGCGCCCGGAAAGACGTCACGGGCTTCCCCGTGATTTCCCGCAGGGTGTCGCGGCTCTTCCGAGTGTCTTCGCGGAACTCTTCGAGAGTCATCTCGAAGACGCGGCGGTGGAGGTCGCCGTGGCAGGCGATCTCGTGCCCGGCGTCCGCGATCCGCCGCACGAGCGCAGGGCTCCGACGGGCGATCCAGCCGAGGACGAAAAACGTCGCCGTGGAGCCCGATCCGTCGAGCAGGGCGAGGATGCGCTCGACCCCGACGTGGACACGCTTCTCCCGCCCCGCCCAGGTGCCCGGATCCGAATACGAGGGATGGCCGCAGACATGGAACCAGTCCTCGACATCGACGGTCAGAATTGGGGCGGCCACCGCGGGATTATGACGCGTCGGAATCGAGCGTCTTGTAATAAACGCTCAGCCACGACGTGACCCAGGTGTCGCGGAACGGCCGGTAGTGCGAGCGGGCGGGGCCGTAGATCGTCTTCACGCGTACGGTCGCGAAGCCCTCGACGCAGGGAGCGGCCTTGATGAGGATCTCGTTCTCGATGGAGTAGCGATTCGCGCGGAGCCGCAGACGTCGCAACAGGCGGCTCGCGATCACGCGGTAGCCCGACTGGCCGTCCTCGATCGGCAGCCCCGTCATGCGCGACAGCACCTTGTCGCCGATCGTGTTCGCCCAGTAGTTCTTCGCCGGGATCGCCGCAGGGTCTTTGAGTCGCGAGCCGATCACGAAGTCTGCGCCCGCTCGCGCGGCCGCAAGCAGCGCCGGAAGGTCGTCCGGATCGTGCTGGCCGTCGGCGTCCACGAACGCCACGTGCGTGACGCCGCGCGCGAGGAGGTCTTGAAGCCCGTCCCTGAGAGCGCGGCCCTTTCCCCCGTTTTCCCTGCGTTCGAGAACCCGCGCTCCGGCCGCCCTGGCCTCGGCCGCCGTGTCGTCGCCGCCCCCGTCGTCCACGACCAGAACCTCCGCCAGATGCGCGCGGAGGCCCCGCACGACGCCGCCGACCGTGCCGGAGCAGCGGTACGCGGGGACGAGAGCGGCTGGACGGAAAGCTTCGGGGCCGTCGAGCGGGAAATGCGAGCGATCGCCTGACATGCGAATGAGGGGTTGACGAACGCGCCTACTTTGTGAAAAGTATCACGAGCGACTCATGGGCACTCCGCTGGCCTTCCTGCCGATTCTGCTCATGATGGTGGGCGCGGTCGGCGTTGGCGTCCTGCTCCTCCTCCTCAACACCCTCATCGGCCGCAAGGTGCGCACGGTGCGGAAGCTGTCGCCCTACGAAAGCGGAATGCCGCTCCTCGACGACAGCCACAAGCGCATCAGCATCAAGTTCTTCATCGTCGCGATGATCTTCATCCTGTTCGACGTGGAGGCCGCTTTCCTCTATCCGTGGGCGGTGGTGTTCCGGCAGGGCGGATGGCCGGTCTTCGTCGAAATGCTCATTTTCGTCTTCGTCCTCTTCCTCGGGTTCGCCTACCTCTGGAAGAAGGGCGCGTTCGATTGGGATTGACGTGAGCGGTGGATCCAATGTCCCCGTGGCCGAACAGGCGGGAAATTCGCGCGTGGGCGAGCATGGCGCGCTTTCGTGCGGCCAAGCGCTTTCCTTCTCGAGCCCCACGCGCGCCGACTTCGAGCGCCTGCTCACCCGCTATCCCACGAAACAGGCCGCGCTGCTTCCGTCGCTCTGGCTCGCGCAGAGGGAGTGGGGCTGGATCTCGCGCGAGGCCGTGGACTACGTCGCGACTCTTCTCGAGCTGTCGCCGGCCTTCGTCTGGGGGGTCGTGACCTTTTACACGATGTACAACCGTGCGCCCGTCGGCAGGCACCTCATTCAGGTCTGCACGTCGATCTCCTGCCACCTGAACGGCGCCAGCGAGGTCTACGCGGAGTGCCGCAAGCGCCTCGGCGACCCGAAGCCGGGCGAGACGACGCCGGACGGGAAGTTCACGGTCGTCGAGGTGGAGTGCCTCGCGCAGTGCGACAAGGCGCCCGCCGTCATGGTCAACGACGACGACCATTTCGTGATCACGAAAGACAAGCTCGAAGCCTTCCTCGGGAGCCTGAAGTGAGCGGCCTCTCTCCCATCGAGCCGGTCCTCCTCGCCCGCCTCGGCAGGCCGGACTCGGCCTCGATCGAAACGTACCTCGAGGACGGCGGCTACGCCTCGTGGAAAAAGGTGCTCGGCGGCTCGAAATCGGGCGAGTGGACGCCCGCGAAGGTCACAGATCTCGTCAAGGCTTCCGGCCTGCGTGGCCGCGGCGGCGCCGGCTTCCCCTGCGGCATGAAGTGGACGTTCGTGCCGCCGAAGGAGAAGCGCGGCGGCAAGCCCGTGTACCTTCTCTGCAACGCCGACGAGTCCGAGCCCGGCACGTTCAAGGACCGGCTCCTCATGGAAACCGATCCGCACCAGGTGCTCGAAGGGATGATGCTCGCGAGCTTCGCCCTCGACGTGAAGCACGCCTATCTCTACATCCGGGGCGAGATGGTCCACGTCGCCGAGCTGCTCAACAAGGCCGTCGCGAGCGCCTACGCGAAGGGCTTCCTCGGAAAGGACGTCCTCGGCTCGGGGCTGGACCTCGACATCACGATCCACCGCGGCGCGGGCGCGTATATCTGCGGCGAGGAGACGGCGCTCATCGAGAGCCTCGAGGGCAAACGCGGACATCCCCGCATCAAGCCGCCGTTCCCGGCCGTCTCCGGCGTGTGGGGCTGCCCCACGGTCGTGAACAACGTCGAGACGCTCTGCTGCGTCAAGCACATCCTCGACCGCGGGCCCGAGTGGTTCAAATCGATCGGCCGCAACGAGAAGAACACCGGGCCGAAGCTCTTCTGCGTTTCGGGCCACGTGGAGAAACCGGGCGTCTACGAGGCGCCGATCGGCGTCCCCTGGGAGACTCTCCTCGCGATGGCCGGCGGCGTGAAGGGCGGACGGAAGATCAAGGCCGTCATCCCCGGAGGCGCGTCGGCCGCGATGCTCACGGCGAAGGAGGTCGAGAACCTGCCGATGGACTTCGACGGCGTGGCCGCCGCGAAGTCGATGCTCGGCTCGGCCGCGATCATCGTGATGGACGAGACGACGGACATCCCGAAGGCCGTCACGAACATCGCGAAGTTCTTCGCGCACGAGTCCTGCGGCCAGTGCACGCCTTGCCGCGAAGGCACGCCCTGGATGCACAAGATGCTCAAGCGCGTCGTGAACGGCGAGGGAAAGAAGACCGACCTCGATCTCCTCCTCCAGATCGCGGGCCAGATGGGCAACGGCATGACGATCTGCGTCTTCGCGGACGCGGCGATCGCCCCGGTCCTCTCGGGCATCACGAAGTTCCGCGAGGAGTTCGAGGCGTACATCGCGAAATCCAACCATCCCGATTTCGCGCTGGCCGCCGAAGGCCTCACGAACAGGGTTGCCGACAGAACGGCCGCCGGGATTCATTCTTAGAATGAGAAAGAACGAATTCCCCTCTTCCCTTTCTACGAAAATCTTCTTCTTTTCTTTTTCTTCTTCGGACGTGGCATGGCGAAAGTAACCGTAGACGGCAGGGTCGTCGAAGTCCCGAACGACGCGAACGCGCTCGAGGCGTGCCGCGCCGCGGGAGTCGACGTGCCGCACTTCTGCTATCACCCGCGCCTGTCCATCGTCGGCCAGTGCCGCATGTGCATGGTGGAGGTCGAGGGCGTGCCGAAGATCCAGGCTTCGTGCACGGTGCCCGTGCGCGACGGAATGGTCATCAAGGCCTCGACGGAGAAGGCTCTCGCCGCGCGCAACGCGACGATGGAGTTCCTCCTCATCAACCACCCCCTGGACTGCCCGATCTGCGACCAGGCCGGCGAGTGCAAGCTGCAGGACAACGCCGTGGGCGCCGGGCTGCCGGTCTCGCGCACGTCCGAGCAGAGGCGGCAGTTCCCGGGATACGACCGCACGCCGATCGGCCCGCACGTGATCGCGGACATGACGCGGTGTATCCAGTGCACCCGCTGCGTCCGCTTCTGCGAGGAGATCACCGGGACGGGCGAGCTGACGTTCGTCGAGCGCGGCGGGCACACGTTCGTGTGGACCCACGAGGGCCGCGCGCTCGACAACGACCTCTCGGCGTGCGCGGCCGACGTCTGCCCCGTGGGCGCCCTCACGACGGTGGAATTCCGCTTCCGCAAGCGCGTGTGGTGGCTCGACAAGACGCGCTCGGTCTGCGACGGCTGCGAGATCGGCTGCAACATGTCGATCGAGCACCGCGACCGCGTCGTCTACCGCTTCCTCCCGCGCGTCCAGCCTGCCGTGAACGACTTCTGGATGTGCGACTACGGCCGCTTCCGCGCCGAGGACCTCAACCGGCAGGACTTCACGAGGCCCGAGATCCGGGTCGCCGGGGGCGACGCGCGCAGGCAGACGAACTGGGGCGAGGCGCTCGACGCCGTGAAGATCGCGATCGACCGGGCTCGGGGAGAGGGCGCCGGGAGCATCGAAGGGAAAGACAGGAAAGACAAGAAAGAGAATGCTGCTGAGAAAAGGAGAATTCTGGTTCTCGGCTCGGCCCGGCTCACGACGGAGGAAAACTGGCTTCTGAAAGCGTTGTTTGAAGATTCTTTGAAAGTGGGCACCCCCGAGTTTGTCGTGGACGTGGGGCCGAAGAGGCGGATCAGGAACAAGGTGGACGGCTGGATTTACGGAACGGAAGCGGCTCCCAACAGCCGCGGCGCGGAAGCGGCCGGCCTCAAGCGCACCAAAGAAGGCGATTCGTCCGCCCTGTCTCTCTTACTTTCTAAGAAATCTTCTTCTTCGTCTTTCTCTTCGTCTTCTATCCCCGCTGTCCTCTACATCGCCGACGCCGATTTCAGCGAGAAGTGCGCGGACCCCGCGTTCGTTGCGCTCCTCAGGCAGGCGAGCGTTCTCATCGTCCATGCCCGGAAGCGCAGTGCCCTGACGGACGCCGCCGACATCGTGCTGCCTTCGGCACCACTTTCCGGCAAGGAAGGCACGTTCGTGAACACGAAGGGCCGCGTGCAGCGCGTGGACATGGCGATCATGTCGCCGCCCGTCGTGCGCACGGACCTCGAGATCCTGCTGCATCTCGGCACGCGCTGGGGCGCCTTCGACACGCAGTGGACGGCTCGCGACGTTTTCGAAAAGATGCGGGTCTCCGTCGCCGGCTACGCCGGCCTCGACTGGGATTCGGACGCGGTCGTCGGGAATCCGCCATCCATCTCCCCCGCGGCCGCCTATGACGTTCTCGGGCTCGAAAAGGATCCCGGCGTCGAGGTCTTCTCTCGCCCATCCGTCGTGGCGCCGGACCGCCGCCCATGAGCCCGACGCTCGCGGCCGCTCTCGAAGGCGCCGCCAAGATCGCCTTCGTCTGGGGAGTCGTCCTCGGCGCCGTCCTCCCGAATCTCATCTGGGTCGAACGGCGCATGGCGGGCCTCATCCAGGACCGCCCCGGCCCGAACCGCGTGGGGCCGTTCGGGCTCTTTCAGGCCATCGCGGACATCCTGAAGATGTTCATGAAGGAGGACGTCGTCCCGATGTACGCGGACCGGCTCCTCCACACGCTCGCGCCGCTCATCCTCCTCGTGCCGGCGATGACGACCTTCGCCGTGATTCCCTTCGGCTCGACGATTCACCTGTTCGGGCGCGACATCCCGCTCGTCATCGCGGACGTCAACATCGGCATCCTCTACGTCTTCGCGCTGACGTCGGTGGGCATCTACGGCCTCGTCCTCGCGGGGTGGGCGTCGAACAACAAGTACGCTCTCCTCGGCGGGCTTCGCTCCTCGGCGCAGGTCATCAGCTACGAGCTGGCGATGGGCATCGCCGCCATCTCCGTGTTCCTCGCCGCCGGCTCGCTCCGGCTCACGAGGGTCGTCGAGTACCAGGCGTCCGGCACCTTCCTCGGTTTCCTGCCTCTCTGGAACTGCTTCCCCCAGGCCCTCGGCTGCGCCATCTTCGTCGTGTCCGCGTTCGCCGAGACGAACCGCCTGCCCTTCGACCTTCCGGAGGCCGAGGCCGAGCTCGTCGCGGGCTACCACACCGAGTACTCGGCCTTCCGCTTCGGCATGTTCTTCATGGCCGAATACCTGAACCTCATCGCGGCGTCGGCGATGATGGCCACGCTCTATTTCGGCGGATGGTCCATCCCGCTGCTGCACCCGACGGGGATTCCGGGAGCCCTCCTGTCGGTCGCGGTTTTCGCCGCGAAGACGGGCTTCTTCATCTTCCTGTTCGTCTGGGTGCGCTGGACCCTTCCCCGGTTCCGCTTCGATCAGCTCATGAACCTCGGCTGGAAGGTGTTCCTGCCGCTCTCGCTCCTGAACCTCCTCTGGACGGGCGTGCTCGTCCTCTGGAAGGTCGTCTGATGCCGGCCCTGAACGGACAGCTCGTCGTCTTCGGGTTCGCCTCGTTTCTCGCGCTCGCGTTCGCGCTGCTCATGGTCGTCCAGAAGACGCCCGTGAGGAGCGTCCTGTCCCTCGTGGTCACGTTCTTCGGGCTCTCGGTCCTCGCGATCCTCCTCGCGGCGCCGTTCATCGCCGCGCTGCAGATCTTCGTTTACGCGGGCGCGATCCTCGTCCTCTTCCTGTTCGTCATCATGCTGCTCAACCTGAAGGAAGAAGCCGCGGACAAGGACGACCGGCCCGTGCAGCGCACGCTCGGGCTTCTCGTGGCGCTCGCTCTCGGCGGCCTCCTCGCGGGCGCCACGCTTCGGGCCCCGGCGCCACCGCGCGGGATGCCCACCACGGGTACGATTCCGTCGCCGGACGAGATTCCGGCTCTCGGGCGGCTGCTTTTCTCCGATTACCTCCTCGCGTTCGAGGCGCTGTCGCTGCTTCTTCTCGTCGCGGCGGTCGGCGCCCTTCTCCTGTCCAAGCGGAGATTCGAATGACGGGCGCCCTTCCCGGAGTCGCCCCGATGGCCGTTCCTCCGGGCGCGTTCCTCGTCGTGGGCACGCTTCTCTTCGCGATCGGTCTCGCGGGCGTCCTGCTCAAGCGCAACGCGCTCTCCATCTTTCTGTCGATCGAGCTGATGATGAACGCCGTCAACCTGCTCTTCCTGACGTACGCGCGGATGCGTGGCGATCTCGCGGGGCAGATGATCGTCTTCTTCGTGATCGCCGTGGCCGCCGCGGAGGCGGCCGTCGGTCTCGCGATCTTCGTCGCGGTCTTCCGCACCCACCGGACGGTGGACGTGGACAAGATCGCGCTCCTGAAATGGTAGCCGGCCGATGAACCAGCTCTGGCTCATTCCCGTCCTCCCGCTCCTCGGCTTCCTCGTGAACGGCCTCGTCGCCCTCGTGGCGAGCTCGAGCCGTTCGGAGAACGAGTTCGGCAAAGACCATCCGGGCGGCCCCCTCCCTTACGCCCAGCGGCTTTTTCACGGCCTCGTCGGCGTGGGCTCGGTCGGCCTCTCCGCGGTGCTTTCGTTCGCGGCGGTCGTGCCCTACGTGCTCGATTCGACACACGGGCCGGAGGGCCTCGCGCCGGTCGTGCAGAAGGTCTACACGTGGATGGCCGCCGGCAACTACTCGGTGGACGTCGCCTTCCGGCTGGACGCGCTTTCCGCGCTCATGCTGTCGTTCGTCACGTTCGTCGGAACGCTCATCCACGTCTACAGCGTGGGCTACATGCAGAAGGAAGAGGGCTACGGGCGGTATTTCTCGTATCTGAACCTCTTCATGTTCGCGATGCTCACGCTCGTTCTCGCGGACAATCTCCCGCTGCTCTTCGTGGGCTGGGAGGGCGTGGGCCTGTGCTCGTACCTCCTCATCGGCTATTACTACGACAAGGACTTCGCGGTCGCGGCCGGCAAGAAGGCGTTCATCGCGAATCGGGTCGGCGACCTCGGGATGGTCCTCGGCATCTTCGGGGTGTTCGCGCTCTTCGGCACGGCCGACTTCTCGTTCGTGGAGCTCGCGAAGCGCCAGGTGCTCGCGGGCGACGCGCCGCTGGGCGTCTACGCCGTGTGCCTGCTGCTCTTCCTCGGGGCGTGCGGCAAGAGCGCGCAGGGACCTCTCTACGTATGGCTGCCGGACGCGATGGCGGGCCCGACGCCGGTGTCGGCGCTCATTCACGCCGCCACGATGGTCACGGCGGGCGTCTACCTCGTCGCCCGGTGCAGCGCGCTCTTCGTTCTCTCTCCCGACGCCCTCACGCTCGTGGCGTGGATCGGGGCCGGCACGGCGATCTTCGCGGCGACGATCGGCCTCGCGCAGAACGACATCAAGAAGGTCCTCGCGTACTCGACCGTCTCGCAGCTCGGCTACATGTTCCTCGCGTGCGGCGTGGGTGCCTTCGCGGCGGGCATGTTCCACGTCTTCACGCACGCGTTCTTCAAGGCCTGCCTCTTCCTCGGCTCGGGCTCGGTCATCATGTCGATGCACCACGAGCAGGACATGCGGCAGATGGGCGGGCTCGCCGGGCGCATCCCGCACACCTTCCGGACGATGCTCGTCGCGACGCTCGCGATCGCGGGCATCTTCCCGCTCGCGGGCTTCTTCTCGAAAGACATGATCCTCGGGTCGGCCGCCGCGTCGGGCCACCCGGTCCTTTGGGCCGTCGGGCTCTTCACGGCCGGCCTCACGGCCTTCTACATGTTCCGCCTCGTCTCGATGACTTTCTTCGGGAAGGCGCG
>JBGQDL010000118.1:0-12754 GCA_041495865.1 Thermoanaerobaculia bacterium | reverse complement strand
GGCAGGACCGCGACGCGCTCGCGCACGACGGTCTCGACGATCGTGTGGGAGAACGTCTCGGCGACCTCCGCGCCGGCCCGCCCCCTCTGGCGCGCGAGAGTTGCGACGAGCCGGCCCCCGTCCTCGCGAAGGACGACGACGGCCCGCTCGGCGGGCAGGAAGTCGAAGAGCAGGTCCACGACTTTCGAGAGGATCTGATCCACGTCGGGCGCCTCGATGAGCGTCCGGGCGACCTGGACGAGGATCTCGAAGATCTTCTCGCGCGCCTTTTCGGGCGGGTGCCGCCGCCCGGCGAGCGTCCCCCCGACGTCCGTGATCCCGGCACCCGTGGCCTCGAGGTTGAAGTCTCGGTTGAAGTCGGCGATCGAGCGGACGAACGTCGAGCTCGAGTCGATCGTCTTCGCCGCGCTGCTCCCGGTCGTGGGCTGCTCGCGCACCTGAAGCGTGAAAGTGCCGACCGAGAGGATGTCGTTCGCCTTCAGAGGTGACCTGGCCGCGAACTCCCCATTCACCTTGACGCCGTTCGTCGACTTCAGATCCTCGATCGTCCAGAGGCCCGCGCGCTCCGACAGGAGCGCGTGCCGGCGCGACACCGAGAAGTCGTTCAGGACGATCCCGTTCTCGCTCGACCGACCGATTGACACGTCCCCGCCGGACAGGAGGAAGCGCCGGGTCTGCCCCTCGATCTCGTAGACGATCTCCAGCATGGGCCGGTGGGAGTTTATAGGGAGCGGCCGGGTCCGTTCCGGCGGCGCGCCGATTCAGTCCGGCGGAGGCTCGCGCTCCGGAACCGGCGAGAAACGCACCCGAATGAGTTTCCACACGGCCACGGGCTGCCCCGCGATGCGCGCCGGGCGATACGTCCAGCGCCGCACCGCGTCCACCGCGGCCTCCGTCATGCCCGCGGGTCCGGCCGACACCACCTCGATCCTGCCGACCGCGCCGTTCGCCTCCACGACGATGCGCAGGATGACGTCCCCGCCGAGATTCAGCCGGCGCGCCGCCTCCGGGTACCGGGCGTCCACGCGCGTCACGAGAACGGGAGGTTCGGCGCCCTCGGGAAGCGACGTCAGCGGCGCCCGCGGAAGGGCCGGCACGGCCGCGGCCGGAGGCGGCGAGGCGGGAGCCGCGAGTTCGGCTGTGCCCGCGACCGCGGGGGGCGCCGGGAGGCGGCTGGCAAGTGTCGGGTGAAGATCGGGGTCGGAACCTCCGAGCGACTGCACCTCCGGCACGACCCCGCGTCCGGACGGCCGGGCGTCGAGCGCCGGCACGGACGAGGGCAGGAGGCGCACGGAGCGCGCGGGCACGAACGCGAGGATCTTGCCGGCGAGGCGAACGCCGAAGAAATCGTGATCCGCGAGCACCACATCCACGTCGTCGCCGTCCTCGAGCGTCCCCCACCTCGCGGCGCCGTAGTCCGGGGCGAGCAGGACGGGGCAGGATTCGACGGCCCGCGCCGGCTGAGGCGCGAAGGCGGCCACCGCGGCGGCCCTCTTCTCGCGCGCCTCGCGGTCGGCCATCAGCTCGAAGCTGCCGGCCGGTATCCAGACGTCCCGACCCGCCGCCGCGACGCGCACCGCGTCGCCTTTGGCCTCCCGCACCGTCAGCGTGTTCCCGCGAAGCAGCGTGAGCACCGGCGGAGACTTCGGCGCGGCCTCGGCGCGCGCGGTGACGCGTTCCAGCGTGACGACACCCCGGTCGTCCGCCGGGGCGGCCGGAGACGGCGTGGCGGGGCCGCTCTTTCGGCAGGCGCCGCCCAGCGCGAGGGCGCACCAGGCGGCGGCGAGGGCGAGGCGGCGCGTCAGGGGCGGCCCATCAGGGTGGTGAGAATCGCCTTCTGGACGTGGAGCCGGTTCTCCGCCTCGTCGAAGATGACGGAGCGGGGCCCGTCGCACACCTCGGCCGCCACTTCCTCGCCGCGGTGCGCGGGCAGGCAGTGCATGAAGACGGCGTCGGGGTGCGCGAGGGCGAGGAGCTCCTCGGTGACCGTCCAGCCCGCGAAGTCGCGCACCCGCTTCTGCTGCTCCGCCTCCCGGCCCATCGAGGCCCACACGTCGGTGTAGACGACATGGGCCCCTCTCACGGCCTCCTCTTTCGAGTGCGTGACGAGGAGCGTCGTTCCCGCCGCGGCGGCGTCGGCCTGCGCGTTCCGGGCGACGGTCGCGCCCGGTTCGTACCCTTTCGGCGTCGCGACGGCCACGTTCACGAGGCACTTCGGCCCGCCGTACATCAACGAGTGCGCCATGTTGTTTCCGTCGCCGACGTAGGCGAGCTTGAGGCCCGTCAGCCTTCCGAATTTCTCGCCCATCGTGAAGTAGTCCGTCAGGGCCTGGCACGGGTGGAGGAGGTCCGTCAGGCCGTTGACGACGGGAACCGTCGCGTGACGGGCGAGCTCGAGGACCGTGTCGTGCGCGAAGGTGCGCGCCATGATGCCGTTCACGTACCGCGAGAGGACGCGCGCCGTGTCCGCGATCGGCTCGCCGCGCCCGATCTGGATGTCGCGCGACGACAGGAACTGCGCCGCGCCCCCGAGCTGCGTCATCCCGGCTTCGAAGGAGACGCGCGTTCTGGTGGACGACTTCTCGAAGATCATCGCGAGAATCTTCGCGGAAAGGGCCGCCCGAAACTCGCCCGGGCGCGCCTTCATGGCGGCGGCGAGGGCGAAGAGCGCCGCGACGTCGGCGGCGGTCAGGTCGTGGATCGAGATGAGGTCCTTCTGGAACATGCTTCCCTTTCTACACCGGATCGCGCGCGAGCGGCATCGTCATGCAGCGTGGGCCGCCGCGCGCCCGGGACAGCTCGGGTGCCGAGAGCAGGATCGCGTGCTTTCCGGGCTTCCTCAGATCGAGGGTCTCCCTGCCGAGCAGGAGGTCGTCGTCGGCCACGACGGCGTATCCGTGCCGCGCGAGCGACTCGGCGGTGCGCTCGTTCCGGTCGTAGCACAGGATGACGCCGGGCCCGAGTGCGAAGGCGTTCGCGCCGTCCGTCCACTGTTCGCGCTGCTGATCGATCGGGTCCGCGCCGCCGCACAGGATCGGGGCGAGGTGGACGCCGAGCCCCGCGAGCGCCGACAGCAGGTCGTCCTTCGTCGTCCAGGTGATCTCGCGCGTCGTGAGATCGGCCTCGTACACGTCTGCCTCCTCGGCGCCGCCGGACAGGATCATCGGCCCGTAGCAGAGGCACTCGCCCGCCGAGATCGGCGTGAAGACGGTGTCGAGGTGCATCGTCGCGCGCTGCGGCGGAATCGCCACGACGAGGATCTTCCGGACACGCGACCGCTCCCGCCGAAGCGCCTCGGCGAGGCGCTCGATCGTCGTCTTCTCCGTGCGCTCCGAGTACCCGATGACGAGCACCTCCGGGGAGAGCACGAGGACGTCGCCTCCCTCGAGCGTGGGCCGCATGCGCGCCCACGCGAGGTCGCGCCCCTCGCCCGCAGCGAATTCCTGGAACCAGAAGCGCGGCTCCACCCCGGCGAAGCGGGGGTGCCGGGCGAACACCGCCCCCGAGAGCAGCGGCTCGCGCCAGCGGGCGCGGGTCGCCATCGAGCCCCGCACCACGCGGTCGCCCACGACCGTGGCCGGATCGCGCTGGAAGAACCAGTTCGGCAGCGGCGGAAGGAGGTACAGCGAGTCGAGCGAGCCGGAGATCGCGGGCCTGGGCCGCTCGACGCCCTCCACCAGGCCCGCCGCGAGCCTGCCGGGCGGCATCTCGTTCAGCGCGAGAAGGACGGCCGGCGGCCAGGCGAGAAGGGTGGCCAGCTCCGTGAGCACCTCGTTGCGGGCCGTGGGATCACGCAGGACCTCCTCGAGGAGATCCTGGACGTCGAGCACCTCGTCCGCCACGAAGCGGAGCACCTGCCGGAAGCGCCGGTGCTCCTCGCGCGCGCGGGCCCCGAACAGGATGTCGTCGAAAAGCAGGTCCTGCATCATCGAGGGCACCATCCGGTCGATCTCGCGCCCGGGCTCGTGGACGAGGACCGCGCGCAGGCGGCCGATCTCGGAGTCGACACAGAGCGTCATGGCGGGCCTCGAAGGGGCGGCGGGAGCCGCCCGAGGGATGCTAACCTGAACACTCGCGAGATTCGCGCCATGAGCGAGGAAGTCGACTTCATCGTCTGTCTCAACTGCGACACGCCGTGCTACTTCTTCGAATACGACGAGAAGAAAGGCATCACCAGCGCGTTCTGCAGCATTTGCGGAAACGACGAGACGAAGGAGTTCCGGCTGCCCACGGACGACGAGATCGAGGAATGAGCGGGTGAGCGACTCTCCCAGCGACCGCTACGAGAACCCCCTCGCGAGCCGTTACGCCTCGGCGGAGATGTCGGCGCTGTTCTCGGCGCGGTCGAAGTTCACGATCTGGCGCAAGCTCTGGCTCTGGCTGGCCGAGGCCGAGGCGGAGCTCGGGCTGCCGATTCCCGCGGCCTCGCTCGAGGCGCTCCGGGCCCATCTCGTGCCGACCGACGCCGAGCTCACGGCGGCGGACCGGTACGAGCGCGAGACGAAGCACGACGTCATGGCACACCTGCACGCCCTCGGCGACGTCGCGCCCGCCGCGCGCGGGGTCCTGCACCTCGGCGCCACCTCGGCCTTCGTGGGCGACAACGCCGATCTTCTCCTCCTGCGCGCGGCGCTGCGCCTCCTCGCGACGCGCACGGTGCGTGTCATCGGCCGCCTGTCCCGGTTCGCGCGCGCCTACCGCGATCTCCCCTGCCTCGGCTTCACGCACTTCCAGGCGGCACAGCCGACGACGGTGGGCAAGCGGGCGTGTCTCTGGCTCCAGGACCTGGCGCTCGACCACCGCGAGCTCGTCCGCCGCGCCGACGAGCTGCGTTTCCTGGGCTGCAAGGGGGCCACGGGCACGCAGGCGTCGTTCGTGGCGCTCTTCGACGGCGACGCCGACAAGGCCGAGCGCCTCGACCGCCTCGTGGCCCGGAAGGCGGGGTTCACGGACCGCCTCCTGATCTCCGGCCAGACGTACACGCGCAAGCAGGACGCCCTCGTTCTGTCCGCGCTCGCGGGCCTCGCGGCCTCGGCTTCGAAGTTCGCGAACGACGTCCGGCTGCTCCAGCACCTCCAGGAGGTCGAGGAGCCGTTCGGCAAGAGGCAGGTGGGCTCGTCGGCGATGCCCTACAAGCGCAACCCGATGAAATGCGAGCGCATCAACGCCCTCGCGCGCTGGCTGCTCTCCATCTCCGACAACGGCAACTGGACGCACGCGACCCAGTGGTTCGAGAGAACGCTCGACGACTCCGCGAACCGGCGCCTCGCTCTCGCCGAGTCGTTCCTCTCCGCCGACTCGATTCTGCTCCTCTGGGACGCGGTGACGGACGGCCTCGTCGTGCATCCTCACGTCGTGAGGCGGCGCCTCGACGCGGAGCTGCCGTTCCTGGCGACCGAGAACGTGCTCATGGCCGCGGCCAAGAAGGGCGGCGACCGCCAGGCACTCCACGAAAGGCTGCGCGTCCTCGCGCAGGCCGCGGGGGACCGCTTGAAGGCCGAGGGCGGCGAGAACGACCTGCTGTTACGGATCGCGGGCGACCCGGCCTTCGGCCTCACGCCCGCCGAGGTCATCGCGGCCTCCGAGCCCACGCGCTTCATCGGCCGCGCGCCCGAGCAGGTCGACGAGTTCCTCGAGACCGAGATCGAACCCATCCTCGCGACCGACCCCGAGGCCGCCGCGGGCGAGACGCGCGAAGAGGTCCGGGTCTGAAAAGAAGAGAAAAAAACACTTTGCTTCGGAAAGAGAAGGACAAAGAGGGATTTCTTAGAGAGGGTTCGAACGGGGACCGTATTTCCCGAATGGCCGATGTCAAGGGTCTTCGACCGCCGCGCGGCGCGCGAAGCGCGCCCTTGACATCGGTCATTCGGGAAGAAGATTTCATCTATCGGCGGCTGCATCAGCAGCCGCCGCATATCAGAAAAATATCAATCTCCTCTTCTGTTCCTCTTTCCATTCTTGCCTTTCTCCTCGCAGCCTGTTCGACGAATCCGCCGCCTGCTGCTCCGCCTGTGTTCCCCACGCCCATGCCCACGCCCGGCACCGCCGAGCGCGGGCTCGCGTCGTGGTACGGGAAGGAGTTCGACGGGCTGCCGACCGCCAGCGGCGAGACATTCCGGCCCGAGAAGATCTCCGCCGCGCACCGCACGCTGCCTTTGGGCACCGTCGTGGACGTGACGAACGAGAGGAGCGGGAAGACCATCCGCGTGAAGATCAACGACCGCGGGCCGTTCGTCGCGGGTCGCATCGTGGACCTCTCGAAGGCGGCCGCCGCGGAGATCGGGTCGGTCCTGGACGGTGTCGTGCCCGTCACGCTCCGCGTCGTGTCCCTGGGCGACAACTCGCGCATCCGGGCGGGCAGCGACGAGCCGCCCCCCGTGACCGCCGCGAACGCGGGGACCCGTTCCCTGCCCGGCGCGTGGGCCGTGCAGGCCGGCGCGTTCGGCGACCAGGCGAATGCGCTCCGGCTGAGGGACCGACTCGCCGCGCGCTACCCGAACCCCTTCATCGAGGAATTTCTGGGCCTCAAGCGGGTGAAGTTCGGCCCTTACGGGACGCGCGAGGAGGCCGACTCCGCGCGGGAATCGCTCGGCGAGATGGGCCTCGCGGGCATCGTCGTGGTCTACCGGTAGGCCCTTCAGCGCCCCCTGACCGGCCGCTGAAACGCGCTCCTCACGAGGCGATCGAGGAGCCTCGGCAGCGGCAGCCCCGTCGCCTCCCACATCTTCGGGAACATCGAGATGGGCGTGAAGCCCGGCAGGGAGTTGATCTCGTTCACCAGGAGCCGCTCGGTGCCCCGCTCGAGAAAGAAGTCCACGCGCGCGAATCCGGCGCCGCCGAGAACGTCGAAGGCGCGGACGGCGAGGCGCCGGATCTCGTCGCGAAAGGCCTCCGGCAGATCGACGGGGATGATCGAGCGTGAGCCCGTGCCGATGTACTTGTCCTCGTAATCGTAAAACTCGCGCCCGGGAACGATCTCGCCCGGCAGCGAGGCTTCCGTCGGCCCGCCCGCCTCGCCCTCGAGAACCGAGCATTCGATCTCGCGGGCGTCGACGCCCTTCTCGGCAAGGACGCGCCCGTCCACGAGGAGCGCCTCCTCCACCGCGGGCGCGAGGCCGGCCTGAGACTTCACTTTCGAGACGCCCACCGAGGAGCCGGCACACGCCGGCTTGACGAAGAGCGGGAACCCGAGGCGGCCTGCGCTTTCCACGATCGACGCCCGTCTTTCGGGCGATTTCCACTCGGCGCGCGAGAAGGCGACGTACGCGACCTGCGGCAGGCCCGCCGCGCCGAACGCGGCCTTCATGAAGATCTTGTCCATGCCGACGGCCGAGGCCGCGACGCCGAAACCCACGTACGGGATGCCGAGTGACTCCAGAAGGCCCTGCAGCACGCCGTCCTCGCCGAACGTCCCGTGCACAATCGGGAAAAGCGCTTCGACCCCCGCCGCGTGCCAGGCCGCGAAGAATGAATCCACGATCGCCGAGGTGACGGCCGGGCTCGACCCCGGCTTCACGCCATCCAGGAGCAGGTCTTTCGCCCGCCGGGAGAGCTGGCGCGAGAGCTCGGCTTTCGACTCTCCCGGCTCGTGCCAGACGGCGTCCTTCCCGACGAACAGCGGGATCGCCTCGTACGCATCCCTCGGGAGGTTTTCGAGAAGGCATGCCGCCGAGACGAACGACACGCCGTGCTCGCGGGACGGGCCGCCGAAAACGACGCCGACACGCCTTCGCGTGGGGACGCGGGGCGCCTCCCTCAACCCCTCACCCGAGCGTCACGAGACGCGCAGAATCGATGCCTTCGAGCATCGACACCGCCGAGACGAGATCCTGTCCGATCGGGGCACCGTCCGGCCGGTCGATGCGAACGACGGCCGCCGCGCGGCCGTCCCGTCCGCGGGACAGCGCGAGGTCCGAAATGTTCACGCCGCGCGCTCCGAGCGCCGTTCCGATGCGCCCCACGACTCCCGGCACGTCCCGGTTCGCGATGACGAGGAGCGTCCCCTCCGGAGAGAACTCCAGCGAGAGACCGTTGACCGCCACGATCCGCCCGAGCCTGTCTCCGAAGAGCGTCCCCGAAGCGCTGCGGTCGCCCGCCGTCACGGTGACGAGGCTCGCGTACCCTCCCGCGTCCTCGCGCACGGCGTCCGAGACCGCGATCCCGTTCAGCTTCGCGAGCGAGGCCGCGTTCACGAAGTTGGCGCCTTCGGCGAACGTCGAGACGACGCCCTTCAGGGCCGCGACGACACAGGCCTTTCGCATGCTCTCGGGCACGCCGGCGAGGGTGACGGTGAGCTGCTTCGGCGCGCCGGGCACCGCCTGTCCCACGAACGCGCCGACCTGCTCGGCGAGGCGCATCCACGGGAGCGCCGTGTGCGGGTCGCCTCCGGCGGGGAACGGCAGGTTGACCGCCGCGACGAACGGCGAGCCCTTCAGGGCCTCGGCGAGCATCTCGACCGTCTCGACCGCCACGCGATCCTGCGCCTCGACGGTGGACGCGCCGAGATGCGGCGTGCAGAGCACCTTCGGGTGCTTCATGAGCGAGAAGTCCTTCGGCGGCTCCACGGAGAAGACGTCGAGCGCCGCGCCCGCGAGCTGCCCGGAGTCGAGCGCGGCGACGAGCGCCGCCTCGTCCACGAGCGGGCCGCGCGCGCAGTTCACGAGAATCGCGCCCTCCTTCATCGCGGCGAGCTGCTTCGCGCCGATGAGGTGCTTCGTCTCCGCGCCGCCCGGCGCGTGGAGCGACACGATGTCCGACCTCGAGAGAAGCTCGTCCAGCGAGACCGGCGACACGCCCAGCTCGGCGGCGCGCTCCGGCGTCACGTAAGGGTCGAACGCGAGGAGCGTCACGTGCCACGGGCGCAGGCGCGCGGCCACGCGCGCTCCCACCTGTCCGAGGCCGACCAGCCCCACCGTCTTTCCTTGAAGCTCCGTCCCGACGAACTTCGTGCGCTTCCATTCCCCGGCCTTCAGCGAGATCTGTGCCTCCGGGATCTTGCGCAGGAGCGCGAGAAGGAGGGCAATCGCATGCTCCGCCGCGGAGACGACGTTTCCGGACGGAGCGTTGACGACGAGGACGCCGAGCTCGGTGGCGGCCTTCACGTCCACGTTGTCGAGGCCCACGCCCGCGCGTCCGACGACGCGGAGCTTCTTCCCGGCGGTCAGGAGCTCGCGGTCCACCTGCGTGGCCGAGCGCACGACGAGGGCGTCGTAGTCGGCGATCGCCGCGAGGAGGGCCTCGCGGGAAAGATCGGTGCGGACGTCCGCGGAGAGCCCGGATTTTTCGAGGACGGCGAGGCCGGTCTCGGAGAGCGGCTCGGCGATGAGGACGCGCTTCTTGCTCACGCGGCGCTTCCCGCCTTCGCCCGCATGGACGCCATGGCCTCCTCGTGCGCCTTCAGGTAGGCCTCGACGGAGGCGACGTCCACGTCTCCCATGTGGCCGATGCGCACGTTCGTGGGTTTGAGCTTGCCGTAGCCGGAGCCCGTCGTCCACTTCATGCCCTTGAGCGTCTTGTTCAGCTCTTCGGCACTGACGCCCTCCGGCGGAATGAGGGACGTCACCGTGGGCGAATGCGCGCCCGCTTCGGCCAGGACGCGGAACCCGTTCTTCCCCGCCCAGTCCTCGACGGCTTTCCGCATGGCGCCGTGCCGCGCCCACCGGTTCTCGATCCCCTCGGCGAGGATGTGGTCGAGCTGGACGTCGAGGGCGTACAGGAGCGACAGGCACGGTGTCGTCGGCGTCTGCTTCTTGGCCGCGAAGGCCTCGATTTCCAGGAGGTCGAGGTACAGGCCGCGGAACTTCTTCTTCTTCGCGGCGGCGATCGCGCGCTCGGAAACGGCGAAGAGGGCGAGCCCGGGCGGTAGCGCGAACGCTTTCTGCGAGCCCGTCAGGACGACGTCGAGGCCCCACTCGTCCGTCTCGACGCGCGTTCCCGCGACGGACGTCACGGCGTCGGCGAAGAGGAGCGCGTCGGAGTTCTCGTGGACGACCTTCGCGATCGCGGCGAGGTCGGAGAGCACGCCCGTGGACGTCTCGCTGTGAACGACGGTCACGGCCGCGTACTTCTTCTCCGCGAGCTTCGTCTTCACGGCGTCGGGCTTGACGGCCTGGCCCCACTCGAACTTGAGGACGTCCGTCTCGAGCCCGAGGCGCGAGGCCATCTCGCCCCACTTGCCAGAAAAGGCGCCGTTGGAAAGCGCGAGGACCGGGCCTTCGACGCAGGAGACGAGCGCGGACTCCCAGACACCCGTCGCCGACGTCGCGAGGGTGTGGGCCGTGCGCGCCGTCCGGAAGACCTTCGGGAGCTTCTCGAGGATGCGCCCGTAGAGGTCCATGAAGGCCTGAGAGCGGTGGGAGAGCATGGGGCCGGTGAGAGCCTGCAGCACCTGGGGACGCACCCACACGGGCCCCGGGTTGAAGAAGCGCACCTGGCCGGGAGAGCCTGAGGTCGAGTCGAAGTTCGTCATAGTGCGGGATTCTACGAGCCCAGGAGGAGCGGTAAAAGGGCCTCGAGGTTTTCGACGATCGCGTCCGGCGAACAGGCCACGAGCTCTTCCCGTGTCGCGCTGCCCGTCGGAAGTGCGATGATGGGAAGTTGCGCCGCGCGCGCGGTCGCGACGTCGATCGGCATGTCGCCCACGAAGACGGCGTCGCGGGCCGGAACGCCGAGCGTGCCGAGAGCCATGAAGACCATGTGCGGCGCGGGCTTCGGAGGAAAACCGTCGTCAGGCCCGGCGACGAACCCGAAGCGGTGAGAGAGCCCGAACGCCTCGAGGAGCGGCCGCGTGAAGCGGGCGGGCTTGTTGGACGCGATCGCGAGGCGGACGCCCCTCTCGAACAGGCTCCGCGTGACTCCTTCGGCGCCCGGCAGGAGGCGCGTCGCCTCCAGCCCGACCTTCTCATAGCGTTCGCGAAACAGGCGCACCCCCTCGGCCACGTTCTCCGTTCCCACTGCCTTTCCGATGAGCGCCTCGAGGCCCTGGCCCACCATCCGGCGCGTCTCCTCGCGCTCGACGGGCGGGCGGGAGAACGCTGCGAGGACCACGCCGAGGGACTCGTGGATCGCCGCGTAGGCGTCGACGAGCGTGCCGTCGAGGTCGAAGATGACCGCGCGCGGAGGGGACGGAAGGGGCGCCAAGCCTCAGTCCACGACGAGGACGATCTTGCCCACGTTCTCGTTCGCGGCCATGCGGCGGTGGGCCTCGGCGGCCTCGCGCAGCGGGTAGGAGCGGTCCACGACGGGCAGGAGCGAGCCGTCGGCGAGCCCCGGCAGCACGTCGCGCGCGAACGCGGCTGTCAGGGCCGCCTTTTCCTCGAGGGGCCGGCTCCGAAGCGTCGATCCGATGATCCGCAGGTGGTTGGCGAGCACGACGTTGAGGTCGATCTCGGCCGAGTGCCCGGCCATGCTCGCGATGAGGACGACGCGTCCTCCCCGGCGGAGCGCCCTGAGATTGGGCGCGAGGAGAGGACCGCCCACGGAGTCGAGAACGAGATCGACGGATTCCTTTCCGAAGGTCTGTTCGATGCGGCTCAGGAACTCCTGCCGCGACGTGTCGACGGCGAGATCCGCGCCGAGGGCGAGGAGCGCGCCGCACTTCTCGGCGCTGCGCGCCGTCGCCACGACGGACGCGCCCGCGCGCTTGGCGAGCTGAATCGCGGCCGTTCCGACACCCGAAGCGGCCGCATGGACGAGAACGCGCTCCCCCGCCTTCAGGCCGCCCTCATGGAAGAGATTCAAGTACGCCGTGAACCACGCCTCCGGAATCGCTGCCGCCTCCGCGAAGGAGAGCCGGCGCGGGATCGGCATGAGCATGGAGCGCGGTGTCGAGACTTTCTCCGCGTAGCCGCCTCCGGCGAGGAGGAAGAAGACCCGCTCGCCCGTTCCTTCCACCTCGCCGGCCGCCTCCAGCCCGAGAATCTCCGAGGCGCCCTCAGGCGGCGGGTACTTTCCCCGCGACTGCAACAGGTCGGCGCGGTTCACCGCCGTCGCGCGCACCCGGACGACGACCTCGTCGGGGCCCGGAACAGGATCCGGCGCCTCGCCCCACACGAGCGCTTCGGGTCCGCCGGGCTTCGGAACGAGGATGGCTTTCATCGAGGGAGCAGGGATTTTCTTAGAAAGGGAAAAAGAGAACCGGAGATTTCTTCGAAGGTGAATCGCGGGACGGAAGAAGCGTGCTTCGTGGCACAGTCCGTGACAACGGCGAGGACCGAAGGATCGTTGACACAAAGCGGCTCCCGGCCTGTCGCCGCGCGGCAGACCTCTATCTTCGGGTACGACTCGCTCCGGTATCCCTCGACGATCACGACGTCGCACTCGCCGAGTCCATATTCACCCTCTAAGAAAACGGATAGAGCCGGTCGCCCATTGGCCCCAACCGCGCCCGCGCTCGGGTCCGAAACAGAAATCTCCTCGGGCCCTCTGTGGACCGCGCTCCGACGCCCCGCGACGAGGATCGCCGGATTCGCGCCCGCGGCCTTGTGACGCTGCGAGTCCTTCCCTTCGATGTCCGTCTCGTACTCGTGGTCCGTGTGCTTGACCGAACCGACTCTCAAGCCGTCCTTGACGAGCGCCTCGATGAGCTTCACGGCGACCGTCGTCTTGCCGGACTCGTGGGCGCCGACCACGAGGAGAACGATTGGGAGATTCTCAGAGGGGTAGAGGAGGCTGCGTTCGCGCGAGGGAGCGAATCGCGCGACATCGGCTCGAAAGCTCTCGATCCAGGGATCCAGACTCTCGCCTTCGCTCACGC